>NZ_CAJZFJ010000032.1 GCF_915070105.1 uncultured Porphyromonas sp.
TCGGCATTTCTCGTATCCAGTTCCGTGAGATGGCATCTGCCGGTCTCATCCCTGGTGTGAAGAAGGCCAGCTGGTAGTCACATCCTCACTGTAGGGGCACCCTAGCCCCTGCGGTCTCGTTCACCACATCGCCGCCCTATACTCTAGGGTAGCGATGTGGTGAATTGCTCTAGGGGGCTACTATCATAGGGTCACCAAAGACCTGCTATGTGAAGCGTCTTAGCCCTTTTCCTTAAAGCGAATATTATACCGATTGTATATTATTATCATTCAGAGCTAGGGCTTCTCTTTCCCGATCTAAGGCGTGGAGGGAAGCCTGTGTGCTAAACCAAATTAATAAGACAGAGAAATGGGAAACTACTCTGGATACCCATCCTTGGGGTAAAGTCTTCCTTGATGAAGGTCTTCGCAGATCTTATCAAGCTCTGTGAAGAGCATGGGCTTACATACTATCTCAGTGGTGGTACTGCTATCGGTGCTGTCCGGCATAATGGCTTCATCCCCTGGGATGACGATATCGATATCTATCTCCTAAGAGATGACTATGAGCGTTTCCTCTCCTTGAGGAATAGCCTCCCTAAGGATAGCCCCTACGAGATCATCGATATGCAGAATCCGGGCTACTATCTCCCCTTCGCAAAGTTCTGCAAGAAGGATTCTACAATCTGGGAGCATGGCAATATCCCCTTCCTCATGGGGCTCTATGTCGATGTCTTCCCTATGGATGAATTTAATGAGACCAAGGAGAATATTAAACTAGCATCTGACTACCGCAAGGCATGGGAGGCTTATCCTCGGAGCCTAAGGAAGCATAAGCTACAGCACTTCACGTCCAAGATTCGCCAGGGACATCTTCGTCCTATCCCTCGAATGATCGAGGATATTCTCTGGATCTGTCCTCGGGAGCATGTCTACAGAGAGCGGATCATAGAGATGGACAGAGCGATCAAGGAAATCAAGGGCGATTATCTTTACTGCTACGGGCTGAATCGAGGTGCACTGAATAAGGTGTATCCTAAGGATTGGTTTGCAGAGCGAGTCGATATTTCTTTTGAGGGGCTGACTGTCAAGATCCAAAAGGGCTACGATAACTATCTCTCCAAGCAGTTTGGTAACTACATGCAGTTCCCTCCCGAGTCTGAGCGTCTGAGCACACATAAGCGATTCTTCCTAGAGCTTGACCATCCTCGTCGTTCACAAGAGGAGGTTCTTGCTATTAAAAAGGAGCTCGGAGAGCTTTAGTCATCCCCCTCTGTTTGTATCCCCTCTGATACTGTGACTCCTATGCGAAGACGATTACTCCTCTCCCTCCTCTCTGCCCTTGTCCTAGTGATCGGGGGCGCCAGCTCGGATAGCCTAGCCTCAGAAGCCAGGCGTTGTACAGGTAGCCCGTACTGCCGAGCCTGCAAGAATTGTCGCTATTGTAAGCATTGTTCTCGTCCAGGCAATTCCTGTGGCGTCTGCGCACCGCCTCGGAGATAACTCTAAGGAGATGAAATATACAAACGACAGTGCCCCTAGCTCATAGCGAGCTAGGGGCACTGTCGTTTGTATATGCTACTAGGTGGAGGGGCTAGTAGCCAGGGTTATTCTTCCCGAAGTTGGGGTTGCGGTCGATGACGCTCTGGGGGATCGGGAGGTAGCGGAAGTGTGGGCGGAAGGTGCGGTTCTCTACCAGCTTGGCTTGTGGCGAGGCACTGGGGTCGATCGTAGCACGAGTTTGAGGGTTCGTACCCTGAGCATTGACTGTTCCTACCATACGCTCTAGTGGGCCGTTAAGAACGGTCTCGGCTAGCATCTTGCCATCAGCACCCTTCCAGCGGAGGATGTCGGCACGGCGAAGCCCTTCGCCTGCAAACTCTACTGCACGCTCACGATGGATCAGCTCACGGAGCTTGTCCTTGGTCGCATACTTCGCTTCGTCTACCTTGGGCATCCCAGCACGCTGACGCACGAGGTTGATCTTGGCATAGACGTCTGCTGAGGGGCCGTGTAGCTCGTTCTCTGCTTCTGCGTAGGTGAGCAGCACCTCAGCATAGCGGAAGACGATAGGGCAAGCATTCGTAGACCACATGTCTGCATACTGATTAGCTGGGTAGGTGTACTTGTTCCAGGTCAGTCCAGTCTTGGAGCTATTATTTGCGCTCTCGGGGTAGTCTTCGTTCTTCTTCTGCTGTCCCTTCTCATCGGTGATCGTTTGGTCGAGGGAGTTGTAGATGAGCTGTTTTCCCTTAGGGTTGAGGTAGTTGGCACCTGGGTAGCAGATGGTCATCCCTAGGCGAGGGTCTCGATCCTTGAAGGGGTGCGTAGCATCATATCCAGAGCCGGTCTCGTCGATGGTAAGCCCATTCTTCATCTCGTAGGTATTGACGAGGTTGGCGGTGGGTACCATGGATGACCATCCCCCTACGGCATTATTGAGCATCGATCCGATGGCAGTATAGAGAGGCTTGATGGTCTCTAGGTACTGTACGGCGGCGATGATCTCTGTGGAGCTCTGTCCCTTTACGGTGAAGAGCTCTTGGTAGTCACTCTCTAGGCTGTAGATGCCGAGATCGATGATCTCCTTAGCCTTATTCTTAGCGATCTCCCAGTCTCCATAGTAGAGTGCTTCACGCATTCTGATGGCTAGGGCGGCACCCTTGCCTAGGCGACCACGGACGACGGAGGCCTGTAGGTCGGGGAGTGCTTCGTCGAGGTCCTTGGCGATGTAGGCACGTACCTCGGCCTCGCTCTTGCGGGGGAGGCGGGCTTCATCAGCGAGCTCGGGGAGCTCGATAATGGGTACTCCTCCATAGAGGAAGTTCATCGTGAAGTACTGATAGGCACGGATGACCTTGGCCTCAGCGATGATGCGCTTCTTCTGAGCCTCTGGGATAGAGGGGATCTGCTCGATCTGCTTCAGTAGGAGGTTACAGCGACCGATGGTTGCGTAGCCGTAGAAGGAAGCACCGGGGCTGCTGGGGCTCATCGTACCATTACCGATGGCTCTAAAGCCCTCATGCGCATGGAAGCTAAAGCCGAAGTCTGAGAGGCAGTCCATGTAGAGGATCGTCGATCCGCTCTCCCAGCCATCGTAGCATCCGACGAGGAACTTCTCTGCGTCCTCGGCGGTCTTCCATGTGGTCTTCTGTGAGAGCTGGCTACGGGGAGCAGTGTCGAGGAAGCCAGAGCAGGAGACACTACCAGCTGTCAGGAGACCAGCCAGTAGGTACTTATATAGATTGTTCATTATCGTAGTCACGTTAGAAGGATACATTTAGCCCAAGGGAGTGCGTACGCAGCAGAGGATAGGAGGAGAGACGCTGGCTCGTAGCCTCGGGGTCGATATTGCCACGCATGTTATCCAGGGTGAAGAGGTTCTCGGCCGAGTAGTACACACGTACGGAGGATACGCCGAGAGTTGCTAGGAGGCTCTTGGGCAGGGTGTAGCCGAGCTGGAGATTCTTCAGGCGGAGGTAGTGTGTGTTCTGTAGCCAGAAGGTCGAGCTTACCTCGTTGTGATTAGCGTGTCCGCTGAGGTAGGCACGAGGCATCTTGCCTGATGGGTTCTCGGGGCTCCAAGCCTTACGCCATTCCGTAGAGGGGTGTCCTGTATCCCCAGCGAAGGAGCCGAAGACCTCGGAGCTGTAGAGGCGAGAGGCTGCTGCCACACCGCTAAACATAGCCGAGAAGTCGAAGGAACGCCAGCCGAGGTTGAAGTTCAGAGCGAACGTATAGGCAGGCTCTACGGGGTTAGTATATACACGGTCATTACCGTCGATCTTACCGTCGCCATTGACATCGACGTAGCGGATATCCCCAGCCTGAGGACGAGAGCCGAAGGGAGTGCCATACTTAGCTACGAACTGGTCGGCCTCCTCCTTGGACTGGAAGAGTCCGTCTGCCTTGTAGAGGTAGTAGGTCTCGAAGGGATGCCCGACGGCGTTGCGTGTACCGGCAGTGCCGTTCATATACTTGTTCGCTCCGAGGCTGAGGATCTTATTCTTGTTGTAGGTGAAGTTACCGCCTACACCCAGAGTCCAGTCTCCGAAGGTCGTCTGATAGTTCAGTGCTACCTCGACCCCCTTGTTCTCCATCGAGCCTACATTAGCGTAGTAGGGATTGAGGGGGAACTCTGCAGGTACGTCTACCTTCATGAGGATGTCGGTCGTCTTGCGTGCATAGAGATCGATCGACCCCGTCAGCTGTCCTGATAGGAAGCCAAAGTCAAGGCCGACACCCACGTTGCGGCTCTTCTCCCAGCTGATATAGTTGAGCTTGAGATCGGTCTGGGCATAGCCCGGAGTCAGGCTGCCGCCGAAGGGGTAGGTCGCTCCGATGTTGTAGGTGTTGAGGGCTGGATAGTAGTCGTTCAGAGCCTCTTGGTTACCCAGTAGACCCCATGAAGCACGTAGCTTCAGATCGCTTAGCACGGGGAAGAGGGGCTGCATGAACTCTTCCTTGGAGAGACGCCAAGCAGCGGAGAAGGAGGGGAAGTAACCCCAGCGATAGCCATCGGCGAAGCGGGAAGAAGCATCTGCACGGAAGTTGGCCTCGAGGAGATACTTGCCATCGAAGTCATAGTTCAGACGCCCAAACCAAGAGAGCATGCGTAGCTGTGCAGTCGTCCCCTCATTCTGCTGGGTCGAGGAGGAGCCTGCGCTGAGGTCAGTGAGGTCGTTCGAGGGGAAGTCCTTGCGCTTACCCTGCATGAACTGGGTATGGAAGTCCTCTGCGTGCCACCCGAGGAGCGCCTTGATGTTGTTCTTGCCAAAGCTCTTGGTGTAGTTGGCAAAAGCATCGAAGTTGGCACGGGTCCAGAGGTAGTAGCGTTCATCGAGGTTGTTGGGCGAGGTCACCTTGTGATCATTGTACTTGATGAAGGGGACGAAGGCCTTGTAGTGCTGGAGGCTCGCTACATAGGCGACGTTGGCCGTGAGGGTAAGCCCCTCGAGGACGTGGAAGTCTAGTCCCCCAGTGGCGGAGATATTGTGGTTATCTCTATCTATCGTCTGTCCAGAGTCTAGCCAAGCTAGTGGGTTACCGTCACCCGTTGTACCCCAGCTCTTGCCGTCCTTGCTACGTCCGAGGATCCAAGGGGAGATGATATTCAGCTGTCGGATGATCTGGTCTGAGCCCCCCGATACATACGCATTGTTGGGGTCGGAATATTTATTCTTGATGTAGGAGAGACCGAGGCGAGCCTTGATGAGGCGGCTGAGGTTGAGGTCGAGGTTGGTACGTGCGTTGAACTGGTTACGCTTGGCATTGGGGAGGATACCCGTCTGTCCTAGGTAGCCAATAGAGGCCATGTAGCGCACCTGCTCTGTACCCCCACTGACATTGACATTGTGGTGCTGCATGAGGGCTGTGCGGAATGCTAGTCTATACCAATCCGTATTGGGGTGTCTCTCTGGGTCACTGCCGTCCTTGAACTTCTTCAGGTCATCGTCCGAGAAGCGTGGAGCCTTACCAGCAGCCTGCATGACCTTATTATATAGGGAGGCATATTCGTAGGAGTCCATACGCTCCATGAGGCGGGTGGCATTCTGTATCCCGACGCTACCCGAGTAGCTGACACGAGCCTTGCCGGACTTACCACGCTTGGTCGTGATGAGGATGACACCATTGGCAGCCTTGGAGCCGTAGATGGCAGCGGAGGCTGCATCCTTGAGCACAGAGAGGCTCTCGATGTCACTTGGATCAAGCATGTTGAGCGTCCCAGACTCTAGTCCATCGATGAGGATATAGGGGTCTGCGTTGTTCAGGGTACCAGTCCCACGGATGCGGAGCTTACCGCCGTCGAGTCCAGGAGCACCGTTGGTAGCGGTGATGGTGAGCCCAGGGACGAGGCCTTGTAGGCCGTTGCTGAGGTTCTGTATGGGGCGGGCTTGTATCTGCTTAGGGTCAAGGGCGGTGACGGAGCCCGAGAGATTGACCTTCTTCTGTGTGCCATAGCCCACTACGACGACGTCTCCGAGGAGCTGAGCATCCTCCTTGAGCGTGATCTTGAGTTGTGTCTGCCCAGCTACGGATACTTCCCGTGTTTCGTAGCCGATACAGCTGATGCGTAGGATCGCATCCTTTTGTACCCCCGAGAGGGTGAATGCGCCATTGACGTCTGTGGTGACACCCTTTGATGGGGTCTTCTTGAGCACGACAGAGGCACCGACGATAGGCTCGTCTTTGGTATCCACGATTGTGCCGTGGACGGTTAGCCCCTGAGCCATGAGCTGTGGGGCTAGATAGGTCGATAGGATCAGCAGCCAACTGAACCAAAGAGACCTAAGGATGAATGTCTTCTTCATACACTTGTGTCTAGTGAATTAAAATGTGGTTACACTGCATGCCACTCGGCTTCGGTGGCATGACGATCACTCCCTAAGGCATCATGGGTGGGAGCAAGTGATGAGCCTCTCGCCCGAGGCGCATCGTGGTATCCTATCTGTTGTATTTCAGTTCAAACTTATAAAAAATACGAGACAATACCTAGGATAGCTCCCGATATGCCCGGGGTCGGGTATGAGGGGAGGGAGTGAGGGGGCTATAGGGGGTAGGTCTAATGGGGCTAATAGGTCTAATAGGTCTAATGGGGTGGGTCGGTCAAATGGGTGCAATGGGTCGGATGCCCCTGATTCACAGAGCTATCTAGTGTCTCATAGCGTGCATACTGAGAAGGCCATAACGCGCATACCGAGAGCGCCGAGACGCGCATACCGAGAGCGTCCCTGCGCTCCTATAAAGAGCGTTCCCGTCACCTATGTAAGGTGATTAGAGCGTTCTTACCGAGAGCACTTTGGGGATGTAATGTGTGTGGGGTACCGAGCTAGGAATGAGTGTTATAGCTGAGGTGCTTTCGGGGGAGCAGGGGGCTGGCGATTGGGCTCCCTGTGGAGAGATGCGCCCCTGCTACGATACTAAGTCGGATGGATGCACTAAATGCCTATATTTGTGGGCATATAGCAGCATGATATAACATCATTATTAAGGTATATGCACATAACACGTACTGCTCTTTGTCCCCTCCTGCTTTTGGTCGGAGGGCTTAGCCTTCCCCAACTTGCTTCGGGGAGCGTCCCTATCCAAGTCTCTAGCCAGAGCACACTACCGCAGCCCGACAAGCTAAAGGTCGGGGCGAGTACCCAGCCCTCGTTTCCCGGGGGGATGGATTCCCTCCGAGCCTACCTCGAACAGAGAATAGTCTACCCAAAGGAGGCTCTGCAGAAAAAGATCCAGGGGCGAGTCCTCATCACCTTCGTTGTCCAGCCTGACGGACAGATCTCTGACATGTCGGTATTGAAGGGGGCTGATCTCCCCCTAGATAGGGAGGCTATAAGGGTCATCCGGTCGATGCCTCGCTGGGTGCCAGGCAAAGAGAAGGGTATCGCTGTAGCGAAGTCGGTGACCATCCCGATTACCTTCAAGCTTCCCACTAGTAGCTCTGTCACATACGTCCCTAACCCTACGTCCCAAAAGGAAGCCAAGAGTCAGGAGGTAGAGGACAATCTCCAGCCGATGTTCCCCGGTGGGGATCAGGCTCTGATTGCCTATATGGCAGACAATTTAGTCTACCCAGAGGAGGCCGTGAAGAAGCAGCTCCAGGGGCGACTCCTCGTCCGTTTCGTTGTCGAGCCTGACGGGCAACTCTCTCAGGTAGGGATACACCGCAGTATCCATCCGCTCCTAGATGCAGAAGCTGTGAGGATGGTGAAGTCGATGCCCCGCTGGATACCTGCTCGCAATAATGGTGTCGCAGTAGCGGCTCCGATGATGCTCCCGATCACCTTTAAGCTCCCCTCTCAGGGGCTAGCAAGTCTTGTCGATCGTCTTCAGAAGAGCAACGTAAAGCAAGTCGCCGAGCCTGATAGCATCCCTGTCATAGATGAGAACAGCACCGACATTGAGCGCCCCCTCTTCCCCGGTGGTGATCAGGGTCTCTCGGACTTCCTTAGGTTAAATCTAGAGTATCCGGAGGTAGAGTATCGCAACCGTAATCAGGGGGAGGTGCACCTACGCTTCGTCGTGGATGTCGATGGATCTATCTCTCAGGTCACGGTCGTCAAGGGGACTAGCCCTGCCTTCGAACAAGCCGCCCTAGATGTGATGAAGCTCGCCCCTAAGTTCATCCCTGCTCGTAAGAATGGGCAGCCGCTACAGGCATGGCACTATATGGCCATCAAGTTCTTCCCACGATAGAGGCCATGGGAGAGCCACTCTGATGTACTAAGGCTCTCTCCTCGACCTATAAGTAAGGGAGACCACGAATAAGGGAGGTTATCCCCCTATCAAGGGAACTCGGGGGAAGGTTAGCGATCCAGCTAGCCTTCCCCCGTGTCCGTCGTGGTGCGTCTGCCTACGCTTTGACGCTCCAGACTTCGGACGAACGAGTGGCGGAGAGCCTAGAGAGGCAAGTGCTCCCCCCTGCCCTCGGCAAGTAGTCCCCGATAGCGACTAGAGTAGGGTAGAGCCCGTAGGGCGACTGCAGTGTGGGCTATTTGTCCAAGTACGGATAATGGCTACCTTTGCTTCATCTTAGTAATCATGAGCTAACCCTATGACAAGAAAACAAATCATCCTATCGACGCTCCTTGTACTCGTCGCCTCTCTACCTTCCTTTAGTCAAGCTGTGGTGCGAGAGATGTACAAGTGGGTCTCTAACTATAATAGCGAGAAGGATCGTATTTTTGATTATGCCTACCTCACGCTTTACCTACAAGACGGAAAGGTCACGGGCGGAGTGCTGAACGCTACGACAGATGAGTATGATGAGATCCGTGAGGGGTATGTCTGTGGCTATTCTATCTTCCCGCTGAAGAATGTACGAGTGGATGGGGATACTATTCGCTTTATGATCGAGGTAGAGCGAGAGGATGATCTCTTCGCTACACCTCTTCCCGCAGGGATGGAGACATGCCAGTTCGCCCGAAATCTAAAGTACCCCAAGTGGAAGCATGCTGTACCCCAAGAATGGGTGTTTGCGACGAATAAGCCCGAGTATGTGGTCGTTCGTCTGAAGGATGGTAACCTCAGCGTCCGCCAAGGGGAGAGAGATACCTATCCTAAGGTGCGCATCTTCGTGTATCAGCCCTCCTTCTACGTCATGCCACAGGATATTGACCCCGAGAGCTGGTAGAGCAAGGGGATGTGCATAATGTCTCCCTTACTCTCGGATATAGCTCCTAAAAAAATACCTAATCGCCCTATGACAAGAAAACAAATCATCCTATCGACGCTCCTTGTGCTCGTCGCTACTTTCCCTTCCTTTGGGCAGGAGGTGACACGGAAAATGTACAAGTGGGTTTCTGACGATAACAGCGAGAAGGATCATATTTTTGATTATGCCTACCTCACCCTCTATCTACAGGACGGAAAGGTCTCGGGTGGAGTGCTGAATGCTACGACAGATGAGTATGATGTACTTCGGGAGGGGTATGTCTGTGGCTATTCCATCTTTCCGCTGAAGAATGTGCAGGTGAATGGAGATACTATTCGCTTCACGATAGAGGTAGAGCGAGAGGATGATCTCTTCGCTACACCTCTTCCCGCAGGGATGGAGACATGCCAGTTCGCCCGAAATCTAAAGTACCCCAAGTGGAAGCATGCTCTACCGCAGGAATGGATATATACGCTCCCTAAGCCTGAGTACACGGTCGTTCGTCTGAAGGATGGTAACCTCAGCGTCCGCCAAGGGAAGGGTTCTAACTATGAAGATCTGCGCATCTTCGTGTATCAGCCCTCCTTTTACGTCATGCCACAGGATATTGACCCCAAGAGCTGGTAGAGCTATAGAATACTAGGTGACAGAAAAGCATTAGGGGGCTCCAGCACATAGATGCTGGAGCCCCCTAATACTTTTCTAAAGACTGCCTAGGAGAATGCTACTTCTGATGGCTGAGGCACCAGTCGTAGGCATTGCGGAAGGCCTTGAGCCAAGGTGTCGCCTCATGCTCCGAGCGTACCCCCTCGGGGTAGTAGGCACACTGCCAGGGGAAGATCGCTCGCTCAGGGTGGGGCATCAGCGCCAGGTGACGCCCGTCGGCACTGCATAGACCAGCGATGGCATCAGGCGAACCGTTGGGGTTGCCTGGGTAGGCATCGTAGTCGTAGCGTGCGATGACCTTGTAGTGGGAAGTCTCGTAGGGTAGGGCAAACTTCCCCTCCCCATGCGCAACCCATACACCGAGCTTCGTACCCGAGAGATTGCCGAGCATCACGGAGTCGTTCTCGGGGATGGCGAGGCTGACGAAGGAGCTCTCGAACTTGTGGGAGTCATTGTGCTCCATGCGATGCTTCAGCTCATGCTCGGGGTAGAGTAGCCCCAGTTCCGCCATGAGCTGACAGCCGTTGCATATCCCGAGGCTGAGGGTGTCGGGGCGAGCATAGAAGCGGTCGATCGTGGCCTTGGCCTGCTCGTTGTATAGGATGCCTGCTGCCCAACCCTTAGCTGAGCCTAGCACGTCAGAGTTGGAGAAGCCTCCACAGAAGACGATCATCTGCACATCCTCCAGCGTCTCCCGACCCGATATGAGGTCTGTGAGATGGACATCCTTGACATCGAAGCCAGCGAGGTAAAGGGCGTAGGCCATCTCTCGCTCGCCATTCGTTCCCTTGTCTCGTAGGATAGCTGCCCGTACGGGCGCCTTTGTGGCGCGATCGGGGTTGGCCTTGAGGTCGGCAAACTTCCCCGTGAAGCTCTCGGGGAAGGTATAGCGGAGGGGTTGCTTACTGTAGTTCGCATAGCGTGCTTCGGCCAGCGTCTCTCCACTCTGATAGCGGTCGAGGAGGTAGGAGGGACGATACCACAGCTCCCGCTTGGCATCTATATCGAGGGCGAGGTGCTGCTTGCCTTGGCGGATCGTGAACGTACGCCCTGTGGCCGTAGGTGTGGCGATACGGGCAAAGCCGATGCTTGCTGCCGTGAGCACCTCCTCGAGAAGCTCTGGGTGAGAGGTCTGGACGACGACACCGGGGTTCTCGGCGAAGAGGAGCTTGACAAGGTCGGTCTCTGGGATAGCGTTGAGATCGACCTCGAGTCCACCCTGCTCGTTGGCAAAGCACATCTCTAGCAGTGTGGTGATCAGTCCACCAGCAGAGATATCGTGTCCAGCGACGAGGGCTCCACGTTCCAAGAGCTCCTGCACCGAAGTGAAGGCCTCACGGAAGTATTCGGGCTCCCCGATGTAAGGAGTCTCGTCTCCCACCTCAGCCAGTACCTGAGCAAGGGAAGACCCGCCAAGGGCGAGCGGAGCAAAGCTAAAGTCAATATGATAGAGCGGATAGCGAGGGTCGGGGATGAGGACGGGAGAGAGTACCTTCTTCACGTCTGAGACTTCACCCATCGCACTGATGATTACCGTCCCTGGGCTCAGTACACGAGACCCGTCGGGGTACTTCTGCGTCATGGAGAGCGAGTCCTTGCCCGTGGGGATGTTGATGCCGAGCGAGATGGCGAGTGCAGAGGCAGCCTCTACAGCGTCATAGAGGCGAGCGTCCTCACCCTCGTTGCGGCAGGGCCACATCCAGTTGGCACTTAGCGAGACGCCCTCGAGTCCATAGGTGAGGGGGGCGAAGACGATGTTGGTCAGTGCCTCTGCGATGGCTAGCTGTGAGCCAGCCACGGGATCGACGAGGGCGGCGGCAGGGGCATGCCCGATAGAAGTAGCGATCCCCGACTTGCCTCGGAAGTCCACGGCCATGACACCACAGTCACTCAAGGGGAGCTGTATCGCCCCCTGACACTGCTGGCGTGCCACACGACCTGTGACGGAGCGATCGACCTTGTTGGTCAGCCAATCCTTACAAGCCACTCCCTCGAGCTGTAGGACACGGTCTAGGTAGTGCTCTACCTGAGTGCTGTCGTAGCTGAGGGCAGGGTAGTGACGCTCCACGGTACGGTCGTGCATGTAGGTCTTAGGTGCAGAGCCGAACATATCGGACAGGTCAAGGTCAATAGGCTTGTCCCCACCTGCCTCTTCGAAGGTCAGGTGCATATCCTCGGTCGTCTCCCCGACGACGTACATCGGAGCACGCTCACGCTCTGCGATACGGGCGATACGCTCTAGGGATTCTTCTCCGACGAGTAGCCCCATGCGCTCCTGGCTCTCATTGCCGATGATCTCACGGCTGGAGAGCGTCTCGTCCCCGATGGGGAAGGTGCTGAGGTCGAAGTGTCCGCCCGTCGTCTCGACAAGCTCCGAGAGGCAGTTGAGGTGTCCACCAGCTCCGTGGTCATGGATGGAGACGATGGGGTTGTCCTCGCATTCTGCTAGGGCGCGGATGACATTCTCGACACGCTTCTGCATCTCGGGGTTGGCGCGCTGTACGGCATTGAGCTCTATGGCTCCTGCATACTGACCGGTATTGACCGAGCTAACTGCGCCACCACCCATACCGATGCGGTAGTTGTCACCGCCGAGCAGGACGACCTTCTCGTGGGGCTTGGGTGTCCCCTTCTGTGCATCACTGCGGCGGGCATAGCCGACACCGCCTGCGAGCATGATAGCCTTGTCATAGCCATATACCTGTCCTTCGGTCTGGTGCTCTAGGGTGAGGACAGAGCCACAGATGAGGGGCTGTCCGAACTTGTTCCCGAAGTCACTCGCTCCGTTGGAGGCCTTGGTGAGGATCTGCTGAGGTGTTTGGTAGAGCCATGGACGTGCAGGTAGAGCCTCTTCCCAGGGGCGGTTGTCTTCGAGTCGTGGATAGCTCGTCATGTAGACGGCGGTACCCGCCAGAGGAATGCTGGCTCTACCGCCTGCCATACGGTCTCGGATCTCCCCACCTGTACCTGTGGCTGCACCGTTGAAGGGCTCCACGGTGGTGGGGAAGTTGTGGGTCTCGGCCTTGAGACTTAGCACGCTATCTACAGTCTTACGCTCAAAGAAGTCTGGACGGTCAGCCGAGGCAGGAGCGAACTGCTCCAAGTCTTTAGGTCCGTCTATGAAGGCAACGTTATCCCGGTAGGCGGAGACGAGGTGGTTGGGGTTAGCGGCGCTGGTGTCCTTGATCATAGAGAAGAGCGAAGCCTCTCGCTCCTCCCCGTCGATGACGAAGGTTCCCCCGAAGATCTTGTGTCGGCAGTGCTCGGAGTTCACCTGCGAGAAGCCGAAGAGCTCGCTGTCGGTCAGGGGACGTCCGAGTCGCTGGGAGAGCTGCTCGAGGTACTCGATCTCTTCGTCACTGAGTGCGAGCCCCTCGCTCTGGCTGTAGGCTCGTATGTCCCGCACCTGACGGATAGGCTCTGCCACCTGCTGGTGGGTGAATACGCTCTGGTCGAGTCCCTGATAGAGGTGCTGGAGCATCGGGTCGTAGGGGGCATCAGCGCTCGAGACCTCCTCGAAGGCCTCGATACGTGTGATGTCGGGGATCCTCATGTTACGCACGATCTCTACGGCATTGGTGCTCCATGGGGTGATCAGCTCACGCCGTGTCCCGATGAAGAAGCCTGGGAGTGACTGGCTGTCGAGGGCTGTTGCCCCAGAGAAGAGCCAAGTGAGAGACTCCAGATGCTCTCGTCCTATGGCCTGATGGCTCTCGACGATGTAAAGGGTAGAGCTACTGGGAGCTCTGAAGAACGTAATCATTCCAATTCTAAGTAATACGGAGTAGGTGTAGGGATGAAATGGAGGTGCGTGCTCGGCTTACCCAATCGGTGCGCCTAAGACGCTGTGCAAAGATAGCTAAAAGCAAGGCTCCGCAAGACGAGACCTGATCGGTCTGCTAGTCTGCGGAGCCCTTTGCTGTAGGGTGTAGCCATCTCGGGCTGTGAGTGTATGGATGCCTAGCTGGGGATACGTAGTGTACGCCCGATGCTTAGCTTGGCTTTAGAGGCTATGCCATTGGTCTGGCAGAGCTTCGAGACACTCACGCCGTAGTGGCGTGCGATGGATCCTAGGGTGTCGCCCTTCTTGATGCGGTGCGTCTTGAATTGTTCTTCATTGGCTACCCCACTCTTCTTCGGCTTTGCTGTGGCATGTGCCATAGCGAAGGAGCGTGGGACTTGGTAAGCACCTTTGACAAAGGCGAAGACGTCGAAGCGAGGTACTCCAGCCTCGAAGTCGAAGAGGTCTGTGGGCGCTAGGGGGATCCCCATGAAGCGAGCCTCGAAGTGTAGGTGCGGTCCTGTGGAGCGTCCAGTGTTGCCTCCTAGACCGATCGGGTCGCCAGCCTTGACGACTGTACCCTCACGGACAATCGAGCGGGACATGTGCCCATATACAGTCTCTAGTCCATTGGGGTGACGGATGACGAGGTAGTGCCCGTACCCTCTACCCTCATAGGCTCGGATACGTACCTTGCCCGAGAAGGCTGCGCGTACCGTGTCGCCCACACTGAGCTTGAGGTCTACCCCATAATGCATTCGTCCGAAGCTACGGCGGTATCCGTAGTGCGAGGTGATCTGTCGGGTCTCGATTGGCATTACGAACTCCTGTAGGTCGATGTCCTGCCTATCGGGGATATTCACTGCCATCCCAGCAAAGGGATTGACGTGACTACCCCACGAGTCGTCACCATAGATGTCTACCGCTGGAGCCTCCAGATCTTCCTTCTGCTTCTCGGCCTGTAGCTCCGCCTCTCGGCGTTGCTTCTCCTTGAGCAGTCGGTTCCGGATCTCTAGTCGGTCTGCTAAGAGCAGATGCTCGCCCGCCTGTGTGGTCGAGCCCTGCTGTCCAGCTGTCGTGCGTGTCTCTTTCCTAGGTGTCTGTCCCTTCACTTGGGCATTGGCCCAGCTTGTGAAGGTTGTGGCGACGAGACACAGAGATGCGCATAACAGTTGCGTCTTCTTTCTTGTCATACCAGAGAAAAACGTTCAAAAAGTTAACTAACACTACCACAAGGGGCGCGTCCCTCATGGTGTCCCTTGCCTGCGGATGCCAAAGCACGGAACGAATACAAAGATAGTCAATTACATATAATACACAACCTCGCCTACTCCCCAGTATCCCTGAGGGCTCAGCGTAGGCACTCATTATAGTGTGTCCTGACTAGTCTACTAACGCTGCTCCAAGAGGCTGCAGTATTTCCTCCGCTCATTTTATTATTTCCGATTCATTCCCTGACGCAGGGGAGGCGATCTCTCTCGTGCACTCCAGTCTTTGGCTCTTTGGGGGGCATTGCATCCCCTAGGGTGCTTAGCTGTGCTCCCAGAGCCTAGGCGTTATCCCCGAGGAAGAGACATACAAACGAGCTCTACCGAGGATATACTTAGAGCGATGTTGTGTACACGCGTGTATACAGTTGTGTACACACGTGTACACTCACCCCTCCTAACTAGTAGGTATATGCTCGGTGTGCTACCCCACTCAGCACGATGAGGAAGGCAAGCACAACCCCCTCCTAGCTAGTAGGTATATGCTCGGTACGCTCCCCCCTAGGAAGCAGATACTTCTACCGTCGGCGTATGCTCCTTGGCAACTTTGCCCTCTCTCTATGGTGGCTTCGTGTGTCGGCTCAGGTGTTCTTCGCCTCCCTTGGCGAATGTTGCTCCATATATTATATATGGTATGGCACGATCTGGGCCGAAGCTATATCCAATCATAGCGAGACAGCCCCGAGTCCACAGAATAGGACTCGGGGCTGTCTCGCTATTTATCCCTCCTATGGGGAGGTGTGCTTAGCGTGCGTTCAGGAAAATATCTCGGATATCCGTAGCGTGGTGGAAGTCGTAGAGCTCTAGGCTCTTCACTGGGAGGCTGCCCGTATGCTGGATGGGTAGTCGTACGGCCTTGGAGAGATGATGCAGGAGAGGCCCTCCTCGTCCCTGATCAAGCCAAGAGACATAGAGCTGATCGGTGTCGGTATTGATCCCGAGGGTCATCTGTAGCCCGAGCTTGCTGTCACTCTCGGTGCGACCAGCTATGCGGTAGTAGAGCTTGGCCTCTAGTCGCTGGATGGTCTCTGCTGGCGTCCCTGCTGTGAGATGGGTGCGGTAGACACTGCGCTCTCTAGCATCAGACCCACTGCCCGAGAAGAAGAGTACCCGTGATGTGGCATCGTAGGCCATAGCACGTCCTGCACCCTCTGTCAGGGTGAAGCGAGCCGAGACCTTCCCCTCCTTCATCGAGAAGAGCGTGTAGCGATTGGCATCGTCTCGGAGCACTAGGTACTCGCCTCCCACCTGATAGATCTGGCTGAACTTGGCTCCTGCGGGAAGGACCTCGATCGTCGTGCTACTCGTCGAGCCAAGGGTAAACTGTAGGGCTACCCGATCATACTTGCGGAAGAAGTACCCCTTGTCCTGCCACGAGGCTGCTGCTAGGGGGTACTCCCAGTTTCCTCCGACGGTGATCCGGCTCAGCTTCCCATCCTCGGGGGTGAGGCGGTAGAAGGACTTCTTGCTAAAGGCTAGGTAGGTAGAGCCATCCGAGAGGACGAAGCTCTGACGTACCCAGTTGTCATCATTCGGCTCTTCGATGCGGATGTTATGCTGGATCTTGAGCGTCTTCCTATCCAAGAGGAGTAGGCGAGAGGCATGTCGGTGCTGGGTAAAGTCGTACTTCGCTAGTAGGGCGATGTAGTTCCCCGCTACACTCAGCTGGGTCTCGCAGACATCCTCGTGCCCCTCATAGTCGGGGTTGAGGTCGGCTAGGGCATCACCAGTACGTCGCCCTGAGGGATCGATGAGGAAGAGGTGAGGGGCTGAAGCGACGCCCGTAAACTCATTGTAGTGATAGACCGGGAGCCCCGTGTCGTGCAGGAGTGTATAGCCCTCATACCCTTCGTAGGGTTTCTTCGGCTTCTTGGGTTGCTCCGGTTCCTTAGGATCCTTGGGCTTCTCAGGCTCTTTCGGCTTCTCGGGCTGGGGGGTAGGAGGGACGGGCTCAGGAGCCTTGCTCCTACACCCCGTGGTGAGGGTACCCACTACGAGGGCAAGGGCGAGGATAGAATAGATCTTCATAATAGCGATATGGATGAGGAAGGCTCCGGTGCGGAGCCTTCCTGGGTAGCGAGACTAGGGGCATAGTCGCTGAGGGGACTACCTATGCCCTTAGTCTGAATGAGTCTACTTCAGCTCCTTGACGGTGAAGCCGTGCCACTTGCCGTCCTTCAGGTCGTAGCCAGCCTTGTCTGCGGGGGAGAGGTAGAGGGTAGGGGAGATCATACCATGGAAGGTCACACTGCCATCCTGAGGCATATCATCCTTGTAGGGGGTGAAGTCTATCTGAGGCTTTGCCCCGAGGATGAGCGTGAAGTGCCGTGTAGGATCGTACTTGCCCTCGAGGACGCCCCGACCGATCGTCTTGACTCGGGGAAGGCTGAGGTAGGTGAGGCGGATGGGATTTACGGCGCCGTAGCTATTGAAGGCTAGGTGACCGATCTTCTCGAGGTGGGGGAAGTTCAGCGCATCGAGCTTGCCGTTGAAGGAAAAGACCTGCTCCCCGATGCTCTTGAGCATGGGGAAGTGAACGAACTGGAGGCTGTAGCATGCTACGAAGGCATTATCCTCGATCTCCTCTATCCCTTCGCCGTAGATAGCCTTGAAGTTTTGGAACCGGTCTCCGAAGACCCCATTCCCGATCTTCTTGATGTTGCTGGGGAGGATGAGCACTCCATTGCGACCACGACCCGAGAGGACATTGTTGTTCTTGATCCGTTCGAGGACGCCATTCTTGACTACGTAGTCTGAGGCTGAGAGGGTGGCTGGGATCTCGATCCCATCTAGGCGAGCGAAGTGGTGACGAGCGATATACTCGAAGTAGGCGAGGTAGTTGGGGTCAGCCTTGGGATTGAAGGTGAGTACCTTCTCCTCGGGTGTTCCCCAGAAGGCATCCTCGGCCGTGTAGGAGCTCTTGTTCAGATTGTCGATTGCCAAGGGTGGACGCTGTCCAGCGCCGAAATCAACCTTCATCAGCGAGGAGCAACCCTTGAAGGCTCCAGCCTCGATCTTCGTGACACCTGGGGCATGGATCTCCTTGAGGCGAGTGTTCCCTGCGAAGGCCTTTTCCCCAATCGTATGCACCTTGTCCTTGTCTAGACGGACGATCCCATCAGCTGGGGTGGCATCGGCTCCGAAGGCGATTAGTACGCCCTTCTCGATCTTCATCCCTTTAGCGGGGGGCTCAGGGGTAGGGGTGGGAGTAGGTGTGGGTGCGGGCTTGGGGGTAGGTATAGGAGTATCCTTGCTCTTGCAGGAGGGCAGTGTGCCTAGGGCAAGTGTCAGCCCTAGTGCGATCAGAAGTTTGCTAGTCGTCATGTGGTCTGTGATATATAAGTTACACTCCCTGCCCCACGAGTAGGGCAGGGAGTGCTGTTCGGTGTCCCCGAGGGGACACTAGGATAGGGATGGGTTAGGGCTTCTTTGCTTCGACAACGAAGATATCGAGCCACTTCTTACCTAGACCGCCATAGGCATCCACTGCAGAGGCAGGGACGATAACCTTAGGTGCAGGGTTCTTGGTCTTGAGTGCGCTGTCGAATAGCGTTTGTTTTGCTCCAGAGGGAGGTGTTGCCCCGAGCTCAATGGACTCAATCTTATTGTGGAAGTTGAATACATTTTCACCAAAAGATGTGAGTGCTGGCAGTACAACAGTTTTCAGACCGCCATCAAAGCGAGCTCTAAAGGCATCATCGGGAGCAACCTTGAGTAGAGGGAAGTTGAACTCTGTGATGCTGGAGGAACTGAGGAAGGCTCCCTTTCCGACTTCTTCTAGCAGGGGTGCTTCGAAGGTCTTAAGGGCAGTACAATAGTATACTCCACGGTAACCGATCTTCTTCAGTTTTGGGAAGGTTGCCTTGCGAATAATGGTGTTTCCTTCAGGTCCGAACCCCTTGTCTGCAATCTCTACGACCCCAGGACCAACGAGCTCGACAACCTGAGACTTACGCTCAAAAGCGCTCATTCCGATCTTGGTGATGTAGCTGGGGAGGACAACCTTCTCCTGACGAGCTACGCTAGCAGGCCACTTCTTGAGGGTGTTGCCTTCGATGACGACTCCTGCAGGAAGTTCAATAGGCTCTTCGCCGTTGATCGTCTTGAAGTGGTGCTTCTTGGCGAAAGCTAGGTAGTCCGCAACCTTTTCGGTAGGGACAACGAGATTCTTCGTGTCGGGAGTGCCTTCGAAGGTGTCATCAGCGACTGTGGGGACGGCCTCGCCTAGCTCTACCGTTGAGAGTGCAGAGCAACCCTTGAAGGTCTTAGCTCCGATCTTCGTTACGTGCGTAGCGTGTACCTCCTTGAGCTGTGTCTGACCAGCGAAGACTTCGTCAGCGATGCTGGTGACGTTCGCTGCGAGGGTGAGCTTGCCATCCTCGGGGAGGAGCTCTGCGGGGTAGACCTTGAGTACACCTGCCTCGATGAGGATCGTGGGAATAGGCTGACCGTTGATGGTCTTGAAGTGATGCTTGGTGGCGAAGGCTCTATACTCCTTAGCCTTTTCGGCTGGGACAATGAGGTCCTTCGTGTCGGGTGTACCTTCGAAGGCATCATCTGCTACCACGGGGATAGTGGAGCCTAGGGTGAGGGAGGTGAGGGCGGTACAACCCTTGAAGGCTGCTGCCTCTACCTTGGCGAGCTTGGGAGCTTCGACCTTCTTTAGGGTCTTGTACCCTTCGAAGACCTTTGCATTGATCGTGGTGACCTCGGGGAGGCTGACTGCGCCGTCCTTAATCTCCTTCTCGGGGTAGGCCGAGAGGACACCGTTCTTGATGACGATACCGGACTGAGGCTTTGGCGTGGGTGTTGGTGTTGGATCCTCGTTGCTACGGCAGGAGGGGAGTGCGCCGAGGGCAAGTGTGAGCCCGAGCGCAAGCACTAGCTTACTGATGTTCATAATTAAGATTGAAAAATCGAATTACTACGCCACCTACCCCGCGTGGGCAGAGGTGGCGTAGTGAAGGGAGAGTTACTTGGCAATAGAGCCATTGGGGAGGTTAGCAAAGCCCTCGCCACGCTGTGGGAGGAGGTGCTTGAGCGTCTTAGGGTACTGGAGGTACTCCTGGGGTACGTTGCCCGAGAGACGGTTGCCCGAGACAGAGAAGATCGCATAGCCGTATTCAGGTAGGCCGTGGATGTGAGCGTACTCCTTGTCGTTGGGGAGGTACTGCTTGATACGTGCGGGCATGTGACCCGTGAGGTCATTGTCTCGTAGGTCGATCCAGAAGAGGTTGGGCTGCTGTGCACCACCGAGGTCAGCAGGGATACGGCCTGTGAGCTTGTTGCCATTGAGGTAGAGCTGGTAGAGACCGCTTAGGGCAGCCAGCTCCTGAGGAATGCTCCCGGAGAACTGGTTGTGCTCGAGGTTGAGGTTCTGTAGGCTCTTTAGGTTGCCGAGGCTTGCGGGGATTGTACCCGAGAGCTGATTGTAGCTGATGAGGAGCTCACGGATGCTAGAGAGCTGACCTAGTTCGCTGGGGAGCTCGCCGCTGAAGGAGTTGCGTCCTAGAGAGAGGTAGGTGAGGTCCTTGAGCTGACCGAGCGAGGCTGGGATAGCACCCTCGAAGCGGCACTGATAGGCTGCGAAGTAGCGGAGGGCAGTGAGCTGTCCTAGTTCACTGGGGAGCTCGCCCGTGAAGCCCTGACCAGAGAGGTCGATGTAGCGAGCCTGACGGAGGTTACCGATCTCCTTGGGGAGCTTGCCTGAGAGGGTCTTGAGGTTGGGGCGGTGCTCCTTAGCCGTCTTCATATCACCATCCCACCATGGAGATAGGTCGTAGACGCTGGCACTTAGGTCGAGGGTGTCGATCTTCGTGAGACGTCCGACCGCAGCAGGTAGGCTACCTGTCATGCTGGTGAAGCGTAGGCGTAGGGAGATGAGCTGCTCCAGCTGGAAGAGTTCCTCGGGGAGCTGTCCGGTGAGCCCTTCGTTGTACTGAAGCTGTAGGATGTTCAGTGCGGTGAGCTGACCGATGGAGGCGGGTAGCTGCCCCTGTAGCTTGTTAGCTCCGAGGTAGAGGGCGGTGACACGTGGCTGACCAGCTACCTGACGTACCTCGATGCCCTCCCACTTGGAGAGGGGAGCCTCAGAGATCCAGTTGTTGGTTCGTGTCCAGGAGTCCCCATTGGTAGCCTGATAGAGGGATACGAGGGCGAGGCTGTCTGTGCTCAGTGAGCCAGGGATAGCCCCGAGGGCTTGTTCCTCGGCCACTCGTGCGCTCGTAGGGCTCGTGGTCTTGGCTGTTTGGCGGTTCGTAGGCTCGTTGGCTTCCTTACCACAGCTTTGGATAATGCCACCTAGGAGCATAAGAGCCCAGGCGGAAAGAAGTGTTTTCTTCATTGCTCGAAGATTCTCTTTTTGTATGATAATTTATAGTGGTCTCAAAGAGAGCTAGTCCAAAGGAATAGCCTACAAAGGTACTACAACTTCTGCTTATATGCGGTGTTTGCGAGGCTAACCCCTTGTGTAGCTCTTCCCTAGCTCCCTCTACGACTCGTCGTAATGCTCCTCTACTAGGGTGTTTGCTTTGCCTTAGCGCTTTGGGCTGCTTTCTGTAGTTCGGCTTCCTCTTTTAGGCGCCTTTTGACTCTGTATGCGTAGATGTCCTCGCGGATAAAGCCATACTTGAGGAGTCGTTGATAGGCTTTCCGATCCTCCTGTAGCTGCTCGAGTGTCGCATCGTCTGGGAGATCTTGACCACTCCATGGGTTAACTGGGATGTACCGAACAAAAAAGTAGCACTCATGCCTTATCATATACTCTGGATAGCCGAAATTATTATCAAAAAACGCCCCGCATACTCTATAGATCTGCATGCGTCCCTGATGGTCACGTGTGACGATACGGATCCGTCGCTGATCCTCCTTGCTGATCGGGCGATATATATGCCTTAGGAGGGTATCGGTGAAGGCCTTCATGGGATGGAAGACGAGACCTGAGTCGGTCGGCAGCTCTGCCACGCTATCTACGTAGAAGGAGAGCATACCCTCATTCCTATTGAAGCCGTAGCGGAAGGCGGGTAGCTGGAGTGAGTCCTGCACCCCACGCCAAGCGGGGGCGATAGAGAGCCAACCCTCGTTGATGGGGAGCTTCCTTCTGCTTGCTCGGGCAGATAAGTGCTCGCTTTCCCTTCGCCAAGCGTCGAGCTTAGGGCCGAAGTCTCGGTGTCGTAGCATCCTCTTGGACTTGCGGAGGTCAAAGAGGAGGTAGATGAGTTCGTCCTTTCCTTCGGCTCTTGAGGTCAAGGTCAGCCCTGGGAGCACGAGCGCCGTGAGTACAGCCCCAAGTATTACTCTGAGGGCATAGTGGTGTAGATGATAGTTAGTCTTCATATATGATAGGTTTAGTATTGTTGCGTGAGAGCGTCTGCTCAATGAGTTTTATCTCTCCCGGGGAGGGTGGAGGTCTCTGCCTTACGGCTCCGCCTAGCTTCGTCTGTGGAAGAAATGCGTCTGTGGGTGCTCCCACTCCTCTCTCGTGCCAAAGGTAGCAAATACTCGCTACCGTCCCTCTATATAATGTAGGTAGGTGCGTGACCCAGTATTAGGTGGGCATGTATTACGTACTTTCCTTGTCTCCCCTCACAGTCCTTTCTACTTCGTTCTTTCCTGCTTGTTATCCCTTCGTTGGCGCTCTCAGCGTATCCTGTTTTGTGTACACGTGTGTATACAGTTGTGTACCCACGTGTACACTGTTGTATACACGCGTGTACACTGGGGCGCTCATTACTACTTCGTCTAGGGGCTCCTCTCAGCTGTACGAATAGGCTCTCCTCGGCACGCTAGAAGGGCTCATATCAGCGCAACGAATGGGCTCGTGCCAGCTCTACAGCTAGCCTTTTCTCGCCATCGCCCCTACGTCCTTATAAATAATGTACCCGCGTGCGAGAATAGAGGGAATTTGCGTTGTGATTTGGAACTATGGGGAGAAATGCACTACCTTTGCAGACGCAAATCCAAGCGAGGAGGTGCACAGCAAGCGAGACGAATGAGGAGGAAGAGACGGAGCGAGGGCAGAGACGTTTGCGAGAAAATTTGCGGTAAAGTTTGGTAGTTCGGAAAAAAGCAGTACCTTTGCAACCGCAAAACGCAAGACGGGTGGCCGGAAGTGATTGCGACCACGACGACGTATAAGCGATCTTTGAGATAATTGATATTGACAAACAGAAGTGTAGTAACAAACGTTTAGGGAATATAAAGACCTAACCGTCAATTACGGACCTTTACTTAGGTAGAGATACACTAATAGATCTGAAGCAAGAAAACATCTTCGGAGCAAGACAAACAGAAACAAAGTACAATAAAAATATTGACAATGAAGAGTTTGATCCTGGCTCAGGATGAACGCTAGCGATAGGCTTAACACATGCAAGTCGAGGGGCAGCATGGTCTTAGCTTGCTAAGACTGATGGCGACCGGCGCACGGGTGCGTAACGCGTATGCAACTTGCCTCACAGAGGGGGATAACCCGTCGAAAGACGGACTAATACCGCGTACACTCCAGTCTGGGCATCCAGGCTAGAGGAAATGAATTTCGCTGTGAGATAGGCATGCGTCCCATTAGCTAGTTGGTGAGGTAACGGCTCACCAAGGCGACGATGGGTAGGGGAACTGAGAGGTTGAACCCCCACACTGGTACTGAGACACGGACCAGACTCCTACGGGAGGCAGCAGTGAGGAATATTGGTCAATGGGCGAGAGCCTGAACCAGCCAAGTCGCGTGAAGGAGGACGGTTCTATGGATTGTAAACTTCTTTTGTAGAGGAATAACGGCAGCTACGTGTAGCTGAGATGCATGTACTCTACGAATAAGTATCGGCTAACTCCGTGCCAGCAGCCGCGGTAATACGGAGGATACGAGCGTTATCCGGAATTATTGGGTTTAAAGGGTGCGTAGGTGGCGTATTAAGTCAGTGGTGAAAAGCTGCAGCTCAACTGTAGTCTTGCCGTTGAAACTGATATGCTAGAGAGGAGACGAGGTATGCGGAATGTGTGGTGTAGCGGTGAAATGCATAGATATCACACAGAACGCCGATTGCGAAGGCAGCGTACCAGGCTCCGTCTGACACTGAAGCACGAAAGCGTGGGGATCAAACAGGATTAGATACCCTGGTAGTCCACGCAGTAAACGATGAATACTAGATTTTTGCGATATAGTGTAAGAGTCTAAGCGAAAGCGATAAGTATTCCACCTGGGGAGTACGCCGGCAACGGTGAAACTCAAAGGAATTGACGGGGGCCCG
>NZ_CAJZFJ010000033.1 GCF_915070105.1 uncultured Porphyromonas sp.
GGGCAGGACGAACTCGTAGCCGAGACGAGCGAGGGTGAGGTGAGGCTTGTTGCTGGAGATGTTGGAGCGCAGCGTGATCTTGCCATCAGAGTGCACGGTCCATACTACCTCAGAGATGAAGTGGAAGTCCTCATCACCGAAGGGACGACTGGTGTCCTCGGTGATCTGGTAGCGTCCCGAGGCCTTTTTCATCGTGAGCGTTGCCCCATTAGGTGCCTGGGAGCGCACGGTGAAGTAGAGCTCTACACGACCGCCTGGGAGAGGCGTGATCTTGTGTGAGAGCACCTTGTGGTGGAGGTTGTGCAGGCCATTGGCCACCCACTGGGAGCGGATCCAGACGTCGTTGTCACATGGTGCACGGAAGGCGGTGAGTCGTGGCTCATTGCCCTCACGGATGAGGGTATCGCCAGAGTAGACGAGGCGAGAGATCGTCCCCTGCTTGAGGTCAAAGGCTACGTCGAAGTCCTTGCCCGTCGCTACCCACTTATCTCCGATGGTCTTCACTGAGGCGAAGGGGGAGGCGGTGGCAAACTCGAGCTGGGCCTTGGGCTCGATGCTAGGTAGGGGGAGCTGCTCATCCATCTGTACATAGCCCGTCTTAGCCCAAGGCTTATCCACGGAGAGCACACACTCGACCTTCACGAAGTACTCCGATCCGGGGGTACGCTTGGCGTAGGACTCGGGGAGCTCGACCTCGGCTGTGGCACGTGGGGCGATGGTGGGCATGGGGATCGTAGTGTCCTCTACCTTGATGCCATCACGCCAGAGTGAGAGACGTAGGGTGTAGTCGTCGAGGGTGGTAAAGTAGTTCTTGTTGAAGATCTTGAGCGTACGGCCTTCTGAGCCCTCTAGGGAGATGCCGACGTTCTGATAGACCTTCTTCACCTCGTAGTACTGAGGCTTGGGCTGGAGGTCGGCGAAGACGATACCGTTCATGACGAACATACCATCGTTCGGGGTGTCACCGAAGTCTCCCCCGTAGGCTAGATAGCGCTTGCCGTCAGGAGTGTAGTTGTAGATAGCTTGGTCTACCCAGTCCCAGATAGCGCCCCCGCAGATGAAGTTCGTGCGCTCGATGGCCTTCCAGTAGTCGGAGAGTCCACCGCAAGCGTTCCCCATAGAGTGGGCATACTCGGAGATGTGGAAGGGGTACTTGATCTTGTACTTGCCCTCGGCTGCACCTTCGACCCAGCCGATGGGAGGGTACTGGTTCGAGCCCATATCCACGATGTCGTTGTTGCGCTCGTACTGGATGGGGCGAGTGGTGTCTACGGCCTTGGTGGCACGGTAGCTCTTGACGAAGTTCTCCCCTGGGCCTGCTTCGTTACCTAGAGACCAGATGACGATGCTGGGATGGTTGATATTGGCATACACCATCTCGAGCATACGGGAGACGTGCTGAGCCCCGAACTCGGGGACGTGCGACAGAGAGGCCTTGCCGTAGTAGTACTCGTGGGACTCGATGTTGGCTTCGTCCTCCAGATAGATGCCGTACTTGTCACATAGGTAGTACCAGTAGGGAGCGGGGGGGTAGTGCGAGTTGCGCACGTGGTTGATGTTCGCTCGCTTCATGAGGAAGACCTCCTGTTCCATCTGCTCGTGTGTGATGGCGTGTCCTCGCTCGGGGTTGGTCTCGTGGCGGTTCGTTCCCTTGAGTTTGACGGGGCAGTCATTGACGTAGAAGTAACGACCCTTGCGATTGAACTCATCGTCCTTAGCCTCGGTGTCTCGTATCTCTACCTGACGAAGTCCGGTATAGAGGGAGGCTTGGTCGAGGAGCTTCTTGCCGCTCTTGTCGTAGAGCTCGGCGACGAGGACATAACGGTTGGGCTGCTCGGCAGACCATAGTCGGGGCTGTGAGACGACGAGGTTTGCCTTCGTCGAGCCCCCTAGAGGGAGGCGTACCTCGGTCTCTGCATCGGGAACGCTGGCTACGTTGTCAGAGTAGAGCTCGACACGATAGAGGCGGTAGCGTAGGATACCCTGTGGCACCTTGTTCGCTAGGATCTGTGACGTGATCTCGGAGGTGATGTCTAGGCTCCACTCCTTGGTCCTGCTGTCACATCGGGGGATGACCTGTAGGTCACGTAGCTGTGTCTGAGGCTTGGCCGTGAGGTAGACCGAGCGGAAGATACCCGGTAGACGAAACATATCCTGAGCCTCGAGGAACGAACCATCGCTACTGCGATAGACCTCGACGGCGAGGGTGTTCTCCCCACGAGCATTCAGGTAGGGGCTAATGTCGAAGGAGGCGAGGTTACGGGAGTTCTTAGAGAAGCCCACATAACGGCCGTTGATCCAGAGGTAGAAGAAGGAATCGACCCCATCGAAGTTCAGATACACACTATGTCCCTTCCACCCCTCGGGTAGGGTGAAGGTACGGCGATAGGAGCCTACCTCGTTGCGGTCACGATAGGTCGTCCAGTCCTTGGGAGGGGTGCGCATGACACCGCCCTTCCAGTCCCCGGGCTTCACCTGATGGTAGAAGATCACAGGTTGATTGACGTAGATCGGTGTGCCGTACTTCTGCTTGCCGTCTCGCTGTAGGCCGTAGACGTTCCAGTTCATCGGTACGGTGACCTCCTCCCAGGAGGAGATGTCGAAGCTAGGGAGGTAGAAGTCCTTGGGACGCTCCTCGGGAGTGCGTACCCAGTGGAATCTCCACTTGCCATCCAGACTCTGGTGCAGGGAGCTGTGTTCGGGAAGTACCCGTGTGACCTGATCGCCCTTGGCGAAGGAGAAGAAATAGGCATGGGGACGCTCCTTGTTCAGTGCGTAACGCTCGGGGCTCTGCCATTCATCGCCCTGAGGTGCCTCCTGACGAGCATAGCTGTAGCCAGGCATCAAGCTCTGTGCTCCACCCTCGCCTGCGAAGGCAAGGAGAGCAAGGGAGAGTGCGCCCATACGTAGGATCTTCGTGGGGTCTTTTCTCATGATGTCGTATAAAATAGAGTAAGAGTGAAGTAATCTTATGGGGTATTAAGGTGTAGCACCATGCAGGTACATATACCTATCGTGTCGTGTAGCGTGTCCTCATCTCGTCGTGCTGTGTCGTCTCGTGTGGGAGGTGTGATGTCTCGTGGTGCGCCGTATGAGTGGACCCTAGGGGAGATCACCCGAGGCTCGGGCGGCTGCGATCGTCTCTCGTAGTCCCTCCTCGAGCCTCCTCGTCGGGCTGAAGCCCAGAGCGAAGAGTGGGCTGGGATCACACCGCCAGTTGCGCTGTGCTAGGAGTGGATACTTGTCTCTATTGAGGGGTGTCACCTTGCCCGTGAGGTGTGCTCTCAGCGAACCAAAGGCACAGACGAGACGTACCAGAGGCAGGGGGATGCGGATATGTAGGACATGCTTGCGCCCGATGAGGCGCTGCACCATGCGGCCGAACTCGAGGTCGGTATAGGTGTCCCCGTCGGCGACGATATACCGCTTGCCCTCGGCCTCGGGCTGGGTCAAGACGAAGAGGGCAGCACGTGCCACATCCTCGCCGTAGACGAAGGTCAGGTACTGCGTCTTGCACCCTGCCATTGCATTGATGCCACGGGCGATCCCCTGAAGAGAGAGGAGGTAGTCCGCATCCCCAGGGCCGTAGACCCCAGTAGGCATCAGCAGGGTGAAGGGGAGGCCCGACTGCTCGGTGTAGTGCTCAGCCAGACACTTGCTCCGCCCATAGAGGGTATGGGGGTGCTGCTCGTCCTCTGCCCGCAGGGGTGCTGTCGGACCATTAGAGTCCCCATAGCTGCTCATACTGCTCATCAGCACGAAGCGTAGTGGAGGAGTGGGGAGGGCGCCTAGGGCGGAGAGTAGGCGGCGGGTCTGCTCGGCGTTTACCTCCTGGAACTCCTCCGTACGGGCTGTCTTCGTAATCCCTGCATTATGGATCACGTAGTGCCACATCGGCTCCTGTCCGAGGGTGGGGGGGATGACAGCACGGAGCATCTCGGTCAGGTGGTGCTCATCACTATAGTCCACCTCGACGAGGCGGACACCCTGGGACTCGAGCTTGCGTCTATTACTCTCTGGGCGTATAGCAGCCCAGACCTCGTAGCCGAGGCTCTGAGCTACGCGTACCAGATGGGAACCAATGAAGCCCGAGGCTCCCGTGATGAGGATACGCTGCATGATCGGGATAGGGAGGTGGGGCTAGAATACAGAGAAGTGAACGTACCTCTTGGGGTTCTCCTTGAGGTCTCGCATGAGCTTGTCTGCACTGCCGACTAGACTGTCGAGGCGGTTGTAGAGGGAGGGGTCGTTGAGCAGAAGCCCAGCGGTATTGTCTCGACTACGGAGCTGTGCCGATACCTGCTGGAGCTGGTCGGTGGTCTTCTGCAGGGAGAGGACGATGCTATCCAGCTGGACTCGTGTGAGCTGCTGTGTGAAGGTATTGAGGTTCGCCGTCATCCCCTGTACATTAGCCATAGCAGGCGTGAGGGAGTGAGTGGCTTGATTGAGGTTCGCCATCATACTCTGTAGCTGTGCTGCAGAGGTATTCAGGGATACGAGCATAGAGTCCAGAGCCTTGTCCTGTAGGAGGGCGTTTAGACGCTCTAGGGTAGCTGTGATGGTAGGCATCATGTTGTTCACCGCAGGCAGGATCTGTTCACTAGCTACGGAGAGTAGGTCTCCCGTAGGGCTGATGCTAGCTATGGTGTCGCCCTCGCTGAGGAAGTCTCCACTGTTGCTAGCTAGAGCTAGGACGAGCTCTGCGCCGCTGAGGGGATTGGTCTTAATCCTAACCTGACTACTGCGTGAGACACGTACATTAGGGTCTAGGGCTAGCTCGACCGTAGCTCCATAGCCCCGAGTGTAGTCGAACTGTACATCCCGTACCGTACCGACCTTGAAGCCACTGACGATCACAGGTGTGGCGACAGTGACACTACTTAGGTTATCGAAGTGTGCATAGTAGGTCGTGCTCTTCTTGAAGACCTCGATGCCCTTGAGGAAGTTGATCCCGACATAGCAGATCACGAGGGCAATGATGGCCAGCAGACCTATCTGCACTTCTTTCTTTATCTTCATAATTCTTATATTCTATATGTCTTCTCGTCTAGTGAAGGGTGGGTGGTTAGCCTCGGATACGGACACCATCACGATAGCGGATGATGAAGGCATCACGATATATCTTGGGTAGCTGTCGCAGCTGCTCCTGTGCCTTCTCACGTGTGGATACGTGATCCAGCAGGTAGATGTACTTATTCCCAGCACGCATACGCTCCACTGCGGTGGGGAGGTGGCGGAAGTCTGGGTGCTTGGGCTCCATCTTCTTTGGCGAAGTCAGGAACTGAACTCGGTAGGTGATTTCCTTCGGAGTCTTTGCGCTCTTGGTGTCTTTGCTCGCTGCGGGTTTGGTGTCGCTCTTGGGTGTCTTGCCCTGTCCCTTCTTTGGTTCGGGAGTGGCAGGTGTGTCTGGTGTGCTGGGGGCAGCGGGGATTACCTCTTCGCTGGTTTCGCTACCAGCAGTGGTTTCTACGGGCTCTGTAGTTTCATCCTGCTTAGGTGTATCCTTGGCGCTCTTCCCGGTGAAGGCCATGTAGTAGCCCGTGAAGGCCTCGGAGATCGCATTGGCGATCTTCTCCTGTCCTGCAGCGCTGAGCATAAAGTTCGCCTCCTGCTTGTTCGTGAGGAAGCCGATCTCCGTCAGTACACTCGGCATGGCTGACTGGCTCAGCACCCAGAGTATGTCCTGCCTGACCCCACGGCTATAGCGTCCGTGGGTACGGTAGCGACGCTGTAGTCGGTTGGCGAAGTCAATACTTTTGGTGATGTAGGCATCCTGCATGAGGTCAAACATGATGTAGCTCTCGGTGCTCGTCGGGTCAAAGCCTCGGTAGGTCGTCTTGTAGTCGCTTTCTAGGAGCATAGCCTTGTTCTCCCGCATAGCGACGCTCAGGTTATTGGCGAACTTCGATACCCCGAGCACATAGGTCTCGGTACCGTTCACTGTAGTGGTGGGGGCACTATTGACGTGGATGCTGAGCATGAGGGAGGCCTTGTGCTTATTGGCATAGTCGGCACGTGCCTGTAGCCCTACGAAGGTGTCGGTCTCTCGGGTGTAGAGGACACGTACCTCGGGGTGGTTGGCTTTGATCTTCTTCCCTACGATCTTTGCCACAGAGAGGGTGATGTCCTTTTCCTTGCCTCCATTGCCCACTGTGCCGGGGTCTTTACCTCCGTGGCCTGCATCTATGACGATGGTGAAGAGCCTCTGTGCCCGTAGGGCTGTCGGTATTCCCCAGAGGAGGTATCCTGCGAGAAGGGTGAAGAGGAAAGTCCGATATCGTAATCGTAAAGAGATGAACATCTATCCTAGAGGGCTAAGCCCTAATTATTATACTACTATTGTCAATAGACCACAACCTACTCCCCTCACTGCCTGCATCATCTAAGTCTCCATAAACCACGATGAGCCAGTGAGAAGAGCTCTCATGACCTTTGTCTGTACAAAGATACGAAGTTTCTGCATCTAACTTCGTTAGCCCTCTACCCTAGAGCTCATCCCACGTTCCTAGTCTAAGCCCTCAAAATACCCCTCACGCTTGAGCGCTCCCATAGCATAGCGGGTGAGGGGGTTGTGAGTGAGGCGTAGGGTGTACTTGCGCTTATGCTCGGGAAGGTAGTCAAGAAGCTGTCGATCGAGTAACCCCTGCATTTTCCTTTTCGTGTGTTAAGTGTCTGTAGTATAGGTCTTGTTGCTGGAGCTGTACTTTCCTTAGAGCTAACTGCCTATTTTCCTTTTTTGTGTTCAATCAGCTCCCTTAGATCAATGTCTTGACTTCTCCTTGGGAGGCTCTTCTCAGGGCTGACGCATGAAATCACTATAGTGCGAGGGCAAGGTCGTCAAGGAACATAAGCCGGAGATAGAAGTATCCGTGTCCTAGGTGTAGATATGCCAAGTGAATACCTCCTACCTAGGAGGGATGAGTATACACGTGTGTACACAACTGTATACCCACGTGTACACAACAGTATACACGTGTGTACACAACTGTATACCCACGTGTACACAACAGTATACATGCGTGTACACAAGTGCGCTCTAAGTATCTCCTCTGTAGGGGGGCTTGCTTGTATGTCTGTTTCTTAGGGATAATACGTAGGATCTCTAGTGATGGGCTAAGGCTCTCTGGGATATGAAATAATACCCCCGAAGATCCAAAGGCAGGAGTGTGCGAGCGAGATCATGCGTTGGCCCTAGGCCGCTTCTGCCCCCATCTCCATCTTGGTTGTGCTTGTTTGGGTGAATGCTCGGTACGTTCTTCGCTACAGTAGTCTATGATCTCGGAGGGGTATCTGTCTGCGCTCTCTGTGGGAGATCCCTTTGTTGTGTCGGGAGGAGAGGGGGGCGTTAGGCCTTGTGGGAGGGCTTGGCTAGGAGCGGAGGAAGATGTCGATAGGAGGTGGGGCTGAGCCGTCTGTAGGAGGGCATATATCGTCCATACTATGTCCGCTGGTGTGTACAGGCGTGTACAATATCACCCCCACGACGAGTGCTCTTCCACAGCCTATACTATGAGGGGAGAGAGCTACTGCTGGAGCGAGGTTATTGTTGTACCTTTGTGCGCTAATTTATAATGTATAACGATCCCTATCCCAAGACTGATGGAAGAGACTTCATCGAGGTGGTCATTTAAGCCCCTCCTAGCACAGTGTCGTCTGCTCGTCCTGCGCCTACTCCTTGCCCTGGTTCTCTATACCCTATGCCGAGGCATCTTCTACCTATATAATAGGGATCTCCTCGACCTAAGTACCACTGGGGAGATCGGGCGTATCTTCGTCGGAGGCTTTCGCTTTGACCTTAGTGCGATTCTCTATACACAGCTTCTGCTGACTCTCCTTAGTCTACTGCCCCTGCGGGTGGCCTATAGCCCCGTCTATCAGAGGGCGATGACCTGGATCTATCGCTTCACGATCATTCTTGCCCTCATCCTTAACCTCGGGGATACGGTCTACTACCGCTTTACGCTGAGGCGTACGACCCTCTCTGTCCTAGAGGAGTTCCATGCGGAGAACCCACTGCACTTCCTGCGTTTCTTCATCGACTACTGGGGGATAACGATTGTAGGGGTCGTCCTAATCGCCCTCTTTATCCTCATAGAGCGTAGGCTCCCCCGTCCGAAGACCTATCCCAAGGGTCGTGTCTGGCCCGTCTACCTAACCTCGGCAGGTCTACTTGCCATGGGGATCTATCTCTCTATCGCTGGGGGGCGAGGAGGCTTCACGTCGGAGACTCGTCCGATCACGATGAGCAATGCTGCCCTCTATATCCAGCAACCCCAGCAGCGGGCTATGGTGCTCAATACTCCGTTTTGCTTGATTCGTACGCTTGGTAAGAGTAGCTTGCCTGAGCTGACCTATATGCCCTTTTCCGAGGTAGAGAAGTATTTCAGTCCGATCTATACCCCTGGACATACACCTCACTCGGGGATGTTCCGAGGGCGTAACGTGGTCTTCATTATCTGGGAGAGCTTGGCTCGTGAATGGGTCGGTGCGCTCAATCGGGATATAAAGGGCTACAAGGGATATACCCCCTTCATCGACTCGCTCATCGAGCGTTCCTATGTCTTTGAGAACGCCTATGCCAATGGGGGGAAGTCCATTGATGCGATGCCCTCCATCTTCACCTCTATTATCTCACCTAACGTATCCTTCGTCCTGTCGGTCTACTCAGGGAATGATCTCCCCTCTCTACCCCGAAGGCTGTCAGAGATGGGCTACACTACCGCCTTCTTCCATGGAGCCCCCAATGGATCTATGGGCTTCGATGCCTTCACCCGACAGGTAGGTGTTAGTCGCTACTATGGGATGACGGAGTATAACAATGCTAAGGACTACGATGGGCAGTGGGGGATCTGGGATGAGAAGTTCCTGCAGTATGTCGCTAAGGAGCTCGGTACGCTACCTCAGCCCTTCTTCGCAGCAGAGTTCACGCTCTCCTCACACCATCCCTTCCAAGTGCCAGATGAATATAAGTCTCTGCTGCCCAAGGGATCACATCCGATGCATCAGGTGATCGCCTATTCGGATATGGCACTACGTCGCTTCTTTGAGACAGCGAGCAAGCAACCCTGGTACGAGAATACCCTCTTCGTTATCGTGGCAGATCATGCAGTGCCAGGGGCGTTGGATGAGTACAAGACGACGTCTGGTATCTTCCGTGTGCCGATTATCCTCTTCGACCCGAGAGGACAGCTCGTAGGACGTGAGCCCCATCAGGTCGTGTCTCAGACAGACCTCTATCCGACGATCCTCGATCTCGTGGGGGATACGCATCCGATGGTAGCCTTTGGTAGCTCTGTCTTTGACCCTAATCGTCCCCGCTTCACGGTGCAGGAGATCGATGGCATGCATCAGATGATCGAGGGTGACTGGCTCCTGCAATTTGATGGTATACAGCCCAGGGCTCTCTATAACCTCCGTACTGATCCAAGGCAGACGACCGATCTCCAGGATCAACCCAATACCCCTCTACCCGCAATGCTCCTTCGTCTCAAGGCATACCTGCAGGAGTACACACATCGTATGAGGGAAAACCGCCTCATCTCCCTTGAGCCTAGCCGATAGCTAGGTAATTTATATGGGGGCTCTAGTCGTGAAGCATCCTAGGCGAAGGCCTACCCGTAGGTCTACCCAAAGAGAGCGGAGATACACCAGTATAGGCGTATCTCCGCTCTCTGGCTTTGGTGGGGTATAGAGTGTTGCATGTGAGGGATATAATGATGGGAAAATGCTATCTTTGTGGTGGAGTTCGCCACACACGATCCCATCACACCCGTACTGAATAGGACACGATAGCCCCTATTCTTACCCCGTGCTCCGCCCTGAGGATACTCCCCAACTAGAGACACAATGTAGGTAACATGAGCCAGTGCATAGCTATGTACAGGCTCCTACTCCCTCTCCCTGTAGTATTCTCCTAGTCAGCTCTTCATGAGGTAGGGATATGATGGTTATACCTCCTCGTGTCTCACGACTCAAGATATTAATATATCCATGTCGTCCAAGGAGGTGGGCTCGGCACACTATGCACCTAATGTAATGAGACAAAACATCACTAGATCTGGTCTCAGCCTCTGCCTATTGGCCCTCCTCAGTCTCCTCGTGAGCTGTCGTAAGGAGCCAATCGAGCAGCCGAGACCACAGAGTACCCAGCAGAGCATCCAGCTAGATCTCTCTGGAGCGATTGACGAGGCAAAGTCTTTCGACTACACTTTTGGCAGTCAAGACAAGACATCGAGACCACACCTGCATTCCATCCAAGGACTTACTGTCCACTTCTTCCTACGTAGACCTGAGCCCCACGCTAGGGTTCTACACTTCGCTCTAGGTCAAGAGTATTGGCACCTAGAGAGGACATCGAGTGGGGTCACTATGAAGACTAAGCAGAGTGTCGAGGTCGGTATAGGTGCTGGTGGGCTAGACCTGACGAAGGGCGACTGGCTCTTTACAGCATTTATCGGGGGACGCTATGTGAATGGAGAGCTCAACTTCAGCCCCGGTGAGAACTATGATGATAACTTGGGCGGAGATAAAGCTCGCATTGATATCCCCTACTGCACGAATTGGCAGCGTATCACCATCGAGAATAGAGGTACGGCGAAGGCTCCTGCACTCTGGCTCCAGAGCAAAGGGCTCCAGTTCGTCCCTATGGGCTCCCTCATCCGTGTGCGCCTCTCTAGTGATATAGAGGGAGAGGAGAGTGAGGAAGCCACACAGGTCGGACAGCTTGCTCTCATCTCCGAGGATCCTGACTTCGGAGGGGATGTGTCATTTAACCCAGCAGTGGCTCGGGAGGGTGATAGACCTACTATGGTGAATAATGCGCCAGATAGGAGTGTCTTCGCCTATCGTGTGCACGCAATGGTACCATCTAGCTCTGATATGAAGCTTCGCCCCAACTATCGGCCTGTCGCTCTACTCTGGGGGATGAACCTATCTAAGAGTCAGGAGAAGAAGGTCAAGTTCCGTATCTCTGCCCTCGGCTATAAGCTCCGTGCCCTGACTCCCTCCCCCCATATCCAGCAGGGTGACTACTCCGTCCAGCTGACACGCCCGATGCCTAGTGGGATGACTGGCTATATCGATGTGACACTCGTGCGCCCCAAGACCCCGCTGGAGTATATCGCCGATGCTAACCTCTCGCCAACGCCTAAGGTCCTCGCTGATCCCAATGACTCCTTCCACTCGGGCTACTATAGTCTGAATGATATATATAGGAATAGCCAATGGGAGCGGGAGAACCTCCCCGATGGGATGTACCTCCCGGGTGTGGATGAGTGGCAGACACTCTTCCCTGGGGTGATGTCTCCCCAGTATATTCGCTTCGATAACGACTATCCCCGTCAGACCTGTGTCGATGTCGCTAGTCTCGCAGGAGATACCTATACGGCTAAGTCTGAGTATCGTGGTGTCGATAGGGGGGATGATAGGTATGAGGTGTATGCCCTCTGCTTCCAGCCCATATCAGAGAGCCCTATCCTCGGTACGAAAGCTCTCCATACGAAGAGGTTCTTGACAGCTATCAAGTATGAGTTCTTTGCTCCTGGTGAGCTGACGGGTTTTGTCCCTAAGGAGCAGGAGAACCCCGATGGCTATACCCTGCGAGTGACCTCCTATTACCTCGGGACAAGCCCCGAATATCAGAGTGTCACCCTCGCCGATGTTGCGAATGTGGGAGCCCCAGGCAAAAAGGGGAAGGCAGGGGCAATCAATAGAAAACTCTTCCAAGAGCCAGACCCCGAGGGGCGTCGTCGTGTCGTCTACTTCCCCATGACGGGCTATGGAATCAGTCAAGGAGGGCGGACAGCGCAGGCGATTAATCTCTTCCTCCGAGGTAAGACGAAGGATGCGACAAGGACTGCCTATGAGCAGCTCATCAGGGAGGGTTGTGTCACGGACAATAGGATCGCAGAGACTGCCGACTCGTACTATGTGCTTAAGGGGAAAGATAAGGAGGGTAGCTACTGGCATCTCGTGCTCAATAAGCAGAATGGTATCGGGCGTGGCCCCAACTATGGCTCAAGTAAGGCGAAGTGGGATACAAAGCACTACCCTGTCGTCCGACCCTTTGTCCGCTTTGCCCGCTAGGTAAAGGTGTACATCCACTAGTCCCAGGATGAGTAGAGATATAAGTGTGATGAGTACCGGAGTATTGTGTATCTTTGCCCGCAATTTGATCTCATGATCTCTTTCATTACCACGAAAATATATGGTCTTTGGAGTATCCCTCCAGAGGATAGTCTATCCTCATAATCATAATCTCACCGAGGAATGAGCCAATGACCAAATTTTCCACTTCATCAACTAATGTCCATGTGACACAACAACTAGACTATACATGATTAGACTAACAAAGATCATCCTAGTATTTCTAGTACTAGTAGGGCTGATGGGTTGCAATAAGCAGAGCGACCCGGATTTGGCTCAAGCAAGTAAAGAACACTACACAATTAGCTTCGCGACGGAAGGAATTGGAGAAGAACTCCGAGTGGCAGGACTGCCCAGCATCCCCGTAGGCTCAGACGGTAGGAGGATTAGCAAGCTTTTAGCTGACGACATCACTCAGGTACCAGTACACTGCGTGTTCCGCAGCTCTACGGGCGAGTCCTTTGCCCAGACACTCCTATGGGATCGTATTTCTGGGACACAAAGACTGCGTCTCCGCGCCTTTGAACTCACTATCCCTGCAGGTGTCGATATTTCACCTCGCTCCTCTGCGACATGGTATATGTGTGCCGTCATAGGTGGCGATCTGGATGCTACAGGCAAGAAGGTGAACGTGGCGCAGACCGACCTGCGCACGTCTCTTAAGCCCATGAATAGTGCTACCCCTAATAGCATCGTTGTTCCCTGGGTTTCTCCATGGATGGAGTTAGCACGCTCAGAGTATGAAGGGAAGATACAGGTAACGACTAAGGGTGCTGTGCCCTTCCGCCCACAGGGTGTGATCCTCCGAATCAAGCTAGGTAATCAGGTCGAGAACAAGACGGCTGTGACACTCGATGGCCCACTCGTTATTCAGTCGAATGCCTTTGATGATGAGGGTAGCTTTGACCTGAGCCCCTCCAGCATAGTCGGAGGTGATATGCCTCGGTGGGTCGCTAAGTCAGCAGAGGGCGATGCCTTCCTCAAGTATGATCTCGCTTCTCCCCATGCACTCCAATACAACAAGCTCGACGAAGATAAGACCTATCTCGTGTGGATCATGCCTAAGGCAGGTGTCGTGAAAGCAGAGACCACGGTCTATCTAGGAGGTAAGTTCGATGATGCTATGATCCAGCATCCGACCCCGTACTTCCTTACCGACTATCAGCGGAAGACAACCGTCGCTTCACTGCGGAATGGTCAGATACGTAGCCTCACTGCTCAGGCGACTCAGCGAGTCAAGCTTCCGCTGGAGTACATCACTGAGGTGAATGGGCCTACTAGGTATGTCTCTAGTGTGGCTGATGTACTAGCTTTACGTAAGTTGATACCAGCCGGACAGCATCTGCCCACCGTAGAGGAGGCATGTAGTGTCTTCCCCTTTTGGGGAGGTAGGCCTGCTCGCGCATTTGTGGATCCATGGAATGAAACCGAGTACCAGGATGTTGACGAGGTTATTGAATGGGGGGGATACCCTGAGCAGACCTATAAGAGTGATTTTGGAAATACAGGTGTGCCACCTGCCCAGTTAGGTGATACTTATGCTCTTCGGTATAAGAATAGTCCTTTCCGTTCAGCATGGAGGTATCACTGGTACGATGCAGGGGGAAATAACTCTGAGCTCGAGATCTCTTGTTGTTGGGTACCTCTTTGGGAATCCGTAACCCTCAGTACGCTCCGGGATCCTAGCTGGTGGAACACCCACCCAGAGAGGAATATTACCCGACTCTTCGTTGAGTTCTCGGACTCGGTAGATTATTATGGCAATGGTTTAGGTCCCTATGGATTTTTTACGTACCTAGCCTATTGGGGAATACAAAAGAATGGGAAGCCATTCCTTTATGGTTCTCTAAATCAGGGGGAATCTACGGGCCAAATTGTTACGAAGATAGAAGTATCTGATCACTTGCCTAGAGGTGTTGATGGAGGTACTGGGGGATTCACTTCCATTAGCCTATGGACTCGACCTTTCTACGACAAAAGGTAAGAGAAGATCTAGAACAGGGAGGGGGCAAGAGTCATTAATGGCTCTTGCCCCCTCCCTGTTTGATACTCCTTGTTGTCCTGCCCTTTATCTACTAGGGATAGGCTGGCAGAGTTAACCCTATGGTGAGGTAAGTAATGAAATAGGCTGGGTATTAGAGTAATTGTGTATCTTTGCCCGCAAATAGGTCTCTTAGCCACTTTTGTTACCACGAAAATATATGGTCTTTGGAGTATCCCTCCAGAGGATAGTTTATCCTCATAATCATAATCTCACCGAGGATTGAGCCAATGACCAAGTATCTCACTTTATCAAATAGTGTCCATGTGGCACAACAGTTTAGAAACGCATGATTAGACTCACAAAGATTATCTCAGTATTTCTACTACTAGTAGGCCTGATGGGTTGCAATAAGCAGAGCGACCCGGATTTGGCTCAAGCAAGTAAAGAACACTACACAATTAGCTTCGCGACGGAAGGAATTGGAGAAGAACTCCGAGTGGCAGGACTGCCCAGCATCCCCGTAGGCTCAGACGGTAGGAGGATTAGCAAGCTTTTAGCTGACGACATCACTCAGGTACCAGTACACTGCGTGTTCCGCAGCTCTACGGGCGAGTCCTTTGCCCAGACACTCCTATGGGATCGTATTTCTGGGACACAAAGACTGCGTCTCCGCGCCTTTGAACTCACTATCCCTGCAGGTGTCGATATTTCACCTCGCTCCTCTGCGACATGGTATATGTGTGCCGTCATAGGTGGCGATCTGGATGCTACAGGCAAGAAGGTGAACGTGGCGCAGACCGACCTGCGCACGTCTCTTAAGCCCATGAATAGTGCTACCCCTAATAGCATCGTTGTTCCCTGGGTTTCTCCATGGATGGAGTTAGCACGCTCAGAGTATGAAGGGAAGATACAGGTAACGACTAAGGGTGCTGTGCCCTTCCGCCCACAGGGTGTGATCCTCCGAATCAAGCTAGGTAATCAGGTCGAGAACAAGACGGCTGTGACACTCGATGGCCCACTCGTTATTCAGTCGAATGCCTTTGATGATGAGGGTAGCTTTGACCTGAGCCCCTCCAGCATAGTCGGAGGTGATATGCCTCGGTGGGTCGCTAAGTCAGCAGAGGGCGATGCCTTCCTCAAGTATGATCTCGCTTCTCCCCATGCACTCCAGTACAATAAGCTCGACGAAGATAAGACCTATCTGGTGTGGATCATGCCTAAGGCAGGTGTCGTGAAACCAGAGACCACGGTCTATCTAGGAGGTAAGTTCGACGATGCTACGATCCAGCACCCGACCCCGTACTTCCTTACCGACTATCAGCGGAAGACAACCGTCGTATCACTGCGGAATGGTCAGATACGTAGCCTCACGGCTCAGGCGACTCAGCGAGTCAAGCTCCCGCTGGAGTACATCACTGAGGAGCATAAGTCGTGTGGCCCAATCTATCGTGCTGCAGATGTACTAACTTTACGTAATGAGATACCAGAAGGACAGCATCTGCCCACCGTAGAGGAGGCGAGTAGTGTATTCCCTTTCACTGACAGAAAGGATGATTCGTTTGTGTTTCCATGGAGGAGTAGTACACATGAAGACATTGACGAGCGTATCCAATGGGGGGAACACCCTGAGCAGACCTATAAGAGTGATTTCCAAAACACAGGGGAGCTCTCTTGGTTAGGTGAGACTTTCGCTCTTAGGTATAAGAATAGTCTTTTCCGTTCGGCGTGGAGGTATCACTGGCATGATGGTGGGGGATCTAATTCTGTGCTCGAGATCACCTGTCGTTGGGTGCCTCTCTGGGAAGATGTAACTCTAGACACAATCCGGGAGACTAGCTGGTGGGATACCCATCCCAAGGGAGGGGTTACTCGACGCTTTGTCGAGGAGTTTGACTCAGTGAATTATTATGAATTAGGTTCAGGCCCCTATGGTCTGTCTACCTATTTCGCCTATTGGGGAATACAAAAGAATGGTAAGCCGTTCATTTATGGATCTCTAACTTTGGGGGGGCTGTCTGCAGGTGGAGTTGCTACGAAGACACAAATAGACGAATACTTGCCTAACGGCGTTGATGGAGGTACAGGGGGATTCAGCTCCATTACACTGTGGACTCGACCTTTCTACGACAAAAGGTAGGAGAAGACCTAAACAAAAGCAAGGGGGCAAGAGTCATTGATGGCTCTTGCCCCCTCTTTCTTTCGTCCCCCTATAATCCTCATCTTAGGATTACGGCTTGCTCCTCCCTCTCTTTCCTCCTGGCTTGCTCAGTTGGGAGTGTGTTTATGCTAAGAGCATTCCTTCGGAGGGGCTCATGTGTGGGGATAGATGAGGGGGAATCAATCTAATACGGGGCATAGTTGTGTGTGATAAGGAATTGAGTATCTTTGTCCCCCAAATGCAACAGCAGAACCCTCATACACCAGCCACTAAGTGGCATAATTCTAATTCCTATTATTCATAACATTCATCTCCACATGAGACGTATCTTTACCCTATTACTGAGTGTATTACTCCCTCTATGCCTGCAAGCACAGAAGACTAAGTTTACCCCCGAGCACTGGGGACTAGTCGATGGAAAGACCGTGATCAAGGCGAATATCACGAGCCCTATCTTCCGCAACTACAGCGTGGCTGTAGAGCGTGTCCTGAGTCGTGGTCTCGGCCTACAGCTCGGGGCGAACATCATGCCCCGTGGACCCCTACCTCTAGTTCCTGCTGGGGGTGCTCTGCAGATGGAGTCGGAGTGGGTGAATTTCTTCTCCCTCAGCTCCTTCTCCCTCACCCCTGAGCTCCGCTGGTATACAGGCGGGGGCTATGGACATGGCTTCTACCTGATGGGATACTGGCGCTATGAGCGCTATCGGGTCGGTGACTATGGGTATCACTTCGATCTCGAGCGGCTCCCTAATGGGACGACCCCCCAAGGGAGTGCTGTCCTCTCGGGTAAGCTCGATACCTACAGCCTGGGGCTGGGCCTAGGGGCTCAGTGGCTCTTCGGGCGGAACAAGAATATCGTCCTAGACTGGAATATCCTAGGGGCACATATCGGCCGTGGTAAGCTCGGGGCGGATGTCGTCTACCACCTCAAGGGTGGGGGGCAGCTACCTGCGGAGAGCCGCGAGACAGCTAGCCGGGACATCTTAGCTCCGCTGAGCGACCTAGCATTCCTCAACCTCGATGGGGCTCGGGCCGAACTCGACGAGGCCAACACGACGGTACGTGCTCAGGGGATAGGCACTCCCTGGGCCTTCTTCCGTATGTCGCTCTCGGTAGGCTTCCGCTTCTAGCGTTTTGTTTTTAGGCTGATCCTAGGATTGCAGGGCTCGGGATAGAGCCCATTGTAAGGGACAGGGCACACCTCCTCATCATCGGGGGGTGTGCCCTGTCTCTATCTATGCTCTAGGTGAATAGCTTAGAGGAGACGAACCATAGACCTCTCTCAATGGTTTACCCTACTAGGATGAAGGTCATCCCCACTACCCATAAATAAGATATAAGCAATATACACTATGGCACTCCCTCTGCTCTCTGCTGTCCTGCCTGCTGACTCTACAGCAGCTTCTCAGGTTACCTCCGCTCTAGGGACAGCTACTCAGCCCCTCGAGCTGGATGTAAACAACTGGTTTAGCCGTGCGATGATGAATGATTGGCTGAACTCGGGTATCAACTTCGGGATACGTGTCGTGTTGGCAATCCTGCTCTTCCTCATCGGTCGCTGGGTGATACGTCGGCTACTCCGCATCTTTGAGCGTATCCTCAAGCGTAGAGAGATCGATGGGGTGGCCGTCACACTCCTAGGCTCGGTGCTCACGGCTCTGCTCTACATCGCCCTCTTCCTCACACTGGGCGGGGTGCTCGGGGTGAAGTCGGTATCCTTCGCTGCTGTGCTGGCCTCGATGGGTCTAGCTGTGGGGATGGCACTGAGTGGACAGCTTCAGAATCTAGCAGGAGGGGTCATCATCATGGTGACCAAGCCCTTCTCGATCGGGGACTATATCTTGGCTCAGACTGCTGAGGGCTCAGTGCGAGCTGTGAGCCTCTTCTATACCGAGATCTTGACACCAGATAACAAGTGCATCTTTATCCCCAATGGCGTCCTCAGCAGTGGTGTTGTAGTGAACTATTCGCACGAGGAGACGAGGCGTATCGAATGGACGATCGGGATCGAGTATGATGAGGACTTCGCTCGTGTACGCTCGGCCATAGAGAGTCTACTGGAGAGTGACGAACGTGTGCTCAAGACCCCCGAGCCCACGATCGTACTCCATAACCTGAATAGTAGCTCGGTCGATGTCCTAGTACGTGCCTGGGTACGCTCTGAGGATCTATGGCCTGTCTTCTGGGACTTCAATCGTCGCATGTATGAGGACTTCAACAAGCGAGGCATATCCTTCCCCTTCCCACAGCTCACTGTCCATCAGGGCAAGTAAGGCATGGACTTTCAGCTCACCTCTCGCTTCAAGCCTACGGGCGACCAGCCCCAGGCGATCAGCGAGCTCGTCAGTGGCTTCCAGCAAGGTATCCCCTTCCAGACGCTCCTCGGGGTGACAGGGTCGGGGAAGACCTTCACCGCAGCCAACGTCATCGCTCAGGTCAAAAAGCCCACACTCGTACTGAGCCACAACAAGACCTTGGCAGCGCAGCTCTATGCCGAGTTCAAGGCCTTCTTCCCCAACAACGCTGTGGAGTACTTCGTCTCCTACTACGACTACTACCAGCCAGAGGCCTATATCGCCGCCTCCGATACCTACATAGAGAAGGATATGGCGATCAATGCTGAGATCGAGAAGCTTCGACTCCGGACAACAGCCTCTCTGCTCTCGGGACGTGAGGATGTAATCGTGGTCTCATCCGTATCCTGTCTCTATGGTATGGCCGACCCGAAGGCCTTCGAGGAGAAGATCATCCGCCTCAAGGATGGGCAACGCTATAGCCAAGACCAGTTCAAGCGTGACCTCGTACTCAACCACTATGTCAATGACCGCATCACCTTCGAGTCGGGCTACTTCCGTGTCAAGGGGGATACGATAGACGTCTTCCCGGCTATCGAAGGCTTCGATGGTGTGGCATACCGCATCACCTTCTGGGATGATGAGATCGAGCGTATCGCCTCCTTTGACCCTCAGAGTGGTCGGGAGTACGGGCCGATGTCTTCGCTCGTTATCCATCCAGCTAACCTCTTTGTCACGACCCAGGAGCAGGTGAATACTGCCGTAGGGCAGATAGACGTAGACCTAGGTAATAGGGTACGGGAGCTGGAGGAAGAGGGGCACCCCTACGAGGCCAAGCGTCTCTACGAGCGAGTGACCTATGACCTAGAGATGATACGTGAGCTCGGCTATTGCTCGGGGATCGAGAACTACTCCCGCTACTTCGATGGTAGGCAACCTGGTGAGCGTCCCTTCTGCCTGCTGGACTACTTCCCGAGTGACTATCTGCTGATCGTAGATGAGAGCCATGTGACCGTACCTCAGATCCATGCGATGTACGGAGGAGACCGCTCGCGCAAGGTTAGTCTCGTGGAGTATGGGTTTCGCCTGCCCGCAGCACTGGATAACCGTCCGCTGAAGTACGAAGAGTTCGATGCCCTCACCCCCCGCATCCTCTATATCAGTGCTACGCCTGCCGAGTATGAGTTGGCTAAGAGTGAGGGGATCGTCGTCGAGCAACTTATTCGCCCCACGGGTTTGCTAGATCCCGTGATCGAGGTGCGCCCGACACAGCATCAGGTGGATGACCTAGAGCATGAGATCAGCCTAGCTATCCAACGTCAGGAGCGTGTACTCGTCACGACACTCACCAAGCGTATGGCAGAGGAGCTCTCCGAATACCTCCTCCGCCATGGTGTCTCATGTAGCTATATCCATAGCGATGTGGATACGCTGGAGCGCATACAGATCATGGAGGATTTACGTAAGGGTGTCTATGACGTACTCATCGGGGTCAATCTCCTTCGTGAGGGACTGGACTTACCCGAGGTGGCACTCGTGGCGGTGCTGGATGCCGACAAGGAAGGCTTCCTGCGCTCCCACCGCTCCCTCACTCAGACGGCAGGACGAGCAGCACGTAATGTGAATGGTCGGGTGATCTTCTACGCCGACAAGGTCACCGAAAGCATGCGCCTGACGATGGAGGAGACCGAGCGCAGGCGCACGAAGCAGATCGCCTACAACGAGGCCAACGGCATCACCCCCCAGCAGATCGTCAAGAACAGTGCCTCGGCCTTCCCCGACAAGAAGGATACGACTGGAGCTGTCGCCTATGTCGAGGCAGACCCGACGGCCGCCATCCCCGATCCTATCGAGGAGGTGATGGGGCTGGAGAAGCTCATGAAGCTCGCCGAAGTCAAGCGCTCCGAGATGATGGCGGCAGCCAAGGAACTAGACTTCATAGAGGCTGCTCGCCTACGCAACGAGCTACAGCGTCTGGAGGAGAAGATACGTCTCTTGCAGTAGCCCTCTCCCTACACCCTCTCTTAGCTCTCTGTCACTAACGAGAGAAACCAAGGGTAGCACTCATTCCGATGGGTGCTACCCTTGTTTTTTTCTCTGAGTATGGGGAGTGGGGGATAGCCTTTCGGGGAGGAGAATAGGTGGGGACTAGAGGGGGGCGGTCAGGGGCGACGCCGGATCTTCTTTCGAGCCCCCCATACTTGGGCTCTTTGGGGATATTATTCCATGTCTGAGGGTGTCTTAGCCAGAAGCTTAGAGAGCCTAGGCATTAGTCCCGAGGAGAGCTCAATACGAGCACTGCAGGGGACATACTTAGAGCGAGGTAGTGTACACGTGTGTACACAGTTGTATACACGTGGGTATACTGTTGTGTACACACGTGTATACTCACGCCTCCTAGGTAGTAGGTATAAGCTGGGGATGTCTACACCTAGGGCACAGACACTTCTATCTTCGGTGTCTGCTCCTTGACTACTTTGCCCTCGCACGATGGGGTTTCATGCGTCGGCTCTGGAGGGATAGGTATAAGGGGAAAGTAGTACCTTTGGTATGATTATTGTACTATGTAAGTGCGTAATGCAGTCAGTAGTCCCCTCCTAGGAGAGGGGGCATGACCACATGATAATTGTACTAGATGAAGGATATCTTGATGCTTATACGGCGGTTCATCGCCCCTAAATACAAGGGGCTACTTGCGCTGGCTGTCCTATTTAATATCTTCAGTGCGCTACTGAATCTCGTAGCCTTTGCCCTGGTGATGCCTATTCTGAATATACTCTTTCAGATAGAGGCACGGGTGACGACCTTTATTCCCTGGTCCTCGCTGGACCTGACCACACAGCAGGGCTGGGCAGATATACCCAAGACCATCAGCCACAACTTCAGCTACATCGTCTCGGAGCTGATAACGACCAAGGGGGCTTCCTATACCCTCGTCATACTAGGGGTCTACCTAATCCTGATGACCCTACTCAAGGTCGGAGCCACCTACCTCGGAGGCTTCTTCCTCATCCCACTACGTACAGGGGTTGTCCGTGACCTACGTAATATGCTTAACCGCAAGATCCTCTCCCTGCCTCTCGGCTTCTTCAGCGACGAGCGCAAGGGGGATGTGATGGCTCGTATCACGGGGGATGTCGGTGCGGTCGAGAGCTCTGTGATGAGCTCTATTGACCTCCTGCTCAAGAATCCCATCATGATCCTTGTCTACCTCGGCTCTATGCTCCTGATCAGCTGGCAGCTTACCCTCTTTGTCATCCTAGTCCTACCCGTGGCAGGTCTAGTGATGGGCCGTGTGGGTAAGTCCCTCAAGCGGTCAAGTCTGGAGGTGCAGAACCTCTCTGGGGAGCTCGTCAGCCAGATCGAGGAGACCCTAAGTGGGCTACGTATCATCAAGGCCTTTACGGCTGAGAGCTTTGTCGGTCGGCGCTTCGAGTCGCTTAATGAGCGACTACGTGGCTCGATCATCGCTGTGGGACGTCGTCAGCTCCTCGCACATCCGATGAGTGAGTTCCTCGGTACGATAGCCATCGTGGTCGTCCTGTGGTATGGGGGATCGCTCATCCTCTCTCAGTCGAGCTCGATTACGGCCTCTTCCTTCATTTACTACCTCGTTATCTTCTATAGCCTCATCAATCCGCTCAAGGAGCTGAGCAAGGGCTTCTATGCTATTCGCAGTGGTATGGCCTCTATGGAGCGAGTAGACCGCATCCTGATGGCAGAGAATATGATCCGAGACCCAGAGTACCCACAGCCCGTGACCTTTGAGGAGGCGATCGAGCTACACAACGTCTCCTTCCGCTACGCTGAGGAGTGGGTGCTTCGGGAGGTCAATCTCAAGATACACAAGGGGCAGACCGTCGCTCTCGTCGGTCACTCAGGCTCGGGGAAGACCACGCTGGTGGATCTGATCCCACGCTTCTATGATGTCGTGGAGGGCTCGATCACCATCGATGGAGTGGATATACGGGATGTCGCCGTACAAGACCTTCGCCACCTGATGGGGAATGTGAACCAAGACCCGATCCTCTTCAATGGCTCGGTGTATGATAATATCGCCTTCGGGATCGAGGATGCCTCCCTAGAGGCTGTCCGCCGAGCAGCTAGCGTCGCGCACGCTGATGAGTTCATCGATCTCCTCCCCGAGGGCTATCAGACCAATATCGGAGACCGAGGGGGCAAGCTCTCTGGGGGGCAACGACAGAGGCTCTCCATAGCACGAGCTGTCTACAAGAATCCCCCTATACTGATCCTCGATGAGGCCACCTCTGCCCTCGACACCAAGAGCGAACGTCTCGTGCAGAGTGCCCTCGACCGCCTCATGTCCGGGCGTACGACCATCGTCATCGCCCACCGACTCTCCACGATCATCCATGCCGACCTGATCTGTGTCGTCGATGGGGGACGTATCGTCGAGCAGGGGACGCATGAGGAGCTCCTCGCCCTCAACGGGCACTATGCTCGCCTGCATGCTATACAGGTGAA
>NZ_CAJZFJ010000034.1 GCF_915070105.1 uncultured Porphyromonas sp.
TTATCCCTAAAACTTGTTTTCTTGCTGGAAAGGTTGTATGTTTGCAATGAAATTTAAGGGGGAAAACCCCCAACTCGCACACAAACGCAAAATATATACCGGTACACGTTATGAGAACAATACACCACCTCTTATTAGGCGCCGTGCTCCTCTTCTCTTGTGGTTTTAGCCAGCAAGCTAATGCTCAGAATGAAAAAGGATGGCGTCGTCTTACTATCAGAAAAGGCAAAAGCGAAGAAGGCGCAGCACGCTCTGTCGCAGAAGGACTTTACCGTCTGTCCATTGACTCTGCTGTTTATCGTCTGTACTACGAAATTGCCTATCACCCCCAGCCCTCAAACCCAGAGCTAGAGGTAGTCTGGACACAAGTACTACAGATCGGACTAGAGTGCAGGAAGTATGTGAACTATGGTACACTCCAGGCTGACTCAATCTATGATAGCTCTTCTCGCGAGGGCATACCCTTCTCTGATGTTTCTGCTCAATGTAAGGAGTATGAGGAGGAAGGTCGCTTCTTCCCCATAAGCCTAATCATCGACAACAAGACCGACAATATGGAGGTTCTTGAGAAGGTGGGCTCTAAGCTCTATACCTATACTGAGGCAGCACCTAAGCTCAAGTGGGAGCTCCTTGAAGGATTCTCCACCATCGGAGGATACAAGTGCCGTCAGGCTACTACGACCTATCGTGGACGTAAGTACATCGCTTGGTATACGGATAAGTTCCCTATGAAGTATGGCCCCTATAAGTTCGGTGGTCTACCTGGGCTGATCGTCTGTATCTATGACGAAGCAAAGGACTACAAGTTCACCCTCACTGGATTTGAGCGTGCACCCAAGGGGGAACATATCTTCCGCCCATCTCAGTCTGAGGCAGTAGAAGGTACTCCAGAAGTAATCAAGAAGGCTTGGGAAGAGTATGTAGCTATCTCCAAGAAGGAAGCAGCACAGCGACAGTCTCACATCGGCTACCTGAAGAGAATGTATCCACGCCGTCATATCTCTGAACAGCCCATTATCCCTGTGTCCTACAATCCAGTGGAAAAGGACTAGACACGCCCCCTACTAGGTGCTCTCCCAACAATGAGAGCCCAGCATGAATTGATAACACGAGACTATGGCTCGGGTGGTATATGCCCCCAGCCATAGTCTCTTTTTGTATCTACCAGCCCATTATACTCTGGTCTGGCCTTAGGCTTCCTTGCCTCGATACCTTATCCTCCACCTCATCCTGATCCATCATTTATTCTAGCCCATCTGTGTATTAGTCCTTTACTTCTCTTGGTGCTATGTCGGTACTCTTGACCTATTTCCTCTGTTATCTAGCTCCCTACAGATAGGCTTATGACACGTGTGTGAGTGGGGTAGTAGGGAGGGGTATATCTCTTTGGGCTTTCTTTGCATTAGTTCAGGAAAAATGTCTAACTTTGGGAAAGAGGAAGCCTTAGCAGAGCCTCTTAGCGCATCATATTTTTCACTCTTATTCGCTGGGCATTATGATACTAGAAGCTAGCTGGGAAGTCTGCAACAAGATGGGAGGTATCTACACCGTCCTCTCGTCACGCGCGGACGTCATGACCCAGAAACATACCGATCACCTCGTCTTCATCGGTCCCCTCCTCGCTGGGGACACTGATGCTCTTCCCCTCGACTTTATTGAGACAGATCAGGGATGGCTGGGCTCTTGGCTCACGGAACAAGCTCCTTCGCTGGGGCTTCGGGTACGTGTCGGGCGCTGGGCAGTCTCTGGGGAACCTCCGGTAGTGCTTGTGGACTTCCGCCCCCTATGGGAGACGAAGAATGACCTCTTCTTTGAGCTCTGGAAGGCCTACGGACTAGAGAGTGACAAGGGCTATGGGGACTATGATGAGTGTTCTCTCTTCGCTCTCGCTGCCAGCCGTGTGATGCAGAGTATCGTAGCTTGGCGTGGAGATGAGACAAATATTGCCCTCTTCAATGAGTGGCAGACTGCCATGGGGCTACTCTATCTCAAGCTCTATGCTCCCGATATTCATACCCTCTTCATCACGCATGCCACTACGGTGGGGAGGTCTATTGCGGGCAATGATAAGGAGCTCTATGCCTGGATGAGTCACTACAACGGGGATCAGATGGCTCGTGAGCTCGGAGTAGAGGCGAAGCATGCAGTGGAGAAGCTAGCTGCACATGAGGCCACTGTCTTTGCCACGGTAAGTAAGCTCACTGCTCGGGAAGCTGAGCAGCTCCTAGGGCGTCGTCCCGTCGTCCTGCCCAATGGCTTCCACGTGGGACACTCACCCTTCACTGCGCCGCTCCTTGCCAAGCGTCGGAAGGCTCGTCGCAGGCTAGCAGAGGTAGCCTCGAAGCTCTACAACACACCTATTGCAGAGGATGCCTTCTTCGTGTCGCTTGGTGGTCGATATGAGTATCGTAATAAGGGGATAGACCTCTTCATCGAGTCCCTCCATGCCTTTGCTCTGAAGTACCGAGGGACACGCCAAGTCGTTGCCTTTCTCCTCGTGCCGGCATGGGAAGCTGGCGCACGTCGAGACCTCCAGTATCTACTCAGTCATCCATCTGAGGAGCAGACGCAACCTCTTCTGTATCCGTGCTTGACCCACTGGCTCTACAATACGGAGCATGATCGTGCGGTCTGCCATATTCGCCACCGAGGGCTAGACCACCCCGAGGGTCGTGTGAAGGTGATCTTTGTCCCATGCTACCTCAATGGGATCGATGGTATCTTCGATGCGACCTACTACAATCTCCTCTCCGGAATGGACCTAACGATCTACCCAAGCTACTATGAGCCGTGGGGCTATACTCCGCTAGAGAGCATTCGCTATGGGGTACCGACGATCACGACTAATCTTGCAGGATTCGGTCTATGGGCTCAGGACGAAGAGTCTAGGGAGCCCTATGATGAAGCTCCCTATCCACCCGTGCATGTCGTAGAACGCACTGACACCAATGTCGATGAAGCCATTGCCACCATAGCGCAGCTCATCGCCGCACAGGTCGCCCTACCCAAGGAGCAAGCTCTGGTACAGCGTAAGCTCGCCTTCACGCTGGCGAAGGAGGCCGACTGGAAGCACTTCTATCGTCACTACGAGCAGGCTTACCAAGCGATGTCTTAATCTCGCCTACCTAGGTACAGAAAGCCCCAGAGGGGTGGCACTCGATATACTGAGTGCCACCCCTCTGGGGCTTTCTATTGCGGGCTATTCTTGATGTTTAGTGGCTATCCGTCATCCCGCCTTTGTCTGTGGGGGATTGTGTCTATGTGCGGTGAGCTCTAGTTTGCTTGCGTTCTTTGGGGAATACGTCTTGTCGCAGTGCCCTTTGTCTCTTCTGATAGGGGTACGAAGTCGCCCTCGGGAGCATAGAGGCGGTAACGCATTATGAAGCCTTCGGGTAGGCAAACCTCCACTGAGGCTCCAGCCTGACGTAGGACGACGATCCCTGGGTGGCGGATGAGCTTCTCCTCTAGGGACTCTTCAGGACAACCCATACGGGTGGAGAGGGTCGTCCCATCGGAGCGGAAGATGTAGGTTAGGTCACTCTCGCCATCGCTCTGTAGCTCAAACTTGCCGTTTAGAACATGTATGTTGCAGTCCACCTCGAGGAGCTTGCTGGGGATGAGTTCTATGTAGTAGCTCTCTGCTCCTAGGCCTTCGGGGGCAGTGATGACATAGGGGACGAAACCCTTGGGCGAATGGCTGTGTGGGGTAGCCGAAGGCTTCGCTACCTCGATTGCTCCCGTTGCCTTCCAATAGCGGTAGCCGAGCTGTATGCCTGCTTGTAGGGTGACGGCTACCTGACGATTGCCACGGAAGGGGAGTAGGAGGGGCTCGCCTACGCAGTACTTAGCTTGTCGTGCCGAGCCCTCGGGGGTGTAGTCCTGAGAGGTGATGGTCTCCGAGCTCCCGTCGTAGACGTAGTAGCTCAGCCCACCTTGACTCTCACTGGAGACCAAGCGACCGCTCAGCATACATACTGAGCAGGGACTGGTATTGCGCTGTATAGGGGTGAGCTCGAAGCGGTAATCCTCGATCGAGGGGACGACAGGTAGGGTGAAGACGAAGGTGTGAGGGGGGAAGCCCACGGCATCCACATCGTAGGTCAGCAGGGCGTCCTCTGCGTGCTCTGCTTGGCTATCCTGCGCCTCCTTCGTCGCATGGCATCCTAGTGATGAGGCACAGAGAAGTCCTAGCGCTAGGGTCACGAGTGGAGCTCTCTTGGTGGCCAAGGTCTTCATTGCCGTCTGTATTATGTTCGTCTATCTTCTATCCGTGGAAGAGATGACGGGTACCTCACTTCCTAGAAGTAAAGTACCCGCATCCTACCTAATAACTATCTGTTGCTAGATGCCTCCCTGCTCTAAGGCTCGGGGTGCAATGGGATCTCATACTCTACAAACACCTTATGTAGCGCATTTATTGCACGGTCTAGCTGCTCGTAGGTGTGTGTGGCCATCAGAGAGAAGCGAATCAGCGTATCCTCGGGGGCGACTCCTGGTGCGACGACGGGATTGACGAAGACACCTTCCTCGAAGAGCTTGGCCGTCACGCGGAAGGTCTTCTCGTTGTCTCGTATGAAGAGGGGGATGATAGGTGTCGCGGTATTGCCGATCTCGAAGCCGAGCTTGCGGAAGCGGTCGAGGCAGTATTGGGTCTTTTCCTTGAGTGCCGCTACACGCTCTGGTTCACGGAGCATGATGTCCAGTGCCTTGCTGGCAGCTGCCGTAGCAGCGGGTGTGCAGCTGGCGCTGAAGATATAGGAGCGGGCATGGTGGCGGAGGTAGTTGATCGTGACCTTGCTACCAGCGATGAAGCCCCCAATCGAGGCAAAGCTCTTGCTGAAGGTACCCATGATCAGGTCTACCTGGTTCGTTAGCCCGAAGTGGTTACATACACCACGGCCGTGGTCGCCAAGGACGCCGAAGCCGTGTGCCTCGTCTACCATTACGGAGGCACCATAGCGCTTAGCGAGCTCCACGATCTCGGGGAGCTTACATAGGTCACCCTCCATAGAGAAGACACCATCGACGACGATGAGCTTGATCTTGTCCTGCTCGCACTGCTTTAGGCGGCGCTCTAGGGCCTCCATGTCGTTGTGCTTATATCGTAGGCTCTTAGCTGGAGAGAGGCGTATCCCTTCGATGATGGAGGCATGGTCGAGGGCATCCCAGATGATATAGTCCTCTCGTCCGAGGAGGCAAGAGATCACACCCAGATTGACCTGGAAGCCAGTAGAGAAGATGATCGCATCCTCCTTCCCTGCGAAGGCTGCTAGTCGCTTCTCCAGCTCGATGTGTGAGTCTAGCGTACCATTGAGGAAGCGGCTACCAGCGCAGCCGGTACCATACTTCTCAACAGCGGCGATAGCAGCGGCCTTGACTTCAGGGTGGTTGGTGAGGCCGAGGTAGGCATTAGAGCCAAACATCAGTACCTTCTTTCCATCGATCAGTACCTCAGTGTCCTGATCGCTCTCTATCTTTCTGAAGTAAGGATAGATCCCTGCGGCTTGAGCCCGCTGAGGCTCGGTATAGCACGCTAATTTCTGCTCGAGTAAGTTCATTATATTCTTTCTTGTCGCCCCGTGACCCTCAGCTGGTAGCTCAGCGGGGGCTAGTCCTCTTGGCTAGGTCGCTGGGCTCCGCCTCGTCGGAGCTTAGGGGCTGGGTGGCCTTCTCCGTCACCATTCAATGGGGTTGTGGGGACGTAGAGGGAGCACCTCTTCAGTAATTTGTGTATAGAGCCACTGCCTGATCTAAAGATCCCCTGAAGGTGTGACCCATGTTTCGTAAATACGGGCAAAAGTACACATTTCTCTCAAAATCGTGCAATCCTATGGCTCTCGTGATCTAAAAGTCATTAGTACAAAGGGTGTTAAGAGGTGGTGTCCTAAGGTTAGCTCTTACTGAATATTATTTAGGAGCTTCCGTTTGCCCCTCGGTCAAGCCCGTCTTACCCTCTTCTATATTCTTGCGGAAGCGTGTACCTAGTCCCCGAGGGGGCGACACGTCTCCCCCCAATGCCTACCTACTCTTTCTAGGGATAGAGCCCTACCTGCTGGGTGGATAGGGGGACTATGGGGGAGCTCTTGCCTAATGATCGGGAGCTCCTATGTAGGGGGCTGGGGGCTCTCCTCAGCAAGCACTCTACTCCATAATTATATATAGGCAATGTCAGTCTGCGGGTGAGAGCTAGGAGCGGGGAGCGATCAAGGGGGGCGGAGTAAGAAGTAGAGCTAGGGTTCGATCCGAATTTGAGTATAGAGCTAGGGCGGGGGCAAAGTAGGGTTTGGTGCAGCTGTCTGGCTGTGCTTAGGAAGGGGGGCAAAGTCAGGGCTGACGCATGAAATCACCATAGTGCGAGGGCAAGATTGTCAAGGAGCATACACCGAGGATGGAAGTATCCGTGTCCTAGGTGTAGAGATCCCCAGCGTATCCCTCCTACCTAGGAAGGATGAGTATACACGTGTGTACACAACTGTATACCCACGTGTACACTACTGTATACACGCGTGTACACAAGTGTGCTCTAAGTATCTCCTCTGTAGGGCTCGCTAGTATGTCTATTCCTTGGGGATGATGCCTAGGATCTTTAGTGATGGGCTAAGGCTCTCTGGGATATGAAGCGATACCCCCGAAGATCCAAAGGCAGGAGTGTGCGAGCGAGCTCATGCGTTGGCACTGGGGGCGAAGTGGGGTTTGGAGTTGGAGCTAAGGCAGAGGTTGGATAGGGTGCGAAGTTGGGTTAGGGGCTGGGAGTAGGGACGTGTTGGGGAAAGGGGAACTAGAGACGATGTGTTTGGGAGATGTTTCCTTGGAGCTTTCCCTCCATAAAAGGCTCTTTTTCAGACATTCCGAGAGGGCAATAGAGCTCATCTTGAGAAGGGTCGAATAGGACATATAATGTTCGCCCTAATCACCTATGTAAGGTGACGACTGCGCACATACCGAGAAGGCAATAGCGAACATACCGAGAGCCCTTCGGTCACCTATGTAAGGTGATTACAGCGAAGATACCGAGTCCTCTCCTTGGGTTCATATTGTCTTCTTGGCTAGGCTCTTGGGAGGAGCGCTAAACTCGACTGATTTGTTGGCTTGTGACCGGTGCTTTATCCGCTTGGGTCATCTGATGCTGTTCCCCTTGCACTCATCTCTGTCTATCTGCCTGCCTAGATGGCTTGGAGACGTGGGGGCAAGTGCTACGCTGGTTAGAGCGAAAGGGCAAGTGTCAGAAGGAACGCAGGTGAGTATAAGCTCTGGACTGTGGATAGTGTAGGGGTGGGGTTGATGAGGGGGAGGGTAGGAATATAGATGGATGGGTGTCGGGTGGTGTCGAAGGGTGAAACTTGTTTAGGAGATGTGGGCTGTAGTGAAGTAGGGGTGAAGGATGAGGGCTATGTAGGAGCGTCTATTGATGTCGGAGTGTCAAAGGCAGGGACTCGTGCATGGGGAGGGGGAGTGTTGGGTAGGGGGGAGATGTATGTGGCGTGGATGCCAAGGTTAGGGCTTAGGTCTGGAATCGAATGGGTGTGAGGTCGGAGAGCTGGAGAGCGAGGGGGCGGAGAACTGGAGGGTGTGAGGTTGGAGAGCTGGAGAGTGAGGAGGCGGAGAACTGGAGGATGCGGAGAGCGTGAGTACTAAGGGATGGCAATAGTAGGATGAGGGAGGTGGGCTGGGGGGAAGGGCTTGCCCTGCCTACTCTGGCTGGGTAAGGGCTGTCCGTAGGGGTATGTGCGCTGGGCAATCGCTCTAATAATGCTACCTTTGTGGCACAATAAAAAAGAATTATGGCATCACCCACTCCATCCTCTCCGCTACTGCCAGTAGCCGCTCGCTCTGGTATTGCCTTTGGGATCATACTCATGGCGCTCTCGAGTGCACGTCTGCTGGGTATCTATATCTCACCCCTCTTCTTCTTCCTCTATCTAGGGATGCTCTTCTTTGTGCCCTATATGGCTTACCGAGGAGCAGCAGGCTATCGAGCGTACTACTATCCCGCAGGAGACTTCTCCTTTAGGCAGGGCTTTAGTTTTGTGGTTCTACTGCATGCTTGTGGGGGGATCTTGGCCCTTATCCCTCAGTACTTCTACTTCCGTCACGCACTGCCTCCGCTCCTAGATGGGCTGCAGGAGTCGTTACGTACGACGAATATTCAGGGGAAGGCTGACCTACTGCAGACATTCGAGGAGATGCGCGCGATCAGTGTGGGGCAGTGGCTGTGGTCAGACTATTGCCTGACGATCCTACTGGGTGCAGTATGGGGGATCGTCGTAGGGCTTATACTTAGGAGAAAATAAGATCAGTACATGGATATATCAGTCGTAATACCCCTCTACAACGAAGCAGAGTCTCTGCCCGAGCTGGAGGCTTGGATCCGGCGAGTGATGCAGGAGCATGGCTATAGCTATGAGATCATCTTCGTCAATGACGGCAGTACGGATAGCTCGTGGGAGGTCATCCAGAGCCTTAGAGAGACGAACCCGCATGTGCGGGGCGTGAAGTTCAGACGTAACTATGGTAAGTCTCCAGGCCTGCAGTGTGGCTTCGCCCGCACTCGTGGGGATGTGGTTATCACAATGGATGCCGACCTACAGGACAGCCCAGATGAGATCCCCGAGCTCTATAGGATGATCCGTGAGGAGGGCTACGACCTCGTCAGTGGCTGGAAGCAGAAGCGCTACGACCCTATACTGAGCAAGAACCTCCCCTCCAAACTCTTCAATGCTACGGCACGTAAGCTCTCGGGGATCGACAACCTACACGACTTCAACTGTGGGCTCAAGGCCTATCGCAGTGAGGTCGTCAAGAGCATAGAGATCTACAACGATATGCACCGCTACATCCCCTATATGGCTAAGGTAGCGGGCTTCTCTCGGATCGGGGAAAAGGTCGTCCAGCACCAGGCACGTAAGTACGGGACGAGCAAGTTTGGGCTCAACCGCTTCGTCAATGGCTATCTGGATCTGATCACGCTGTGGTTCACCTCCACCTTTGGGCGCAAGCCGATGCACTTCTTCGGCCTAGGCGGTAGCCTTATGTTCATCGTGGGCTTCATCGCCCTAGCCGTGGTCTTGGTCTCCAAGTTTGTCCATATCTGCACGGATACCCCAGCACCACTAGTCACCTCACGTCCCTACTTCTTCATCGCTCTGACGGCGATGGTCATCGGGACACAGCTCTTCCTGGCGGGCTTCCTAGCGGAGCTGATCGCTCGGCAGTCACAGGACCGCAACGACTACAAGATCGAGGAGGAGCTCTAGCCCTCCTCTCCCTCTAGAGACCTATCCATACGGACGAACGACGAGTGCCCTATGTGCCGACCTATGATGCTCCGTGGTAGAGCCCGCATTGCGGTGCTCCTCCTTGGCTTACTTGCCCTCCTTCCCTCCTGTCAGAGCTCTCGGCAGGAGACGACCTATACACGTCTCACGGGGGAGGTCTTTCACACCTACTTCTCGATCCAGTATGACCTCGAGGAGAACTATCAGCAGGAGGTGGACTCGACCTTCCACGTCTTCAGCCGCTCTCTGAATCCCTTTGACTCGACGAGCCTCATCACTGCGATCAACCGCAACCTCTCCACCCACACCGATACGATGCTCCGTGAGGTCTTCCTCCAGTCGGTGGAGATCTCTCGCCATAGTCAGGGTAGCTATGATGTGACCTGTGCCCCACTGATTAACCTCTGGGGCTTCGGCTTCGAGAAGAAGGACAGTGTGAGCCAGAGGGTCATCGATAGTATCCGCTCCTTCGTGGGCTACCAGCGTGTACGGCTAGAGGGTCAAGAGATGATCAAGGAAGATCCACGGATGAAGATGGACTTCTCCTCGATCTCCAAGGGCTACTGCTCCGACCTCGTAGGACGTATGCTCTCTGCCCGTGGTGCCCGTAACTACCTCGTAGAGCTCGGTGGCGAGATCGCCTACTGTGGGGTCAATCCCTCGGGCGAGCCCTGGATCATCGGGATCGACAAGCCCATCGACGACCCCTCAGGGCAGGTCAATGACCTACAGCTACGTCTACAGCTCCCTCGTGAGGCTGGGGGGCTAGCTACCTCGGGTAACTACCGTAACTATCGTGTGGTCAATGGGGTCAAGCTGGCTCATACGATCGACCCTCGTACGGGCTACCCACTGCAGACCGATGTGCTCAGTGCGACCATCCTAGCCCCCACGTGTATGCTAGCTGATGGGCTCGCTACGGCGTGTATGACCCGCCAGTCCAGTGAGGTGCCTGCTCTGCTGACCCACTTCCCCGGGGTAGAGTATATGCTGATCCTAGGGGATGGACACTCGGGCTTCCGCACGGTGATGTCCCCAGGCTTCAAGCGACTCGTACTTCCGGATAAGTAAGGGCTTCTCCCTCCCTCTCGCTCTCCCTATTCTCCTATCCCCGAGCGTCCCTCGCTCCCTCATCCTCTCCGATCCTGACTCATGAAAAAGATCCTTTCCCTCCTCATCGCCCTCGTCCTGCTAGCTAGCTGTACCGGTGGGACGAAGGGGCAGAGCGGTGCTACCGATAGCCTCGTGGCGGACTCGGTGGACTTTGCCTTCCCCGTGACCTTTACCCATGCCGAGTGGGTGCAGGTCACGAACCATCCCGGCTACAAGGAGCTCCTCATCCTCATGCCCGGCTCCCGTGATACGCTGGAGCGGTACATCCTCTATCCACGAGGGCACAAGCCTGCCCTAGAGACTCAGGCACAGCTCATCCCTATCCCTGCCCGTACACTGGGCTGTCTCTCCACGACAGACGTAGGGGTACTCCCGATCCTAGGACTACGTGATGTGCTGGTGGCCTGCAGTGAGCCCTCCAATATCAATGATAGTCTCCTGCATCAGCGCTTCGTCTCGGGGCAGATCGCCAATATCGGCCAAGGTATGGGGCGCAATACGGAGCAGATCCTAGCGACCCACCCCGATGTCCTACTCCAGAGTATGAGCGAGAGCACCGAGCAGGATCAGGAGCTCATCCGTGCAGGTATCAGCACGCTGACGATCCACAACTGGCAGGAGGGGAGCCTGCTGGCTCGTGCTGAGTGGCTCAAGGTCGTAGGCCTCCTCTTCGGGCGCAACCAAGTCGCCGACTCAGCCTTCCGCTCCATAGAGTCGGAGTACCGAGCAGCGTGTGAGCTGGTACGTGCCGAGCCCGAGGAGCTCCCTATCCTCTATGGGCTCGACTATCAGGGTGTGTGGTACATCCCCTCGGAGGACTCCTATGTGACTGCGATGCTCCGAGATGCTAAGCTCCGCTATGACGCTACGCCTCGGGGTCTAGAGAGTGAGCCCGTGGGCTTCGAGTATGTCTTTAGCCGTCATCGCCATGCCAAGACCTGGATCTGCGTTACCCCCCAGCGACTGACTCGCCTAGAGGAGTTCCTAGCGCTGAGTGATCGCTACGGACACTTTGACGCAGCACAGATGGGGTCGGTATGGGTCGATCGTAAGACAGAGGGCTACGGGAGCTCGGACTTCTGGGAGGGAGCCCCCTATCGTCCACACTTGATCCTCAAGGATTTGATCAAGGCCACCCGCCCGCACCTCCTGCCCCAGTATAGCCCCACATACTTCCTTCGTCTGGAGCGATGAGACTACGTACCTCGCTCCTCTTCCTCTCACTCGGGGTACTGATCCTGCTCTTCTTCGTCCTAGACGTGGCATGGGGGAGTGTGTCTATACCTCTGGATGCGGTGATCGATGCCCTCCTAGGGCGGTCGGAGGAGACGACCTATAGCTATCTGATCCTACACTTCCGCCTGCCCAAGGCGGTGACTGCCCTCTTCGCTGGGGCAGGTATAGCGGTGGCAGGCCTGCAGATGCAGAGCCTCTTCCGCAATCCACTGGCCGATACCTCGATCCTCGGGATCAATAGTGGTGCTGGTGTCGGAGTAGCGGTCTACACGATGGCCTCGGTGCTCTTCCCCGGACTCTCCTCCCTCGCACTCGGGGCGAATACCTGGGGGATCATCATCGCCTCCTGCCTAGGCTCACTCACGATCCTGCTCTTAATCTCTATCGTAGCCTCTCGGGTGCGGGATATGATCTCGGTGCTGATCATCGGGGTGATGGTGGGCTTCCTAGCCAGCTCGGTGATCTCGATCCTGCAGTTCTTCAGTAGCCAAGAGATGCTGAAGACGTACCTCATCTGGTCCTTTGGGAGTGTCTCGACGACGACCTGGCGACAGCTGACCTTCATGCTCCCGATCGTGAGCTTAGCCCTGCTTAGCTCGCTCCTGATGCCCAAGCAGATGAATGCCCTCCTCCTCGGAGAGAGCTATGCCCGATCCCTCGGGGTCGATCTGGTGGCGGTGCGCTATCTCCTCATTACGATCACGAGCGTCCTCACGGGGTGTATCACTGCCTTTACGGGGCCTATCGCCTTCCTGGGGCTAGCGGTGCCCTACCTTGTCCGCCTCATCTTCCGCACCTCCGATCATCGAGTCTTGCTACCAGCGACGATGCTTATGGGGGGGCTACTCCTACTGGTCTGTGACCTGCTGACGCAGGCACCTGGCTATCAGTTCGTCCTACCGATCAATGCTCTGACCTCACTGCTCGGAGCACCCGTGGTGATCCTCGTGGTGCTGGGGAGTCGCTCGGGGCGCAAGACCTTTCACTAGCCTATGCAGAGCGAGCAACAGATCCTACTGAGAGCACTCTCGACTGGCTATGCGGGGAGTCGTGGTGAGCGTGTCGTATCAGAGCGTATCGACCTCGGGATAGCCCCAGGGGAGGTCGTTATGCTCATGGGTCCCAATGGTAGTGGTAAGTCCACACTGATGCATACGATGGCAGGACTCCTTAGTCCCCTCTCGGGTGAGGTGCTCATCTCGGGTAAGAGCCTCTCCACGCTACGAATGAAGGAGGTGGCACAGCTCCTGAGCCTTGTCCTGACGGAGCGTGTCGATACGGGGAATATGACGGTCTGGGAGGTCGTCGCTCTGGGGCGTTATCCCTACACGAACTTCTTCGGAGGGCTAAGGGCGGAGGATGAGGCAATCATCCGTCGCTTGCTCGATGCCTGCCGACTGGGTGATATGGCTCAGCGTATCCTCACGGAGCTGAGTGATGGGGAGCGACAGAGGGTGATGATCGCCCGAGCTCTCACGCAGGATACCCCGCTCATCCTCTTAGACGAGCCGACAGCACACCTTGATCTCCCCTCTCGGCTGGAGGTCGTGCTCATGCTACGTCGGCTAGCTCGTGAGTTACAGAAGGGTATCTTGATCTCTACCCATGAGCTGGAGCTTGCCCTTAGCTGGGCGGATACCCTTTGGCTGATGGATCGCTCGGGGAGGATCGTCTCGGGAGCACCCGAGGATCTTGTCCTCGGTGGGGATATAGAGCGTGTCTTCGGCAGTGCAGAGCTGAGCTATGATATGGAGCGAGGGGAGTTCTCGGTACAGCAGAGTGACCTGCGCCCGATCTATCTGCAGGCCTCCTCGCCTGATCAGACCCTTCGCCTTCGCTGGACGGTACATGCTCTGGCTCGCTTAGGCTATTGTCCCGTGACAGAGCCTGAGACACTGCCTCGAGTCGTCGTGAGCTCTACGGAGTGGCATCTGACCACAGGAGAGGGGACACGAAACTGTGGCACACTGACGGAGCTCCTCACGGAGCTGAGGGGGATAGACTAGAGCTGCCTACATTATATATAGAGTCCCTCGGGGGGGAGACGACCTACGGGGTGGTACCCCCGCCCTCTATACGAGCCCCTCGAGGAGAGAGAAGCGCTAGAGGGGCAGCGGCGAAGGTGTGAGCTACTTAGTAATCTTCGTCGTATCTTTGTCATCAAGATGAAGCATATAAGGAACTTTTGTATCATAGCCCATATTGACCACGGTAAGAGTACCTTGGCCGACCGCCTCCTAGAGACGACACAGACGGTCTCGGGCAAAGACCTACAGGAGCAGGTCCTAGACAATATGGACCTAGAGCGTGAGCGAGGGATCACCATCAAGAGCCACGCGATCCAGATGAACTACCAGATGGAGGGGCAGGACTATGTCCTCAACCTCATCGATACCCCAGGACATGTGGACTTCTCCTACGAAGTCTCTCGCTCCATCGCTGCCTGTGAGGGGGCTCTGCTGATCGTCGATGCTGCCCAAGGCATACAGGCACAGACCATCTCCAACCTCTACATGGCTCTGGAGCATGACCTAGAGATCATCCCTATTGTCAACAAGGTAGATCTACCGAGCGCAATGCCCGAGGAGGTAGAGGATCAGATCATCGAGCTCCTCGGCTGTAAGCGTGAGGAGATCGTCCGAGCGAGTGGCAAGACCGGCCTCGGTGTCGAGGAGATCCTTCGTGCCATCGTGGAGCGTATCCCTGCACCTAAGGGTGACCCCGAGGGGCCACTGCAGTGCTTGATCTTCGACTCGGTCTTCAACCCCTTCCGTGGGATCATTGCCTACTTCAAGGTCGTCAATGGTGTAATCCGTAAGGGGGATCATGTCAAGTTCATCGCCACAGGCAAGGAGTACGATGCCGACGAGGTCGGTGTCCTTCGCCTCGATATGGAACCTCGACGAGAGGTGCGTACGGGTGATGTAGGCTATATCATCTCAGGTATCAAGACCAGCCGAGAGGTCAAGGTCGGTGATACCATCACCCACGTCACGGGGGGAGCAAGTGTGGGGATCGCAGGCTTCGAGGAAGTCAAGCCCATGGTCTTCGCAGGGCTCTATCCTATCGAGAGTGAGGACTTCGAGAACCTACGTGCTTCGCTGGAGAAGCTCCAGCTCAATGACGCCTCCCTGACCTTCCAGCCAGAGAGCTCTATCGCTCTGGGCTTCGGCTTCCGCTGTGGCTTCCTCGGACTCCTACACATGGAGATCATTCAGGAGCGACTGGACCGAGAGTTTGGGATGAACGTCATCACTACCGTCCCCAACGTATCCTACAAGGTCTACGACAAGAAGGGCAACTGCCTAGAGGTACACAACCCCTCTGGTCTGCCCGATGTGACGCTCATTGACCGCATCGAGGAGCCCTACATCCGCGCTTCGGTTATTACGAATACAGCATATATCGGCCCTATCATGACGCTCTGCCTCGGCAAGCGTGGTCAGCTCATCAAGCAGGAATATATATCGGGGGATCGTATCGAGATCTTCTTCGACCTACCGCTCGGTGAGATCGTGATCGACTTCTATGACAAGCTCAAGAGTGTGTCCAAGGGCTATGCCTCCTTTGACTATCACCTTAGCGACTTCCGCCCCTCCAAGCTCGTGAAGCTCGATATCCTCCTCAACGGCGATCCCGTGGATGCCCTCTCTACGCTCACGCACGTGGATAATAGCGTAGCCTTTGGGCGCAGGATGTGTGAGAAGCTCAAGGAACTCATCCCTCGCCAGCAGTTCGACATCGCTATCCAGGCAGCTATCGGAGCTAAGGTCATCGCTCGAGAGACCATCAAGGCCGTGCGCAAGGACGTGACGGCCAAGTGCTATGGTGGGGACGTCTCACGTAAGCGCAAGCTCCTGGAGAAGCAGAAGGAGGGTAAGAAGCGCATGAAGCAGATCGGTACCGTAGAGGTGCCTCAGAAGGCCTTCCTTGCGGTTCTGAAACTCGATTAAATAACGTATGGCAACCACAGCAGCAACGACAAAGACTCCTAAGCGTGTCACGAAGTCGCCTAAGCCCGTCATCCCGATGGAGATGGATGGGCGCATACCGCCACAGGCTCCAGACTTCGAGGAGGCCGTCCTAGGAGCAATCCTCCTAGAGAAGGATGCCTATGCCCGAGTGAGTGAGCGCCTGCGCCCCGATACCTTCTACGTCAAGGCGCACGAGCTCGTCTACTCAGCGATGGTGACCCTAGCGATGGCACAGCAGCCTATCGATATGCTCACTGTGACCGAGGAGCTACGTAGGATGGAGGTGCTGGACGAGATCGGTGGCCCCGCATTCATCGCAGGCCTGACCTCGAAGGTGATGTCTACCAGTAGCCTCGAGGCACACGCTGATATTCTCTACAATAAGGCACTCAGCCGTCGTCTCATCGGGATGGCCTCGACGACGCTCAAGGGCGCCTACGATGATGTCATCGATGTACAGGAGCAGATCCAGCAGGCCGAGGGCTCGCTCTTCGAGATCGCTCAGCAGAACTCTAGCCGTGACTTCGTCCCCATCAACCCCCTCGTCAAGGGCGCTATCAACGAGATACAGATCGCCGCTAACCGCTCCGAGGGGATCAGCGGGCTGACCACGGGCTTCCACGATATAGACGAGATGACCTCGGGCTGGCAGAACTCTGACCTCATCATCATCGCCGCACGTCCTGCTATGGGGAAGACAGCCTTTGTCGTCTCGATGGCTAAGTACATGGCGGTGGATCATGGGATACCCGTTGCGCTCTTCAACCTAGAAATGAGTGCCGTACAGCTCGTCAAGCGTTTCCTCTCCAACGTCTGTGAGATCAACGGACAGACGATCAAGAGTGGTCGCCTAAGCGATGAGGAGTGGGTACGCCTCAACAATCGTATCAGCACCCTAGAGTCTGCGCCACTCTTCATCAACGATACCCCTTCGCTCTCCGTCTTTGAGCTACGTACCAAGGCTCGTCGTCTCGTACGTGAGCATCAGGTGAAGATCATCATCATCGACTACCTGCAGCTCATGAATGCCAGCGGTATGAACTTCGGCAACAGAGAGCAAGAGGTCAGTACCATCTCCCGCTCCCTCAAGATGCTCGCCAAGGAACTTAATATCCCCATCATCGCCCTCTCCCAGCTCAACCGTGGTGTGGAGAACCGACTGCAGGGTGGGGATGCCAATAGCAAGCGTCCCCAGCTCTCTGACCTTCGTGAGTCTGGAGCTATCGAGCAGGATGCTGATATCGTCTGCTTCATCCACCGCCCTGAGTACTACAAGATCACGGTAGACCCCGAGACGGGGATGTCGCTACGTGGTGTAGGGGAGTTCATCATCGCCAAGCATCGTAATGGCCCTGTAGGGGAGGTGCGCCTGACCTTCAAGGCTGATTATGCTCGCTTCTCTCCCATGGATGAGCCCGAGTCAGCAGCCACTTCAGCAGGTGCATCTGCCACACCGGGCAAGGGTGTATCACTCAGTGGTCGCACCATAGCCTCGGCCCAGGCGCCGGGGAGTGCGCAGGGACAGGATGACCCACTCGCAGGAGGGGTCGATCCGCTGGGAGGCGTACCCTTCCCTTAGTCTTGGCTATGGATCGACTCCTAGCTTGCTCCCTATCGAAACTTAATGAACCCACCTATACAAATGCTTCACTCAGATGATCGGCTGGACTACCAGCTCCGTATCAGGCGTGTGCAGGCACTCCTCCAGAGAGAGGGGATCGACGCACTCGTCATTGCTTCGAATGTCAATCTACTCTACACCTTCGGACACATCTACTCCGGCCTAGCTGTCATCCCACAGCAGGGGGAGGCTCAGTTTTTCATCCGTCGTCCCCAGTCCCTCGTGCAGGGGCAGGAGGGTGTACACGCCATCCGCAAGATCGAGCAGATCGCAGAGCTGATGGATACCACTCAGCTGACCTCGGTCGCACTAGAGCTGGACGAGCAGACCTACTCGGATATCCAGCGCCAAGTACGCCTCTTCCCCAATGCCCAGATACATAATGCGACGACGCTCCTTAGGGAAGCTCGCATGGTGAAGAGCCCACTAGAGATCAAGCAGACCCGTCAGGGAGCAGAGCGACACGTACGTGCCTACAGCTATATCAAGGATCTGTATCGTCCAGGCATGACGGATCGTGACCTGCAGGTCGAGATCGAGTATCGGATGCGACGTGGAGGATCGGTAGGTCTCTTCCGTTGCTTCGGCACAGCGATGGAGATCTATATGGGTAGTCTGCTGGCTGGGGACAATGCTGGAGCACCCTCACCCTATGACTTTGCCCTCGGTGGTGCAGGTACGCTTGCCCTACCTCTCGGAGCCAATGGCACCCCCTTAGAGCCCGGTATGGCGGTGATGATCGACATGGCGGGCAACTATGGGGTCTACTACTCCGACCTCACACGCACCTACTCGATAGGTCGTCTGCCAGACGAAGCCTATCGCCTACATGAGCTGAGTCGTCGCCTCCATCGGGAGGTCATGCAGCAGGCTCGGCCGGGTACTACCTGCGCAAGTCTCTATACCGACACGCTCGCTATCGTGGAGGCAGAGGGTGCTAAGCCCTACTTCATGGGGACGGAGCAGCAGGCGCAGTTCGTGGGGCATGGCCTAGGACTGCAGATCAACGAGATGCCCGTGCTGACGGGGCGCAGTCGGGATGTCCTCGAGGAGGGGATGGTGATCGCCTTCGAGCCTAAGTTTGTCCTCCCCGGTGTCGGTGCAGTGGGTATAGAGAATACTTACCTCGTGACGGCTACAGGTGTCGAGTGCCTCACGCCTGCCCCAGAGGAGATCATTGACCTAACAAAGTCCTAAAGCCCCACCTCTCTCATGAAGCGCAAAGCTCTCTATGCGGGGTCCTTCGATCCCTTCACTCGTGGTCATGCCGATATCGTAGCTCGTGGCCTTGACCTCTTCGATGAAGTCATTGTCGCCATTGGGACGAACGATGCTAAGCGCAACCTCTTCACCGCCCAAGAGCGTCTCCAGCAGATCCAGCGTTACTATGTCGATGAGCCACGTGTACGTGTGCTGACCTATACGGGACTTACCGTGTCGCTGGCGCAGGAGCTCAAGGTGAAGGTCCTCCTACGTGGTGTGCGCAGTAGTACCGATATGGAGTACGAGCGTACGCTGGCCGACCTCAATCGCCATATCGCCGATATGGAGACGGTGCTCCTACCTGCCTCGCAGCGGTTCACCCACATCAGTTCGACAGTGGTGCGTGAGCTCCTACATTATGGGGGGGATGTGTCTACCTTCTTGCCTCAGGGCTTCTCCCTAGAGGTCAATCCCTAAGCTCCCCACCTCTATGTCGGACTGGAAGAAACGCCTAGGGGTGCTCTACAGCACCGATCCCAACTATAGCTATACCACAGAGGATGACCAACCCGAGGTAGCGACGCTCCCTCCTGCTGGGCAACGCCTACGCCTCTCGCTCTCTCGCAAGCAACGAGGGGGCAAGGAGGTAACGCTCATCTCGGGCTTTGTTGGTTCTGAGGAAGACCTCGAGGCTCTGGGGAAGACCCTCCGCCAGCGTTGTGGGGTCGGGGGCTCTGCCAAGGATGGAGAGATCCTCATCCAAGGCGACCAGCGCACCAAGCTCCTTACCATCCTACATTCCCTCGGCTACACGCAGACGAAGTAGTAGGCATGTCACATCGATTACGTCCTACCTAGGCTAAGGCCAAAAGCAGATCGCCCCGATGATCCACGTGGGTCATCGGGGCGATCTGCTTCTAGCGGTGACGTCTATCCCTACTGCTCTCTATCGCTCTGTGGGGTCTCCTCTGTGTCCCTATCTAATACGGGCTCTAGTGGGCTCCCTTCCCAGGCCTTCGTGGGTAGACCTTTGCCTAAGTAAGGGAGGAGAGGGCTAGGGGTGGAGTAGCTTGCTCCTTGACTGGATCTGCTCAGAGAGTAGGCGGTAGAGGGACTTAAGCTCGGGTCGTCCCTGCAGTAGGCTGAGATGTCGCTCTAGGGTCTGACGATCCCCTCGGACGGCAGGGCCAGTCTGTGTCTCGGAGGCTGGGAGGGTGTAGAGCTTCTCTAGGGTCTCACTAAGCAGGGGGAGGAGTGCCTTCTGCGGTAGGCCGTGGCTGGTGAGGAGCTCCTCGGCTAGGGCGACCAGATGGTTACTGAAGTTACAGGCGAAGACCGCTGCGACATGTAGGATAGCACGCTGTGCCGAGGAGGCTTCGTGCACCTCGTGGCTTAGGCTCTCTGCTAGTTGGCTCAGTTGGACAAGCGTCTCTCCCTCGCCCGCCTCGATGTAGAGAGGGATGGAGGAGAAGTCGATAGCCTTTGCCTTGCTGAAGGTCTGTAAGGGATAGAGGACACCCACCTGCTGGTGGTACTCTGCCATGGCCTCCAGAGGGGTACTGCCCGAGGTGTGTAGCCAGATCCCCGAGGTGTGCCCTGCCAATGCTTGCCAGAGCGAGGGGAGAGCATCATCCCGCACGGCGAAGAGGTACCAGTCAGCATCTTGGCTGAGCTCGGCGAGCTGGCTGGTGCTCCTGACCTCTCCCGCTAGCGTGCTGGCTAGGCTGGAGGCACTCACTCCGCTGGGGCTGTAGATCTCGGTGATCCGACAGCGCCCTAGGCTCGTGGAGAGGCCGTGCAGAGCTCGGGCTAGGTGCGTAGCCACGTTGCCCGCACCGAGGAGTACGATACGCTGCTCCTCGGGGGAGACCCTTGGTGGTCGATGGGGTAGGCTATTGTCGTGCATCGCTATCCTTCCTGCTCGCCCTCCTCGGGTAGGCTGTACCGCTCTAGGTGGATCTGCTCCCAGCGGAGCTCCTCGATGGGGTGGGGAGTGGTCTCATGCGCCTTGTGCCCAATAGCGATGATACAGAGTACCTCTAGCTGGTAGGGGATGTCGAGGACGTTGCGCACATATTCGACAGACTCCTGCCCATTGGGGGTATAGCACCCGTAGACATTGGCCCAGCAGGAGCCGAGTCCTAGTGCCTCGGCCTGTAGCTGTAGGTAGCCTGCGGCGAGGGTCGCATCGGCGATCCACTTCTCGCACTCCATCGGAGAGCCCAGGAGGACGATCCCTAGTGGTGCCTCCCGCAGGAAGCCTGCACCATCCTCCCGCATATAGCTCAGCTCCCTCAGGGTATCTCGCTGCTCGACGAGGATGAACTGCGTCGTGTGCCGACCTCGGGAGGAGGGGGCTCTCAGAGCTGCCTCCAGCAGGAGCCTCACCTCATCGCCCGAGAGGGGCTCATCGGTGAACTGGCGCACGGAGCGCCGTGTGTATATAGCGGGTAGCAGGTGTAGCCTGTCTTGGTCGTTAGTCATTGCTCTGTCGTATTTAAGTCCATTTGTCCCACAAAGATATAAAGACTAGCCAAGGTGTGGGCTGTGTGCGACGAGGCCACACTCTAGCTCTCTAGGGTGTGGCCTCGCTGTGGGATCGCTCTCGGTCGTGTCCCTACTAGAGGGTGTAGTCGATGCCGATGGAGATGATCTGGTTCTTACGTGTGTAGACCTCTGTGGCCTTGGTGTTCACCCCTGGGAGGGCGGTAGAGACGTAGGAGTCGATCGCCTTCGTGTGCTTCTTGTAGTCGGTGAGCATGTAGGCGATGTTCAGCTGGATCTCCTTGGAGAGGTCTATACCGACACCGAGACCATAGGAGTTGGAGCTCATGTCGAAGTGGATGTTGCTCTGATAGGCATCCGTCACCCCCTTGCGAGTGAGCTGTAGGCCTGCGCTGACATCGAGCCAAGAGAGGGCATTCCACTCGAGCCCGAAGAGGTACTCGCTGGTGTTGTGGCTGAGAGCCTTCTGCTTGTCCCCCGACATACGTGCCTGCTTCTCGAAGAAGTGGTTGAAGCCCACCGAGGCTGTGAGGGTGGGTAGGATCCGGTACGAAGCACCGATAGCTAGTACGGCAGGCATATCGTTGGCGACCTTGGCGCCGTCTCTGAACTGCTCCATGCCCGAGTCGTTGGCCTTCGTCTGGTTCTTCACCTCGAGTGCCGTACGGAATTCATAGCGAGCCCCCACGTTCAGCCCCTCATAGCTTAGGTGTAGGCCGATGATGGGAGCGATACCGATCCCCGTCTGCTTGACCTCGATACGCTTGTCTACCGAGCCTGCTGCTAGGGCTGCGGGTGCACCGAGTAGGGTACGTACCTGCCCCAGTACGGCAGGGGGGAGGCTTGCCAGGGCACTCTTGACGGCGGGGTTCTCTGCTAGAGCCTTGTACTTCAGAGCCTCAGCTGCGAAGTAGGTAGGAGCGGAGACCATCTCGCCTGCTTGGTTATTGACTCGGATGTTGCGAATGTAGCCCGTGTAGGTATTGTAGGCATAGCTCAGGCGTGCCCCGAGGTGTGCGCTGAGGTAGGGGTTGATGCGGTAGGTCGCCCCAAGCTGTAGCCCTAGGGTGTACTGTAGTCCCTCCAGACGGCTATCGACAGAATACTTGTTCACCGCAGTGAGGGGGGCGGTGAGGGTGGGGAGCTGGGCGGCAATACCTGAGGGGAGAGCAGACCCTAGGGCAGGATTGCTCAGTATGGCCTTGATCGCCTGTGTGGTCGTGGGGATCATAGAGACAGCAGCCTCGAACTGGGGGAGTCCCTTATCGAAGCGAGCCTTCCCACCGCCACCGAAGACACCAGCGACAGCAGAGAATGCCCAGTCGCCCTTCTTGTAGCTTGCCATGAGCGTGGGGACAATAGGCGCAGTGGCTGTCCCCTCGAAACGCTTCGTCGTCCCACCGCCATTGAAGGCGAAGGGGGCAAAGGTCGCCTCGATGTCTCGCTTCTGAAAGACCGTCTGGCTATTGATCGAGAAACGCCATCCGTCGGGAGTGAAGACGAGGCCAGCGGGGTTGTAGTAGGCTGCGTCAATAGCGGTAGAGGCATTGCGTGCGAGGCTCCTCAGATAGAGGGCATGCAGGCTCGTATTATTGAGTAGCCCTCCAGCGAGAGCGGAGGAGTAGGTGCTTAGGCAGATGAGCCCAAGGGCTAGGGTTCTTTTCATCAAATTCTTTGTTTAGTGAACACCTCAGAGGCATAGGTAGCCCCGAGGTTAGCAGGGCAAAGGTATAAATTATTGCACACATGCGGTGAATGTGTGCAGTCTGGGGGTGTGAGGGCATAAGTCTTAGGGGGCTTTGCTTGCGGGATCAAGGAGCTCTGTGTGTGGGGCAAAGGGGACTCTGTGCGGAGGAGAAAGTCGGCTCTGTACGGAGGGTGAAGTCGGCTCTGTGTGGAGGGTGAAGTCGGCTCTGTGTGGAGGAGGGAATGGGCTCTGTGTGGAGGAGGGAATGGGCTCTGTGTGGAGGAGGGAATGGGCTCTGTCGAGGCATGATTTTGGAGCCCATTCTGAGAGCCCTAAAGTATACAAGTAATGAACGCCTCAACGCTCCTATAAAGAACGCCCTCGTCACCTTACATAGGTGACGAG
>NZ_CAJZFJ010000035.1 GCF_915070105.1 uncultured Porphyromonas sp.
ACTTAGTTGTTATATCTTGAATTTCTTTTTCCTATATATATCTGCTAGGTACAATGTGCCCACAAAAATAGCCGAATTTTCCGTAATATCAGTTAGCTCTGCCACTGGTTCCTCTCCTTTGTCCTGCGTTACCACGACCTACGACTAGGCTCTACCCCTAGTCTAGGGGGCTATTCTGCGGTGTCGTTCCTTAGCTTGCCTATGGTAGTTTCCCTTAGTACTTATACCGATAATATATATAGGGGAAAGATGCTCTTAGATATAGAGGGGGTGTGACAACGCAGAGCAATTAAAGTCGTCAGGTGAGGCTATTGGGAGGAGGGTGGAGGCTTATTCGCTGTATGTCAAGCCCCCAAGTATGCAGTGTGATGAGAATGGAATAAGAGTCAGAGGGCTGTCCATCTCTGGCTAAGCTATCCCTTGACTAGGGGGGAGTTAGTTCTCCCGAGGAGGCTATCCTACCTACCCCCCCTCCTGAATGAGCTTCCTGCCCTAGGGAGATCGGAGAGGTGTGCTGTCTGCTTATTGTCCTGATGCCTCTGTTTACCGAGCCTCTGTGCCTTTCTGTGATGCTGTTGTGACGGGCATTCCGAGGGCCCTCTAGCGAACACGTAATGATCGATGGAGCGCTCTCGGTATGTTCGCCTTCGTCACCTTACATAGGTGATGGGTGCGAACATACCGAGTCCTCTATCCCGCTCTCGATATGTCCGCTAGACCCTTCTCGATGTGTGCGATACAGAGCGAGTTAAGAGGGGAGATATTCGCCCTCCGTCTCCCCTCGGATCGGGGTGCTGTCGTAGGGTGGGGGTGAAGAGCCGTGATAGCCCTCTGTGAGGGGCTCTAGGGGCGGGGGAGAGGGGTTAAGTGTTATGGTCAAAAAACTTATCTTTGCACTATCATTCAGTAACTACGTACACGCTATGAGATTTATAGTAACAAGTAATGACCTCCTACAGCAGCTATTGACCGTAGCGAAGGCTATCTCCTCCAAGAGTGTAGCAGCTATCCCTGTCCTAGAGAATATACTCTTTGAGCTCAAGGGTAATGCCCTGACGCTCACGGCATCGGATCAGAGCAATCGCCTGACCTCTGTCCTTGAGGTACAGAATCAGGGCGGCGATGGCACCTTCGCCGTCCGTAGCAATATCATCATAGATGCCCTAAAGGAACTCCCTGACCAACCCATCGAGATGGAGGTCGAGGAGGAAGCACACAAGGCAACGGTGACCTATAGCAACGGGATCTACACCTTCCTGACTTCCCCAGCTGATGTCTACCCCGAGCCGATCAAGCTAGAGGGAGACGTACGTACGGTGGAGCTACCTGCACAGTCTCTGCTCCGTGGCCTAGAGCGTACGTCCTTCGCCGCCAGCGATGATGATCGCCGTCCGATCATGACGGGGGTCTACCTTGACTTCTTTGCAGATAAGCTAGTCTTCGTCGCCTCTGACGGTCGCATCCTCGTGCGCTATACCGATACGAATATCAAGAACGATGCACCTGCTGCGATCTGCCTCCCAGCACGTGTATGTGCCCTGCTTACCCGTGGCCTACTTGCCAAGGAGACAGCCCCCATACGTGTGAGCTTCGACGACCGCAATGTGGTCTTCCAGATGAAGTCGGGTACGCTGACAGCGAGACTGCTCGAGGGTAAGTATCCCAACTACAACTCCGTCATCCCCATCGAGTCCCTCCACAATATCACCGTGGATAAGGATCTCCTCTTCTTCGCTAGCAAGCGTGTGTCGCTCTTCTCCAATAAGGCTAGTAGCCTCGTGATCTTCGAGTTCTCGGAAGGGAATATCCATATCACAGGACAGGATCTAGAGCTCTCCATCGCCGCCGAGGAGACCATCCCCTGCTCAGGTCAGGCACCTGGGACCAAGGTGCGCATAGGCTTTGACTTCAATTACCTACAGCGTCTCCTGCAGGGTATCCCCTCGGAGCAGATCCTCATCAGTCTCACGGATCAGACTAGGGCAGGAGTCATTACCCCGATCCAGAGTGAGGAGGGTATAGAGATCTGCTCACTCATTATCCCCATGAAGCTCATCGGTGAATAGTCACCGGTGAGCTTAGCTCTTTACTCTAATACACATCCCAATGAAGCTCAAGCTAGAGCGCCCCATCGTCGTCTTTGACCTAGAGACGACGGGGGTACAGATCACGCGCGATCGTATCGTGGAGATCTCCATCCTGAAGGTACACCCCGATGGGGAGGAGGAGACCAAGACCCGACGTATCAATCCCGGTATGCCCATCCCCCCAGAGGCGACACAGGTGCATGGTATCTCTGATGCCGATGTCGCTGACTGCCCGACCTTCGCTCAGGTCGCCCGCAGTCTCTACGAATGGATAGGGGGCTGTGATATCGTGGGCTTTAACTCCAACCGCTTCGATGTCCCTATGCTCGTGGAGGAGTTCCTTCGTGCAGGTATTGCGGTGGACTTCGCTGATCGCTCCTTTGTGGACGTACAGACGATCTACCACAAGATGGAGCGTAGGACGCTTGAGGCTGCCTATCGCTTCTATTGTGACAAGGCTCTCGACAATGCCCACTCGGCAGAGGCCGACACCCGAGCTACCTATGAGGTGCTACAGGCACAGCTGGATCGCTACCCAGAGGATCTCACGAACGACATATCAGCACTAGCAGAGATGTCGAGCTATGGCCCTCGGGTGGACTTTGCAGGTCTGCTAGCCTACGACGATGCAGGGGAGATCGTGGTCAACTTTGGGAAGTATAAGGGGCAGCTCCTCACGGAGGTCTTCCGTCGGGATGCAAGCTACTATACCTGGGTGATGGGGGCGCAGTTCCCTCTCGAGACGAAGTCGTGGTTCACCCGTGTCTTTCAGTCTATGCGAGGGTAAGATGAGTGTACTCAGAGGTAAGCACGTTGTCCTCGGCATCACGGGGAGCATTGCAGCCTACAAGGCCGCTGTCCTGACTCGCCTCCTGGTGAAGGCAGGCGCCGAGGTGCAGATCGTCATCACACCAGCAGGCAAGGAGTTCATCACCCCGATCACACTCTCAGCCCTCAGCTCACGTCCTGTGATCAGCGAGTTCTTCAGTGGACGGGATGGTACGTGGAATAGTCACGTGGATCTAGGCCTTTGGGCCGATGTGATGCTGATCGCACCAGCGACAGCCGCCACGATAGGCAAGCTGGCTCATGGGGTAGCGGATAATATGCTCATCACGACCTATCTGTCGATGAAGGCTCCGGTCTTCATAGCCCCCGCTATGGACCTAGATATGTGTGCTCACCCCTCCACAACGGACAACCTAGACCTACTAGCCCTTAGAGGGAACTTCATCATCGAACCTAAGTCGGGGGAGCTCGCTAGCCACCTCGTCGGTAAGGGACGCATGGAGGAGCCCGAGGCGATCATCGCTGCTCTGGAGGACTATTTCTCCACGGGGCTAGACTATCAGGGGCGACGTGTGCTCCTGACAGCTGGCCCCACGCATGAACCTATTGATCCCGTGCGCTTCATAGGGAACCACTCCACAGGACGCATGGGTATCGCTCTAGCGAATGAGTTTGCCCGCCGAGGAGCAGAGGTGACCCTGATCTTAGGCCCTTCGTCCCTTCGTCCTAGAGAGGAGGTACGGGTAATCCCCGTAACGACAGCCGAGGAGATGCTTAGCCAGGCCGAGGAGGTCGTCGGTGAGGTAGACCTAGCTATCTTCGCTGCTGCTGTGGCTGACTACCGCCCTCGCTATACGCACTCAGAGAAGCTCAAGCGAGAGGGGCAGGAGGAGCTCGAGATCTCCCTCGTGCGTAATCCTGATATAGCCGCTACACTCGGAGCGTGGAAGCGTCCGGATCAGTACTTCGTGGGCTTTGCCCTAGAGAGCAGTGTGGGGGTAGAGGAAGCCAAGCGTAAGATGCGGCAGAAGAACTTCGATGCGATCGTCCTCAATAGCCTTCAGGATCCAGGTGCAGGCTTCGCTTGTGAGACCAACAAGGTCACACTATTCGACCGAGAGGGTGGGATAGAGGCCTATGAACTGAAGAGCAAGGAGGCCGTAGCACGTGATATCGTAGACTTCATTGCACGTCGTCTCGGGCTTTAGTGCTCCGTGACGCCTATTATATTGTATTCATCTGATCATGTATGCTGCAGCGACTAAGCATTAAGAACTTCGTCTTGATCGAAGAGCTGACTATTGAGTTTGGCTCAGGCTTCTCCGTCATCACGGGGGAGACGGGGGCTGGTAAGAGCATTATCCTAGGAGCGATAGGTCTGCTCATGGGACAGCGTGCCGATAGCAGCACCCTCCTCTCTGGTGCCGATCGTTGTGTCATTGAGGCTCAGTTTACAGACCTCGATGAGGCCGTGGGGCGTATGTTGGCAGAGGAGGATATCGACTACGACGAAGCGGAGTGCATCATTAGACGTGAGATCAACGCAAAGGGGAAGAGCAGAGCCTTCGTCAATGACACCCCAGCCTCCCTACAGCTGCTTAAGCGACTCAGCGAGTACCTGATTGATATCCATTCCCAGCATCAGAACCTACTACTGGGTGATGCACAGTTCCAGCTCTCCGTCCTTGACCTCTATGGGGGAGACGCAGAGCTCCTCACCACCTACCAGAGTGCCTACCGCACCTATCGGGCACAGTCTGAGCAGCTACAAGAGGCTCGACTAGCCCTAGATACCCTTCGTAAGGAGCAGGATTACCTCCAGTATCAGTATACTCAGCTAGAGGAAGCAGAGCTAGAGGAGGGTGAGCTCGAGGAGCTTGCCGAGGAGGAGCGACAGCTGGCTCATGCACAGGAGATCCGAGAGGAGCTCCAGCAGGCCACGAGTGCACTCTCTGATGACGAACGTGGCGCGATCCCTGCTGTGACCTATGCCCTACGCTCGGTAGAGGCGATACGTAGCTACCATGCAGGTGCCGAGGACTGGTCAGAGCGTCTACATAGTGTACGCATCGAGCTCCAAGATCTAGCTTCCACACTCGAGGATGAGGCAGAGGGAGTGACCTTCAGCCCGAAGCGTCTCGCCCGTATCGGAGAGCGTCTGGATCTCCTACGTGGTCTTCTACACCGCCATAGCCTTCGTGAGGTATCCGAGCTCATCACTCTACGTGACCGCCTCGCTCAGGAGCTAGAGCGTATCGATAGCTCCGATGAGGAACTTCGCCAGCTGGAGCAGCAGGTAGAGGCTAGCTATCGAACCCTACTCGAGCAGGGACAGAGACTGCGCCAAGCACGGCAGAGTGCAGCTCATGCTATAGAGAAGGCACTTGTTGCATCGCTCCATGAGCTCGGGATGCCTCATGTGCGATTCCTCATACGCATGGAGGAACACCCCACTCCTACTGCGATGGGCCTAGATCAAGTTACCTATCTCTTCTCCGCCAACAAGGATACCTTACCCGAGCCAGTCGCTAGTATCGCCTCTGGTGGGGAAATATCTCGTCTGATGCTTGCCCTGAAGGCTCTGATCGCTGACCGCCGTAGTCTCCCCACGATTATCTTCGATGAGATTGATACAGGGGTATCAGGAGAGACAGCAGAGCGCATAGCCGTGATCCTGCGTCGTATGGGGACGAATATGCAGGTCATGGCCGTCACCCATCTGCCCCAGATAGCCGCAGCAGGTATCGATCACTTCTATATCTATAAGGAGCATGGAGCAGATAGTACCCGTAGTCACCTACGTCACCTCAGTGAAGAGGAGCGGGTGGAGGAGGTCGCACGCATGCAGAGCGGATCTAAGCTGACTGAGGTCACCCGAGCCGCTGCACGAGCACTCCTGGATACGTTCCATTCGCCCCGCCCTTTCTCCAGCCGCACCTCTTCTAAGAAGGCTTAGTGTCGATTGTCCAGTAAGTCTTCACTAGAGCCTCTAGTGTGCAGGGGTTCGTTATCCGCCTCTTTGGAGCTCTTCTCTATGCCCTCTAGGCAGAGTCCCTGCCTAGGAGTATTCCACATCTACCAATCCGTATATGTACGCAATGCAACGACTCTCTCTCTCCCTCGCCCTTAGCCTTGCTCTGCCTATCCTAGGTGTAGCTCAGGATAGGAAGCGACTTATCGATGAGGTAAATCCCTTCATCGGCACGAGCAACTTCGGTACGACCAATCCTGGAGCCATCGTCCCCAACGGACTGATGAGTATTACCCCATTCAATGTCATGGGCTCCACGGAACTCAATAAGTACGATAAGGATGCTCGCTGGTGGAGTACCCCATACAGTGCCGACAATAAGTTCTTCACGGGCCTTAGCCATGTCAATCTTAGTGGTGTCGGTTGCCCAGAGCTAGGGAGCATACTCCTCTCTGCCTCTGCTGGCGATCTCGATGTAGACTATACCCACTATGGTACGACACTGAGCGAGGAGAAGGCACACCCAGGCTACTACTCAGCCCTCCTAGATAAGTATAAGGTGCGTGCAGAGGTTAGTGCTACCAAGCGTACCTCGATCACCGCTTTTACATTCGGTAAGGGAGGTAAGAGCAATATCCTCATCAACCTAGGTCAGGGATTGACCAACGAGAGCGGTGCCACCGTGCGCTTCCTCAACGACTCGACCCTCGTGGGCAGTAAGCTCATGGGTACCTTCTGCTATAATCCACAAGCTGTCTTCAACCAATACTTCGCTATCCGCATCAGCCGTCGTGCCCCCAAGAGTGGCTACTGGAAGAAGCAGCCCCCGATGCAGGGTGTAGAGGCAGAGTGGGATCACGACCACGGACGCTACAAGCTTTACCCCACCTACCGAAAGGAGATGAGCGGTAACGATGTTGGGGTATGGTTCACCTTCGATACTAAGCCTGGTGAGGTCATCTATGTGCAGACGGGGGTGTCCTTCGTCAGTGCAGAGAATGCTTTGCTGAACCTCGATACCGAGCAGCGTGGCTTTGACTTTGCCGCTGTAAGAGCTTCCGCAGAGGATGCTTGGGAGCAGGCACTACGAGTCGTAGAGGTCGAGGGTGGGACGCAGGAGCAGCGTACAGTCTTCTATACAGCCCTCTATCACCTACTGATCCATCCCAATATCTTGCAGGATGTCAATGGGGAATATCCCATGATGGCTAGCCTACGCACAGGTAAGACCAGCCACGACCGCTATACGGTCTACTCCCTATGGGATACTTACCGCAATGTCCATCCACTCCTTAGCCTACTCTACCCACGGAAGCAGCTCGCTATGGTGCAGTCCATGCTCGACATGTACCGAGAGGGTGGCTGGCTACCCAAGTGGGAGCTCTATGGGCAGGAGACCCTCACGATGGAGGGGGATCCCTCACTCATAGTCATCAACGATACGTGGCAGCGTGGCATACGGGACTTCGATGTCAATCTAGCCTATGAAGCTATGCTCAAGGGGGCAACGACTCCAGGTAAGGACAATCTTATGCGTCCCGATAACGACGACTACCTAAGCCGTGGCTACGTCCCCCTGCGTGAGAAGTTTGATAACTCCGTTTCCCATGCCCTAGAGTACTACCTAGCAGACTGGAACCTCAGCCAGTTCGCACGCAGTCTAGGCAAGAAGAAGGATGCTGAGCTCTTCCATAAGCGTTCGCTAGGCTACCGACACTACTATGATCGGGAGACGGGACTCCTGCGCCCGATCCTACCGGATGGCAAGTTCCTCACCCCCTTCAACCCTACTCTAGGTCGAGACTTCGAGCCTAACCCAGGCTTCCATGAGGGGAATTCTTGGAACTATAGCTTCTTTGTCCCCCATGACATACAGGGGCTATGTAAGCTGATGGGAGGGGAGCAACGCTTCGTGAAGAAGCTACAAGGTATCTTCGACGAAGGTAACTACGATCCCGCCAATGAGCCTGATATCGCCTATCCATATCTCTTCACTTATTTCCCTCGTGAGGCTTGGCGCACACAACGCTTGACGAAGGAGCTCCTAGCGAAGCACTTTCACAATAGCCCTTCGGGGATCCCTGGCAATGATGATACCGGTACGATGAGTGCATGGGCTATCTATACGATGCTGGGCTTCTATCCAGACTGCCCCGGGAGCATGACGTATTCGCTGACTACTCCCACATTCTCGAGGGTAACTATCCACCTCGATGAAAAATATTACAAGCAGTCTAAGCTTGTCATAGAGCGGAAGGCAGCACAAGGTGTAGACGGGGATTACTTCCAGAGTATACAGGTAGGTAACAAGCTGTATAAGAGTGTTTATCGGTTAGATAACTCCTCCCTCGTAAACGCTGGTACCCTGACCTTCTTTACCCAAGGGGAACACCCCAAGGGACGCTAGAGGGATAGGGGTAAACGTAAAAATAACAAATGTAAATGTCTGCAATGGTTGTATAATCAAAAAAAGCTGTACATTTGGTGCAGAATAAGGTGAGTAGTGATCCCCTCTACATCTAACACCAATGGTAGTAAGGGGTAGCGCATCTTAGATGTGAGACTATACAGTTCATTGTCCAACTCTAATAATAATCGTTATGAACAAGACTGAATTCATCGCACGTGTAGCCGAACAGGCTGGCCTTACCAAGGTTGATGCACGCAAGGCCGTAGAAGCCTTCGCCGAAGTAGTAGCTGCTGAGCTTAAGAAGGGTGAGAAGATCGCTCTGCTCGGCTTCGGAACGTTCTCTGTAGCTGACAAGCCAGCTCGTGAAGGTATCAACCCCGCCACTAAGCAGAAGATCCACATCCCTGCACGTAAGGCTGTGAAGTTCAAGGCTGGTGCAGCCCTAGATCTAAATGCCGCTCCTGCCAAGAAGGCTCCAGCTAAGAAGGCTAAGAAGTAAGTCTCTCTGGCCCTAAGGCAACAGACGCATCGATCATAAAGAGGCTACCCACATCCCCTCATTCGAGGTGAGTGAGTAGCCTCTCTCTCTTTAGTAGCACACCTCCCCATAGGCTTATACCACCACACATACATGATCCAGCTAAGAGAAGCCGAGGAGAGCGGTCGCATCAGCTATATCCTAGATGGCTCCCATCAGGAGGTAGGATATCTGACCTTCACGATTGCACCCGACCAGATAGCCATAGCCGAGCACACAGTCGTCGATCCTTCGTGTCAGGGGCTAGGCTTTGCTGGTGACCTCGCTGCAGCCTTCTTCGACTACTGCATAGAGTCTGGGCTACGTGTCCGTCCTATATGCCCCTATATAGTGACTTACCTCAGAAGACATCCTGAACTACAGGACATGGTGGTGGAGTGACCTCTCCCACCGATCTAACCACACAGAAGCTACGCCCCTCGCCCCATACTTTGGGAGTGAGGGGCGTAGCTTTTATATAACCTGCCTTTCCCATACTCTGATACCCTCCTAGAGTCGTCTATCCGTCCCCATTTACCTTACTCTATCTTACCCACCCCAAATCGCTAATAGCTCCCTATCTGTCTCCATCACACCTATCTTCTCTCCTCCTGTATCTCTTCTCTTCTCCTATATTATCTCTGTAGTCGCATCGTTATCGCTAGCCTTTCTCGTTCCTCACTATCCCTGCTGTCTTCTGCTCCTCCTTATCCGATTATTCTATATCATCTCTTCTGTCCCTGCTCTATCGACACTGAGGTGCTTCTAGGGCTACTAGCTCTACCTGTAGTATTGGCTATCCTATCTCACACTACCTGCGAGCCCTTAGTCTCACCTTTGCAGAGTACCTAGACCTATCGCATATATTGGCTCTATCGTTCCTATTCCATCCATTGTACGACCCCGCTCTATCGTGCATTACTAGAGCGTGGAATAGGACATACCGAGAGTGGGGTATAGAACACGGTATGTTCGTCCTCATCACCTTACATAGGTGACGAGGGCGAACATTATATGTTCCCTCCTAGGGTGCATTGCATCTCCTGGGAAGGGGGCTCGGAGCGTGCACTACACGCTTCCCTTGGTAGTCCTCTAGGGAAGACTACTATAGCTTCTACCTAGAGGAGGTAGCTGCCTGGAGGAGATAGAGATGGATAGAACTTGACCTGCAGGCATGCATCCTCCTTGGGTGACTTTGTCGTCGTATGTGATGGGAATAGGGCTGACGCATGAAATCACCATAGAGCGAGGGCAAGGTCGTGAAGGAGTATACGCCGAAGATAGAAGTATCTATGTCCTAGTCTAGATATGCCCAGCGAACACCTCCTACCTAGGAGGGATGAGTGTACACGTGTGTACACAACTGTATACCCACGTGTACACAAGTGCGCTCTAAGTATATCCTCTCCAGGGCTCACTTGTATGTCTATTCCTTGGGGATAATACGTAGGATCTCTAGTGATGGGCTAAGGCTCCCTGGGATATGAAATGATACCCCCGAAGATCCAAAGGCAGGAGTGTGCGAGCGAGATCATACGTCGGCTCTGGTGAGGAACAAGGTCTTAGGGTGATTTAGGTTATCTTTGCATTAAGGTAAATCTTCCCTATTGCAAGCCTAGGGGGATGAGCCAACGAACTCAAGACAACGCATTAGCACTATAAGCAATGAGACTAGACCTAAGACATAGCCTAGGTAGGATCCTCGTCCTCCTACTGATCCCTCTCCTAGGGGGAGAGCTCTCCGCTCAATGGCGAACAGATAGCCTAAAGGGATATGAGCAACGGACTCTGGAACTGAAGCCCGACTATTCAGGTCCCGTCGTAGTGACCCTCGTCCATCGTATCGCTAGCGGGAAGAGGCATCGTGCTGTGCTGTATGTGCACGGATACAACGACTACTTCTTCCAGAAGGCTCTTGGGGATAGTATCGTCAGTCACGGCTACTCCTTCTATGCCCTTGATCTAAGGAAGTATGGTCGCTCCCTCAGAGAAGGGCAGGATGCCTTTGAAGCAAAGGATATGACAGAGTACCAGGAGGAGCTCTCTGCGGCACTCCGCTTCCTCCGCTCTACTGAGGGGCACTCGGAGATTTACATCTTGGCTCACTCCACAGGTGGACTCATCACCTCACTCTACCTTCACGATACGGACAATAGGGATGGAGTACGTGGACTGATCTTGAATAGTCCCTTCTTTGACTTCAACTTCACTCCTGCTCAGGAGCGGTTTGTCCTACCCCTACTTAGTGGGGCAGCCTCACTGATGTCCAACAAGGTCGTATCAGATGTGTCCAAGGAACCTAATATGTATGCGCAGACGCTACTGAAGGCCTACCATGGGCGCTGGGACTACAATACGAATTGGAAGAAGACCTACGGGCATCCCATTCGCCTCTCGTGGCTCCGAGCAGTAAGAGATGGGCAGAAGCGTCTGCAGAAGGGTCTTAACCTTCGTCTCCCCATCCTGCTGATGACCTCAGATAGGAGCATCCGACCAGAGAAGACTTGGCGACCCGAGTACAACGAGGCTGACCTCGTGCTGGACGTCTCCGACATGTGGCGTTATGGGGTGCTATTAGGCCCGGATGTACATGGACAGAGTATACACAAGGGGCAGCACGACCTCTTCCTATCCAGCGACCCTCAGGCCTATGATATGGCCTATCGGGTACTCTTCGAGTTCCTCGATCAGTGCTCAACTGCTACCTCCACACACTAGACGAATACATGGCAGAGACCTTCGATATACGCAAACAAGCACGTTATGCCGAGGAGGAGCAGGAGGTAGACCGAGCTCTCCGCCCCATATCCTTCGACAGCTTCTCTGGACAAGATAAGGCTGTCGGTAACCTCAAGATCTTCGTCGAAGCGGCGAAGATGCGCTCTGATGCCCTAGACCACGTCCTCCTCTATGGTCCTCCGGGACTAGGGAAGACGACCCTCTCGCATATCGTAGCAGCAGAGCTGGGGGTGGGGATCAAGATCACCTCTGGCCCCGTGCTCGACAAGCCTGGAGATCTAGCGGGGCTACTTACCTCGCTAGAGCCTAATGATGTCCTTTTCATCGATGAAATTCATCGCCTTAGTCCTATCGTAGAGGAGTATCTCTACTCTGCGATGGAGGACTATCGGATCGACATCATGCTGGATAAAGGCCCTTCGGCTCGCTCGATACAGATAGACCTTAACCCCTTCACTCTCATCGGTGCTACGACCCGCAGTGGTCTCTTGACAGCACCATTGAGGGCTCGCTTCGGGATCAACCTCCACCTCGAGTACTATGATGTGGAGACCCTTGCGGGGATCGTACATCGCTCAGCGAGCATCCTCGAGGTGCCCTGCGATAGTTCAGCTGCCGCAGAGATTGCCTCTCGTAGCCGAGGGACACCCCGTATTGCCAATGCCCTGCTGAGACGTGTACGAGACTTTGCGCAGGTCAAGGGTAATGGACGTATCGACCGAGAGATCGCTTGCTTCGCACTAGAGGCTCTGAATATCGACCGATATGGTCTGGACTATATTGACAATAAGCTCCTCGGAGTAATCATCGATAAGTTCGCTGGTGGTCCTGTCGGACTCACGACCATAGCCACTGCGCTAGGTGAAGATGCCGGCACTGTAGAGGAGGTCTATGAGCCCTATCTGATCAAGGAGGGCTTCCTGAAGCGTACCCCCCGAGGCCGAGAGGCTACGGAGCTAGCCTATAGTCACCTAGGGCGTGTGCCACGTGTCCGTCCATCAGGTGGATTCTTCGATGATGATAGCTACTAGAGACGTCGAGATATGAGTAGTAGCACACTGCAATCCTTGATCAAGGATACGGCGATCTATGGCCTAAGTAGCATGTTTGGTCGCTTCCTCAACTGGTTGCTAACCTTCGTCTACGTGAAGGTGATGGTGCCCGAGGAGTTTGGGGTGATGACGAATCTCTATGCTTGGACTGCGATCCTAATGATCCTGCTGACCTATGGGATGGAGACGACCTTCTTCCGCTTTGCGAATAAGCACGAGCGACCCGAGGATGTCTACACGACGACGCTCTATGCGCTGGGGGGTAGCTCACTTCTCTTTGTGCTCATTGGTTTAGCCGTGCTTAGCCCACTGACTGAGGCACTACACGTAGCAGGCCAGAGTAGGCTCATCGTCTATCTGCTGATTATCGTCGCTAGTGATGCCTTCATGGCCATCCCACTAGGATATCTGAGGTATGAGCAGCGTCCGTGGAGGTTCTTCGCCGTACGTATGAGCTTCGTACTCGTGACCATTGCGCTGACGCTCTTTGCCTTCTATGTGTTGCCCTGGTTGGGGCAGGTCTTCCCCTCGCTCCTTGGGGATTTCCGTCCGAGGGAGCAGGCTCTTGACTATATCTTTGGAATAAACCTCATCGGGAACGTCATCCAGTTCGTACTCCTACTGCCTACGCTACACCATGCCACGGGAAGGCTGGATATGCGGCTACTGAAGGAGATGCTGAGCTATGCCTTCCCGATTCTGCTCCTAGGTCTAGCAGGTAACTTCAATAATCAAGCAGATAAGATTCTCTTTCCGATGCTCTTCGATGACGCACGCTATGCTCATACACAGCTCGGGATCTATGGAGCTTGCTACAAGCTCGCCGTGGTGATGGTGCTCTTTACGCAGGCTTTCCGATATGCCTATGATCCCTTTATCTTCGCGGAGAAGAAGAAGGATGATGCCTCAGCACGTAGGGCTTATTCGTCAGCGATGACATACTATGTGCTCTTCACGCTCTTCATATTCCTCGCTGTGGTGAGCTATATGGATGTGCTGAAGCTCCTCATTCGCCCAGCTTACTATCCGGGTCTAAGTGTCGTGCCGTGGATCATGGCAGGACAGCTGATGTTCGGTGTGTACTTTAACCTCTCCCTCTGGTACAAGGTCACAGATCGTACCTATTGGGGCGGGATACTCTCCGTGCTGGGCTGTGCACTGACAGTGCTGATCATCATAGTCCTAGCACCTAGATATGGCTTCATGGCTTGTGCTTGGGCCTCAGTGATCGCTAATGGCGGGGTGATGCTCGTCTCTTATTTCCTCGGACAGAGGTACTATCCGGTGGACTACGAGCTAAAGAAGCTAGGGGGCTATGTCCTGCTGACTACGCTCTGCTATGCCCTAGAGTGGGGAATAGGGCGTGCACTAGAGGGGGTACCCCTGCTTCAGATGGCATTGAATACGGTGGTCTTGGTGGCCTTTGCCCTCGTGATCCTTCGCAATGAAGTGCCTCGAGAAAGCCTATATCAGCTGAGGAATAAGCTTCGAGGAGTGCTTCGCCGATGAACTAGTGGCTACTCCCATCTTGCTTGCTACCCTCTAATGGGGGCTAGTTCGATGTGATTCTATGGGAATATACCCATAATTAGGTATAGGTCTGTACTTTTTCGTATCTTTGTAGCACGAAACAATACCTCCTATGTTGCCTGATAAGGGTGGCTTGGAGAGAATAACATTTCTTGTCCTTGTCTCTACTGCAGTGATGCTCGGGTCATCCTGAGATCTGGAGCAGTAAGAGATGCTTGACAAGCTCTTAAACGGGAGAAGCCTGACCTGTACACGAGATGTGTGCGTAGGTCGGGCTTCATTTATTTCAGCTGTTAGGTAGAGATTACTAGGGCATATAGCTGATGAGGAAAGATAAGCCTCCACAGAATAGATGGGGAATTTTCCTCCTGCGTAGAGACAAATGAAAGCCCCCTTCACTGATCCATGAGGATGAGGTGAAGGGGGGCTTGATGATTTGGGACTAGGCAGCGAGAGGAGGGTTACAGATCCTGCTTGATATCCTCGAGCTCTACGAGCTTGTTCATGATCGCATAGATCGTTAGTCCACTGGGGCTGTGTATCTGTAGCTTCTTGGAGATGTTGCGTCTGTGGGTGATGACGGTATGTGTGGAGAGGTAGAGCTGGCCTGCGATCTCCTTATTGGTCATTCCCTTGACGACACAGATGATGATCTCACGTTCGCGTGGGGTGAGGCTCTGTGAGTCCGAGCTCGTGCTGGAGGCTGAACTCTCGTTGTGTAGAAGCTGGTCAATGGTCTCAGAGATCTGTAGGGCAGTATCAGAGAGACTGATTACCCCGTCAAACTCCTTGAGGAATATGGGGTCATAGGGACTATGGCACAGTGCTAGGAGCTTGGTCTCGTAGGGGAGGTTGGGTAGGTAAAGGCGTGGGTTGGAGCCCGTGAGTAGGGGGTTGATGATGAAGATGTCAGCAGAGATTACACTGGCGACATCCTGCCACTCCTTCCTGTTCTCATCAAGTAGATTGATGATCTGAGCCTTGTAGTGGAGGAGCTTGCGGAGCTGTGTCTCTAGTCCTGAGCGTACGATAGAGGTGGGCTCGGCGACTGCGATCTTTATCGGGGTGACCATATTAATAAGCGATGGGATATGGCGAGCTAGAGGTTATTTGGTCTTGCTCTCTAGGTACTGTATGTAGGGGATGAAGATCGAGTCTTCGATGTAGTTATGAGCTGCTAGGTCTATCTCTACACTGAAGATGTCGTGTAGGACTGCCGTGAGCTCATAGCCACTAGGCGCAGTGTAGTACTTGATCAGGAGGTTCTTCAGCTCCGTGATCTTCAGCTCGATCTGATCATGACGCTTACTGAAGATGCCTATGTTGTAGTGCTCATCTCGCTCCCCCGAGGCTAGGCGACGAGCATAGGGGAAGACGGTACGATCCTCATAGTTCATGTGCTTATGCACCTCCTCCACGTACTCGTCGAAGAAGCGACGGATTACATAGGCGAGTTCCTGTGGACAGTTCGATATAGCTGATAGTAGTCTCTGACGGATCAGCGGTAGGCGGAAGTCGAGGAAGTATGCATGTGAGTTCAGTAGGTAGGTGATCAGGCTATCTAGGTGTATCGAGGCTATCTGCTCCGAGGTGGGGTCATAGCCCTCCAATATGGAGCAATTGACAAGGAGCAGTAGCGTACGTGTATCTACCCCGTGTTCCGTACAGAGCTGACCGATACTCTTGTCTCCGAACCCTAGGGGAATGCCGAAGCGGGTGATGATGAGCAGAGCAGGAGCACTGCCTGTGATGAGGTCACTCATTTTGGAGTGGGCAGTAACTGGAGCTGCGAAGACTTGTCCTTGGAGGTGTCTATATGAATTCATTTGCTGAAATACAATGATTGAATGAGGGTGCTTGAGGTCTTTATCAGGCCTTCGGTGCAAAGGTAGAACTTAATCTCCCCTTGCACAATCCACTATATTAGGTAGGTAAATGCTAAACAATCATAATTAATAGGTATTGTTGTACCCCCACCATTCGTCTACCTTTGCAATGTGAGAGTGATACAGCTTTTGTTAGCACAGCTCTTGTAAATAGTAAACCGTTTAAGTGATAAATCGAAAGACATGGCTACCTCGGGAGAGGTGGCCATGCTTATTTTGTACTATCTGGTGGTGGGCCGTGCGAAGAGGTCTATATGGCCTCTCTACGCCTCCTAACCACACAGCCATTTCCTGTACTCCTCGGGTAGAGCTGGCATGGCTCCACGCTGGGTGCAGACGAAGGAAGCGACATCGGTAGCGAAGCGGATAGCATCGGGACGCTGCCTACCTGCTAGTAGTGCTGAGACGTAGGCCGCGGTGAAGGAGTCACCGGCACCTACGGTGTCGATGACTGTTACCTCCCTAGATGGGTGGTAGTCACTTCCCTTAGCAGTATAGATATTACATCCGTAGGCACCACGAGTCAAGATGACGGAGTCTAGCGCAAAGAGCTCAAGGATCTGACGACAGATTGCTCCCGCTGATCCCTCTAGGTGGAATAGCTGTGCTAGGGTAGATACCTCCTCATCATTGAGCTTGAGCATAGTGGCATGCTCTAGGGAGTCACGTATGAGAGCCTCAGTATAGTAGTTGAGTCTGAGGTTGATGTCAAAGACCTTGATGCTCTCGGCTGGCATCGCTGCTAGGAAGCTGTGTATGGTGCTGGCGGTCTCCTCGGATCTCTGGGCTAGTGATCCAAAGCAGACGGCATCCGTGCGGTGAGCCAGCTGCTCTAGCTCCTGAGTGAACGAAATGTGATCCCAGGCGACATCCTCCTGTATATCGTAGCTCCCACTGCCAGTCTCTGCTAGGGTGACGAGTACCTTGCCCGTTGGGTAGCTCACCTCCTGGAGGATATGCTGTAGTCCTTTGTTGGCGAGTTCTCTCTTGACCTCCTCTCCTAGTGAATCTTTGCCAATAGCACTGATGGCATAGGCTTCATGCCCTAGTTGCATGCAGTGGTAGGCGAAGTTGGCAGGTGCTCCTCCGAGTGCCTTACGATCAGGGAAGATATCCCAAAGGATCTCACCGATCCCGACGATTGTCTTCTTCATGTCTCTATTATAGTTCGTAGTCTGATGTCGTTATCTCCTTCTCTTGGGGTTCTTCTTGAGGAAGAGACCGAGTAAGCCACTCTGTAGCTTCCCGAGGACAATTGCCGTCAGGGTAGGGCGGATGAAGTCCCATGCCATACGTAGATAGGGGAGGTATTTCTGATAGCCCTCAGTAGGGGAGGGTGTGGATGAGGTGTACTTGCTCTGATAGCGATGACGTCTAGTACGCAGGGACTGATGCTTAGGGCTAATGTACTGGAGGGCTCTTCCTAGGATGGGGATGTCAGATATGTAGCCAAGAGTCTCCTGTCTTAGTCGCTGGGAGAGCATCTCGGGATAGTGGTTCTTGATATAGATGGTATCACGTAGGACCATACCTGCTGCTCGGTCTATGTCAAGCATGGTCTCGTTGTGTGCATACTGGAGAGTAGTATAGGGTCGCTCTCTGTCGGGTTCTTTGGCGAAGGTCTGGTAGGGCACACGATTGACGTATGGGATACCAGATATCTTGTGATTCAGCTGGAGGGTAGCTCTCAGTGTCCGTCGTGCGACATAGGCACGTATGGAGCGTGCTACTAAGGCACGTATACACAGGAAGAGTAGGGTCAGTACGGCATACCCGCATGCAAGGTATAGGAACCCAATAGCTGGCGAACTCTCGCTCCAGTTAGCTAGGGCAAAGCCTAGTGCGATGTTGAGGAAGAGTAGGAGGTTGAATAGCAGGAAGCCTAGGATGCACCAAGTGACGACAGCAGAGAGCCCTCGTCCTACTATCGTGCCGAGCGAGAGGACGGTATAGTCAATGCTTCGGCGAGAGATGATCGTTAGGTGCTTCAGCAGGTCCTGAGGGGTGTGGTTGTCGGTAGATTGCTGTCTCATTATTCTAATATATTCGTCCGTGTCATCCATCAAAGCAAGAGAAGGAACACACGCACCCACTCCTTGTCTAAGAGCTGATGCCTACGTGTGTTCCTCTCCTTGCATATCCCTTGGGGTAGGGATATTACTCTAGTCGTTAGCGCTTTCTATCTCCTCGAGTAGGTCGTTCGCCTCGTCTGTGAGTCTATTGCGGTAGCGATTATAGCGTTCCTTAGCCTCATAGTAGCCTTCGACGATGCTATCACGAGCACGCTCTACGGTACTTGATACATTGTCAGCGAAGACTTCGCGATGACGGCGGTCTGAGAAGTAAGCAGCGGCAGCTCCTGCGGCAGCACCGAGGAGTAGGCCAAGTAGGAAGTTCCCCTTTGAACAGTTAGCCATGATTGTTAATGCTATTTAGATGAGTAATGCGAAATAACAGCATAAAGGTAACGATATTTTCTCTCTTAGGCTATCCTCTATCGAGAAAGCCTATGATGGGATGATCCTACAGCCTGCCCTACGTCTGCAGAGAGTATTGCTCTAGGTGTCCCCTAGATGTCTGTGATGGGCGCAGACTCCTCCCTCTCGGCTACTGCGTCCAGACGACGGGGAAGTAACGCTCTAGTATGGCTTGGGCTGAGGCGATCTCCTCGTGGGTGGGCTCGTGTACATCCTCTAGGAGGTAGGGCTTGCCCAGGGTCTCATACTTGTGCTTGCCATAGGTGTGATAGGGGAGGAGCTCTAGACGCTCTATATTCTCGAAGCCCCCGAAGTGCTGTCCTAGTGCATGTAGTGCCTCGGGCTGGTCACTGTAGCCAGGGACGAAGACGTAGCGTAGGCGTACGGGCTTGCCCATGGCTCTTAGCTGCTCGGCTGTGAGTAGGGTGTTGGTATTGCTCTGCGTGGTGAGGCGCTGGTGCTCCTTGGGGAGCATGTGCTTGCAGTCGAGTAGCACCATATCTACGATGGATAGGAGCTCATCTACATACCTATTGCGGATACTCCCCTGAGAGTCCAAGCAGATGTGTATGCCCTCCTCCTTGAGCGCACGGCAGAGGGGGATAAGAGCCTCGGCCTGTACCGTGGGCTCGCCACCGCTGAAGGTAACCCCACCTCGCTTACCGAAGAAGGGACGTTCGCTGATGGCTCTGCGGAGTACCTCACTCTCCTCGATGAGCTTCCCTCCCTTCCCTATGGGGATGGTGTCGGGGTTGGCACAGTAGAGGCACTGGAAGTTGCAGCCCTGAAGGAAGACCACGAGACGAAGGCCTGGGCCGTCGAAGGTACCCATGGACTCAAAGGAATGAACACGAAGCATAGCTGGGTAATGAGTAGAGCGGGCGAAGGGTCGGTAGATCCTTCGCCCGCTACTTGTCAGATAGATATAGTGAGGGATGAGCCCTTAGCGCATGCGCTGGTGGAAGGAGCGAGAGATGACCTCGAGCTGATGCTCACGGCTGAGCTTGACGAAGTTCACCGCATAGCCCGAGACTCGGATGGTGAGCTGAGGGTAGTTCTCGGGGTGCTCCATAGCGTCCTCGAGCATCTCTCTATTGAGCACATTCACGTTGAGGTGGTGTGCCCCCTTGGAGAAGTACCCATCCATCATCGAGATGAGGTTCTCGACCTGCTCCTGCTTGTTTGACCCAAGGGAGTGTGGGATGATGCTGAAGGTATTGCTGATCCCGTCTGCAGCGTCCGTGTAGTCGAGCTTGGCCACAGAGCTAAGCGAGGCAATCGCACCATGATTATCACGTCCGTGCATGGGGTTAGCTCCAGGAGCGAAGGCTACACCAGCGTGGCGTCCATCGGGCGTAGCACCGGTCTTCTTGCCGTACATCACGTTGGAGGTGATTGTCAGGACGGACAGCGTAGGAGCGGCATCCTTGTAGATGGGGAGCTCCTTGAGCATATCAGAGAAGAGGTGGGTGATGTCGTAGGCGATGTTATCGGCACGGTCATCATCGTTGCCATAGCAGGGGAATTCTCCCTCTACTACGAAGTCCTCAGTCAGCCCAGCCTCGTTACGCTTGGGCATCACCTTAGCGTACTTGATTGCTGAGAGGGAGTCTGCAGCGATGGATAGACCAGCCACCCCGTAGGCGAGGTTGATCTTGGGGTTCGTATCGATGAACGCCATTTGAGCTGCTTCGTAGTAGTACTTGTCGTGCATGTAGTGGATGATGTTCATCGACTCATTGTATACACGAGCGATCACACGGAGCACCTTGAGGTAGTTAGCCCATACCTCGTCGAAGTTTAGGACATCGCCCTTGAGCTCGGGAATACCCTCTACCATTAGAGTGCCGGAGATCTCACAGCGACCGCCATTGATAGCGAGTAGGAGAGCCTTGGCGAGGTTGGTACGTGCACCGAAGAACTGGATCTGCTTCCCGATCTCCTGGAAGGATACACAGCAGGCGATCCCGTAGTCATCCGAGTGACGTGTACCACGCATCAGGTCGTCATTCTCATACTGGATCGAGGAGGTGTCGATCGATACCTGAGCCGCGAACTCCTTGAAGCCCTCGGGGAGTGATGGACTCCATAGCACCGTGAGGTTAGGCTCTGGGCTAGGGCCAAGGTTGTAGAGTGTCTGTAGGAAGCGGAAGCTGGTCTTGGTGACCTTGTGACGGCCGTCGAAGAGACGTCCCCCGATGGACTCCGTAACCCAGGTTGGGTCACCAGCGAAGATCTCGTTGTAGGAGGCCATACGTAGGTGGCGTACCATACGTAGCTTGATGACGAATTGGTCAATGAGTTCCTGTGCGAGCTCCTCTGTGATCGTACCGTGGTCGAGGTCGTACTGGACGTATATATCTAGGAAGCTAGAGACATTACCAAGCGACATAGCTGCACCATCCTGATCCTTGATCGCTGCTAGGTAGGCGAAGTACACCCACTGTACGGCTTCCTGTGCATTGTAGGCTGGGCGACGGACATCGAAGCCATAGCCAGCAGCCATCTCTACGATCTTCTTCAGTGCCTTGATCTGCTCTGCTACCTCCTCACGTAGGCGGATGGTAGCCTCAGTCATGGGACCATGTATCGCGTGTAGGTCTTCGTTCTTCCATGCTATGAGACGGTCTGCACCATAGAGGGCTAGACGGCGGTAGTCACCGATGATACGGCCACGTGCATAGTTGTCGGGAAGACCCGTGAGGAAGCTATTGGAGCGGAAGGAGCGAATCTCCTCGGTGTAGACATCGAAGACACCATCATTGTGCGTCTTGCGGTAGTGGGTGAAGATGTCGGTAACACGTGGATCGACCTCTAGGCCGTTCTCATGTACAGCCTTCTCGACGACCTTGTAGCCACCGAAGGGCTTCATAGCACGGCGAAGTACCTGATCGGTCTGTAGGCCGAAGACGACTTCGTTCTCCTTGTCTATATAGCCAGGGGCAAAGGCGGTGATGCCAGATACCGTGCTGGTGTCTATGGAGCGGACTCCGTTGTTATCACGCTCTTCCTTGAGAGCCTGAAGGCAATGCTCCCACACGCGGCGGGTCTTCTCTGTGGGACCACATAGGAAGGAAGAATCCCCGTCGTAAGGAGTGACGTTTTGGGCTACGAAGTCACGTACGTTCAGTTCGTCTACCCACACTCCAGTCTTAAACTTTGGTTGCTCTTGCATGACTGAATGCTTTTGGATTGGTTAGTGCAGTTTGTTCGCTGCTATTCTTGAATGATTGATGTAGTTTGTTGTGTACGTGCCCTCCCGCTTGGAGAAACGTTCACATCGCAAAGGTACAATAAATATTCATATTGCAAACTCCGCTTGTCATTTGTGCCTTAGATACTCCCTGCTCTTCTCATTATCTTCTCTACCTCCAGTCTCATCATAGCCTACCTGACGCACATTCTGTGATGACTGCTGAGGGATATGGATGATACTCGTAGTGCGCATTCCTAGCCCTCTACTAGGGGATATGTAATGAGCTTGGAATCAGACTCGGTATGTCCGTACCAATCACCTTACATAGGTGACGATGACGAGCATACCGAGAGCGCTTTCCCCTTCTCGGTATGTTCGCACCTGTCACCTTACATAGGTGATGAGGACCAGCATGCCGAGACCTATCTTCCCTTCTCGGTATCTCCTCTTTCACCCCCCCCTCGAAATGCCCTATATAGGGGCTATTGGGAGAGGGGGCTCTCCTAGTGGAGTGCGTAGGGCTACGCTCACTCTTGAGGGCAAGTGCAGGGCCACCGCATGATCTCGCTCGCAACTCCTGCCTTTGGTTCTTCGGGGTATCATTTCATATCCCAGGGAGCCTTAGCCCATTACTAAAGATCCTAGGCATTATCCCCAAGGAATAGACATACAAGCGAGCCCTACAG
>NZ_CAJZFJ010000036.1 GCF_915070105.1 uncultured Porphyromonas sp.
GAGCAAGTGACTCTTAATCACTGGGTCGTGAGTTCGAGCCTCACCGGGGTCACCACAAAGGAGACTGCATCATCCGATGCAGTCTCCTTTTGCTTTTGTGCCTGTATGATTAGAGTGAGGATTGGGCTTCTTCGTTTGTCTTTCGGTGGCGGAGGGCTATGTTGCCTTCTTTGTCGAAGGTTGCAGAAGCTACTATTTAGAGGTAGTGTGGGGCTTGGGGTAGAAGTAGTTGTTCCCAGAATAGGAGGCTTGGTAGCCTCTGACCAGAGCCTTTAGAGGGGAGGGGACTAGAGGTGTTGGTGAGTGTGCAGGTAGGGGAGGTGTTAGCAGTGCTCTCCCTTGGGCACTATGTGGAGGGCTAGTTGCTCTCTATTGGGGAGCTTTACTATGCTCTGAATAGCTTTTCTTTTGGCTAGCCATCCTCTTGCCCTAGTCGCATCCCCTTAGTCAAAGAGCTCGGCGATGATCCCATCCGAGACGAAGATCCCGCTACGTGTTAGGTGGAGCTTGTCCCCCTCTAGGGCGAGGGTGCCTGCCTCGATGAAGGGCTGGGCTAGCTGGCGAAGGCGACTCGTGGCGACGTCCCCAAACCGCTCTCTGTATGCCATGATAGATATTCCCCACTGTGTCCTTAGACGTGTCATGATGTATTCGTGCTGTAGCTCCTCGGGGCTTAGGTGCTCCTCGGTATATAGCCGCTCTCCACGCAGTAGGGATTGGGTGTAGCCCGAGAGCGAAGGATTATTGTACGAGCGAGACCTTTTCCCATCATAGCTGTGCGCCGAGGGCCCAAAGCCGAGGTAGGGAACACCCTGCCAATAGCCCGTGTTGTGTCGGGCATAGCACTCGGGTAGGGCAAAGTTCGAGATCTCGTAATGTTCGTATCCAGCTCCCTGCATTCGGTCGATGAGTAGCTCAAAGAAGGCTAGACTATCCTCTTCGCTTACGGGCTTGACCCGACCAAGCTCTACGAGTCGTGTGAGGGCTGTCCCCTCCTCGTAGATGAGGTGGTAGGCCGAGAGATGGGGTGTGCCAATTGCGAGGAAGTGATCGACGTTCTCTGCCCAGCGGGATAGAGTCTGTCCAGGTAGTCCGTAGATAAGGTCTAGGCTTAGGTTCGTGATCCCTACGGTTCGTAGGGCGGAGACGGCTTCGTGTACTTGCTCGGGAGAATGCCGTCGCTGCAGGAAGGCAAGGTCATCAGCGTGGAAGCTCTGTACCCCCATGCTTACCCTATTGATGGGTAGGGCAGCCAAGCCCTCGGCATAGAGAGGGGTGACATCATCGGGGTTGCACTCGATCGTGACCTCTCCATCCGAGGCTCGGGGATAGAGCCGATCGATCTGCTCAAAGATGCGCCCTAGCTCCTCGATGGTGAGCTGGGAGGGGGTACCGCCACCTAGGTAGATGTGCTGTACCTCCTCCCCCTCTGGTAGTTCGCCCCGCCGTAGAGCTAGCTCCGCAAGGAGGGCTGTGACGAAGTCTACCCTAAGCCGACTGCTCGTCTGGGTATAGAAGTCACAGTACGAGCAGCGACTAGCGCAGAAGGGTATGTGTAGATAGAGGTTCATCCCTGAGGTCTATCGCCGAGAGTGGCGTATCTCCTCACGTAGGGCAGCGAGGTTGAGCTCCAGCCCTTCGGTACAGGGCGTGGAGACCCCGAAGGTATTGACTGCCTCTACACCTAGCTCGATACAGTCGTAGTCAATGAGGTCACTCATCACGAGCAGGCAGTGTGGGTCACGTAGAGTGGAGGAGAGTAGCGAAGCTTCACGGCGACCATGTGCGTCTGTCGTTACTGCCCACAGACGATAGGTCGTACCATCGGCACTTGCCTCTCGGGGCATAGACCAGCGCACGAGGATCGTCCCATCCTGCCCTACTGCCGCGTCGAGATGCTTAGGGGCAGCGGGCTTGTGTGCTAGTCCTCGGGGGTAGGCAAGGGGTAGTGCAGGGTGCTTGAAAGCCTCCTGTATGATCCTACGTACGGCAGGGAAACGACCGCCCGTATGTGTCTCTCTGAAGAAGCATACACCCGCTAGCCCCTCCTCACGGGCCAGGTCTATTTGTTCCTCGATGACTTCGCTTGGCCAGCCAGTCTCCTCGATACGGTAGGGAGCTAGGCCTGGGACTACGGGGATATAGGGGGCGACGAGCTCCTTCCAGTCTCGCAGGAAGGGCTCGAAGAGCACATCACGGTAGTACATCATCGGCACGACGAAGTCTACGAGCCCCTCCTTGCCCCACGTGACGGGGTCCTGATAGACGGACTCGTAGGCTGTCCAGCCATGGGGACGGCCGAGGTCAGGGATCTTCTGTAGCTTGCCTAAGGGGGCGACGCTGACTAGGGCTTGGGAGTGGATGCTCCTGAGCGAGTCCCGCACCTCACGGAGCTGTTGGGTGAGGTTGTCTCGGCGCCAGGCCTCCCTCGTGGGATAGCTGAGCCCGTGGGCGATGAAGCTCGCCTTGTCGTTGAACCGCTCGGCCTCCTCGGGGTACCTGAAGTAGTCGAAGTGGATCCCATCCACCGCATAGCGACGCAGGAAGTCCGTGACGAGGTGGGCGACATAGCTACGTACCTCGGGGTTCCCAGGGTCGAGGTGATAGGAGCACTTGTGGTGGATGGCCCAGCTGGGGTGATCCCGCAGTATGGGGTGGGGGCTACGCTTCGAGGAGGCCAAGGGGTAGGTCACGAACCACGCGTGCATACTCAGACCCCGACGACGGCACTCCGTGAGGGCAAATCGTACGGGGTCGTAATCCCCGAAGTACCCCTCGCCCGCTAGACGGCTGGAGAGGGGCTCATAGTCTGTAGGGTAGATGGTCGTCCCGCTGTGACGCACCTGTAGGAAGATCGTATTGTAGCCGTCCTGCTTCAGTCGGTCTAGGATACGGATGAGGGACTCCTTCTGCCTACGTACCCCGTCGGGGGTGTCGGCGCGGTCCTTGGGCCAGTCGAGCCCGTAGACGGTAGTGAGCCAGACGGCACGCATCTCCTCACGGATGGAGTCTCCGGTGGGGCGTACCCAGGGCTTGTGCTCCACCATAGAGCCCTTGTCCTCGGGTTGCTGAGGGCTCGTCGGGTGGGGCTTCGTAGGAGGGATTTCCTCGGGCACGCTCCGCCTAGCTCCACAGCCAGTGAGAGCTAGAGCGAGCGTGAGGGAGGCTGCGAGGGCAAGGTGCTTGGGGTGCAGCATGCCGCTCTCTAGTAGTAAGGGATGTTGTCGATGAGACGTACCTCACCGCAGTAGACTGTGATACAGCCGTGGGGCTTCGGGCTGTCACTCCACTGGGTGATGGGCTGTAGGCTGTCGGTATCCACGATCTCGAAGTACTCTACACGGAGCTCGGGGAGGGCATTGATCTCCGCCGTGACCCGCTCGATCACCTGCTGTGGGGTATGGTCTTGTCTCCAGCTACGGCTCTCCGCTAGGATGCGGTAGATGTTGGGGGCTACGGCTCGTCCCTCCTTGGTGAGTAGGAGGTTGCGGCTACTCAGGGCGAGCCCATCCGCCTCACGGACGATCGGGCAAGCGATGATCTCCACAGGGCTCTGGATGAGGTGACTCATAGCACGCAGGACAGCGATCTGCTGGAAGTCCTTCTCGCCGAAGTAGGCGCAGTCGGGGCGCACGATCTCGAAGAGGCGGGAGACGACCTGCATGACCCCGTTGAAGTGTCCGGGGCGGTACTTCCCCTCCATGACCTCGGCTACGGCGCCGACGTCGAAGTGGCGGGTGTCGGGCTCGGGATAGATCGTCGAGACCTCGGGGGCAAAGAGTGCCGAGGTACCTACGGAGCTAAGTAGGGCGCTGTCGGCCTCCAGGGTACGTGGGTAGGTCTCGAGGTCACGAGGATTGTTGAACTGTGTGGGATTGACGAAGACGCTCACGATGCAGCAGTCGTTCTCCTGTAGTGCCCGCTTGACCAGGCTGAGGTGTCCTGCGTGTAGCGCTCCCATGGTGGGGACGAAGGCGATGCGGTGTCCAGCGGCACGCTCTGCCGCTACGAAGGCTTGTAGGCCCTCGATGTGCTGATATATATTCATTATCGGTATAGTAATATAATAATGAGTAGTAGGTTACTTAGTTTACTTAGTGTCGCTTGCCGATCACTCCCTCGGCGACGAGGTACTCGGCGATCTGTACAGCGTTCAGTGCTGCACCCTTCTTGATCTGGTCAGCGACGCACCAGAAGGCTAATCCACGAGGGTTGGCTAGGTCACGGCGTAGACGACCCACGTAGACGGGATCCTTCTCCGCTATGAAGAGAGGCATGGGGTAGACCTGATCCTCGGGCTCATCCTGCAGGACGATGCCGGGGGCACGGCGGAAGGCCTCACGCACACGATCCAGCTCCAGAGCCTCCTCGGTCTCTACCCAGATAGCCTCGGAGTGTGCACGGGTCACGGGGACACGTACGCAGGTAGCGCTCACCGAGAGGGAGCTGTGCATGATCTTGCGAGTCTCGTGGTACATCTTGAGTTCCTCCTTGGTGTAGTCCCCGTCGGCGAAGACGTCGATCTGAGGAATGAGGTTGTAGGCAAGCTGGTAGGCAAACTTCTTGACCTCGGGCTCCTTGTCCTCGGCTATGGCACGGATCTGCTCGTCTAGCTCAGCCATACCCCGAGCGCCTGCCCCGCTGGCTGCCTGATAGGTCGCCACATGGACACGTGTGATGGGGGAGAGCTGGTGGATGACGTTGAGGGCGACGACCATCTGGATGGTCGTACAGTTGGGGTTGGCGATGATCCCACGTGGGCGGACGAGGGCATCGGCTGCATTGACCTCAGGGACGACGAGGGGGACGTCCTCCTGCATGCGGAATGCGCTGGAGTTGTCGATCATGATCGCCCCATGGCGTGTGATCGTCTCGGCATACTCGAGGGAGACACTCCCCCCAGCAGAGACGAAGGCTACGTCAATATCACGGAAGTCATCGTTGTGCTGGAGCTCACGGATGGTGTACTCCTTGCCACGGAAGGTGACCTTGCTCCCTGCACTACGAGCCGAGGCAAAGAGCTCTAGGCGATCTATCTTGAGGCTGCGCTCGCTGAGTACTCTTAGGAACTCCTGGCCGACGGCTCCACTTACACCGACGATTGCTATGTTCATTCTTTTCTCTTGGGCTTATCTTTAGTTGATGCTACTTTAGGCGACAAAGGTACGAAGAAACGTACAGAGCCTCTTCCCCTTTTGCCTTTCTCGTCTGGGCTAGGGTAGGTGCTCCATTGTCAGAGCGGGGGGGGTGAGGACGAGAGCCTACATTATATATGAGACCATTGCGCAAGCCCACCTCTTTGCAGCTTCGACCTCCTTGCCTCGAAAATCGGAGTCTTAGGCTGAGAAGTGAGATGCCTGTCTCTCCCCCTTGCCCCCTCTCGGGAGGATCATCCTCCCGAGAGGGGGCTTTTCTGGGCTATTTGATGCTTTGGAGTACAAGAAGCTTGGGCATACGCTTTAGATTGTATGCCATAGCTTCCAAGATATTCTGTGTATGCGTTCGCTCAAGCCCTCGGTAACGACATCGCCCTCCTGAAAACCACCTTCGGATACTCCCAAAGGTACGCTCGATTAAACAGCGCATTTTGCTGATGACGTTATTCAGTTCACGTTGGCGCTCTGTGAGCTTCATCCCCTTCTGCGCCTTGAGCATAATCCCATCAATCAAGCCGTGCTCAAAGAGACAAGCCGAGTTCTTCTTGCTACAATAACCTTTATCGGCAAGGACACTAACGCCCTGCGTAAGCTCAGCCTTCTCTATCAGCTCGGGCAATACCACCGTATCGGCACAATTGGCTGGCGTGGTAATTATGCTCTCCACCAACCCTTGCCCATCGGTCAGCACGTGCTTTTTATATCCGTAGCGACCCCTGGTTGGCGGCTTTTCAGCTCATACTGATAAGCCTGTTCTTGGGCTTGCTCTTCTTCGGTGCGCAAGTCCTCTCGGTCGTCTGCCACTTCGATGAGGATACTTCCATCGGGAGCGTGCGGGCTATCCACAATGCTCGCATCCACGATAGCTCCTTGGTCAATACGGCTAATCCCGTGCTTCTTGAACTGCTTATTCAGCTCGCGAAGGAGCTTGTCCATAATTCCCAAGCGAGTCAGTTCAGCCCGAAAGCGACAGATGGTGCTGTGGTCTGGAGCTGGAAGCCCCATATCCAAGAGGAGGAATTCGCTGAAGAGGAGGGAGTCGTTGATCCGTTCTTCGACTTCGTAATCACTCAGGCCGTACCAGGTCTGAAGCAGTAGGATCTTGAACATCATCAAGGCATCATAGGCTGGATTGCCTGTGGCGTTCTGGGTCTTTGTATACTTCTTGTTGAGTAGTGTGCGAATACCTCGCCAGTCAACGCAAGCGCTGATCTGTCGAAGGAACGAGTGCTTCATGCGGTCGCGACGCACCTGTGTATAAACTTGAAGGAAGCTCGGGGCGGATTCTGTCTGCTTAGTAGGCATAGCTATACGACTATTTTATCCATGAAGATACTAAATATCAGAAATATACGCAAATGGAATAGACCTGAGTCCCCTCCAGTGCCGTGCAATGGTCTCATATAGAACGAAGCTAGCCCCTCAGTGATAGCTCGTTCGTTATTGGCATCTAAGGCGTTGGTCGCCTCGTCCAAGAAGATGAATTGTGGATTTTTTGTACACCATTATTGGCAAACTTCTTCTTATTTCCTTCTCCTTTTCGATGACTTGCACAAAAAACCATAATGATAGACGATGGAAATTTGGGGAATTACATGCTATCATTATGGCTCTTTAGTTAGTTGGCATTTGTGGCCAGATTGTTATTTCAGAGTCCTAGCTGCATTCAGCACAACAAGCACCGTTACACCAACATCAGCGAATACTGCCATCCACATGGTAGCCAGTCCGAAGAAAGCGAGGATGAGCACTGACATTTTGATGCCAACGGCAAACCAAGTGTTCTCCCTTGCGATGCGCAGTGTGCGTCGAGCCTGACGGATAGCTACGGCTATCTTCGACGGCTTGTCGTCCATCAACACCACGTCGGCTGCTTCGATGGCGGCATCACTGCCCAGTCCGCCCATCGCAATGCCCACATCGGCACGTGCTAACACGGGAGCATCGTTGATGCCGTCGCCAACGAAGGCCATTGTCCCTTCTGCATTCTCTTTGAGAATTGTTTCCACTTGACTCACTTTGTCGCCTGGCAAGAGTTCCGCATGATATTCCGCAAGTCCAACGGTCTTAGCCACATCGGCAGCCACTTCTTCCTTGTCGCCCGTGAGCATCACCAATCTCTTCACACCTTCTGCCTTGAGAGCATTTACCGCATCAGCGGCATCCTCCTTAATTTTGTCTGACACTACAATATGACCTGCATATTCTCCATCGATGGCAATGTGGAGAATGGTACCCACTTTTTCACAGGGTTGCCACTTTGCGCCCACGCTCTCCATCAAATTCGTATTACCCACACTTACCGACTTGCCATTTATACGAGCCGTCACGCCCTGTCCAGCCGTCTCCACTACGTCCTTTACATCGCAGCCGTCGTTTTTGTCAGGAAAAGCCTTGCGAATGCTGAGGGCAATGGGGTGCGTGGAATATCGTTCCACATGAGCAACTAAGTGCAATAATTCATTGGGGGCAATATTTTCGGGATGAATAGCAGTAACGTCAAACACACCGTGTGTCATGGTGCCAGTCTTGTCAAAGGCAATCGTGCGCACCTTTGCCAATGTCTCCATATAGTTAGAGCCCTTAATGAGCACACCCTTTCGCGATGCTCCACCGATGCCTCCAAAGAAAGTGAGAGGCACGGAGATAACGAGAGCACAAGGGCATGACACTACAAGGAATGTGAGAGCGCGATAGATCCACACGCTCCACAACTGCCCATTGACGAGCAACGGTGGTATAACTGCCACCAACAAGGCAAGTACAACTACTATGGGCGTGTATATTTTGGCAAACTTGGTGATGAATTTTTCGTTCTTCGACTTATTTTTTGTGGCGTTTTCCACGAGGTTGAGCACCTTTGCCGCCGTGCTCTCGCCAAATGCCTTGGTTACTTTTGCTGTCACCACACCATTGAGATTTATACATCCCGACATGATGTCATCGGCAGGGCGAATGGTACGCGGTACGCTCTCGCCTGTCAATGCAACTGTATTCAGACTTGATGCACCATCGATAACGATACCGTCCATCGGTACTTTCTCTCCTGGTCGAATTACAACGATGTCGCCTACCTTCACCTCTTCGGGATTCACGTCCACCAGCTCTTCACCACGCTTTACATGGGCGATGTCGGGACGGATGTCCATCAGCTGAGAGATACTCTTACGGCTTCTACCCTCGGCAAAACTTTCAAAGAGTTCGCCCACTTGAAAGAAGAGCATCACAAACACCGCTTCAGTGAACTGTGGTTCTGCCCCCGGCATAAAACCGATGCAAAGGGCCCCTAATGTAGCTATAGCCATGAGGAAGTCCACATCCATGCCCTCGCCATGTGCAATGTCCTCGGCAGCTTCCGTTAGCACGTCGTAGCCCACAACCAAGTAAGGCACAAGATAGACAAGCAATAGTTGCCATATCAGCAGGTTCATTGTCCGTTCTACCAATACCGATCCTACTAAGAGTACACTAGCAGAGATTATCCTTATAAGTTTGTTTCTATTTTCCTTTTCCATAATTTCCACAACTTTTGTTTTTGCAAATATAGGATATATCTTTTGCAACTCAGTTGCAAAGATTCCCTACATCTGCACATTCCACCCTAAAGTGCAACAGTCTAATATAGGTAGCGCATAGGGTCTAATATAATATAATGTAGGGTGTTTGTGTCAATGCAGAGGAGACAATATATATATAGGTATAGTGGGGAGGGGTCTGTAATGTAGGGTGTTTGTGTCGATCCAGAGGAGACAAATATATAGGTATAGTAGGGGGGCTGTATGGGGAAAAGTAGGGGCGAATGTGCGCAAGGTCGCTCGTCTTAGGTAGGCTGTCGGGAGAGGGGGCGCGAGCGAGGTGCTGAGGCTGGTGTCGTTTAGCGTGTTTATGTCGCTGTCGTATAGTGTGTTTTGTTCGTTGTTGTGCCGTGCCTGTGAGGTTCATTCCGAGGGGGTGTCTACACACTACTTGAGAGCCCTTGAGAGGACTCGGTATGATCGCACCAATCACCTTACATAGGTGACGAGGACGCTCTTACCGAGAGCGCAAGTGCGCTCTCGGTAAGAGCGTTTTGGCTCTCTCGTAATGCCCGATACAGAGCGAGTTAGGTAGGGGCTCGGGAGCACTCTTTGACCCTCGTGGCTATGTCAGGCAGGAAAGAGGTCGGGAGCGCCCAGGCGAAGCCCCCGCCTTCCCCAGTGTCCACTCGTTACTCCGCCCTAGTCGGGAGGGAAGGAGAACTTTCTGCGAGTGCCTACTTGATCCTCTCGGGCGACTTCTCCCTTCCAGCCTGCTCCAAAGAGGGTGGGGGCTTTCCGAGAATGTCTGCTTTACCCCTTGCCGATACCTGCCCCTCCTCCGTTGTGCGAGCTCGCTACGGCATCTGTGTGGGGAAGGGGTGGGAGACGTGTGTCGAGCCTCCCTCCTCGGGGGGAAAGAGAGGGGTTAGGGGTGCCTTCGCAGGAGGGGGCACGCAGAGCGCCTAGGGGTACGTTATATAGGAAAGTAACAAAAGTCGTATCTTTGCAGAGCCCAGTCTATCTGGCTGTGCAGTGACGAGATAAATAAGTATGATCAAGAGACTTTGTGTAGCTTGCCTCGGGCTCATCCTCCTCTCCTCGTGTGGAGAGTACTATCGTGTGCAGAAGTCTACAGATGTGAGTGAGCGGTATTCCTACGCTAAGAAGTGCTATAACGAGAAGCGATACGCACGTGTCGTCAGCCTCATGGAGGATGTTGTACCCTCGCTGGTAGGGACGACCGAAGGGCCACAGAGCACCTACCTGCTGGCTGATGCCTACTTCAACGAAGGGCAGGAGGCCGATGCCGCACGCTACTTCCAGAACTACTATACAAGCTATCCCAAGGCTCCGATGGCTGAGGAAGCTCACTTCAAGGCAGGCTATTGCCTCTACCAGGCTTCGCCCGATGCCCGTCTCGACCAGTCGATGACCCTCGGTGCGATCAAGGAGCTACAGACCTACCTCGACCTCTATCCCAAGGGGGAGCATGCTAGCACCGTGCAGCAGATGCTCTTCGCCCTACAGGACAAGCTCGCCTACAAGGAATATCTCGCAGCCAAGCTCTACTATGACCTAGGCCTCTACCTCGGGAATAACTATGAGTCCTGTGTCATCACGGCTCAGAATGCCCTCAAGGACTATCCCTACACCAAGCATAAGGAAGATCTCTACTTCCTCATCCTACGTGCCAAGCAGGATCAGGCAGAGCTGAGCGTCCCCGAGAAGCTCCAGGAGCGTCTACGTGACGTCATCGACACCTACTATGCCTACATCAACGACTTCCCCGAGGGTCGCTATCTCAAGCAGGCACAGCGTATCTATCAGCGTATGAACGGACGTAAGTCTGCCGACTAGTCTGAGCCGACAGCCTATTATATATCAAGACAATCGATAAATAAAATATGCCCAAGTACAGAAAGAATGTACCGACCACCACGATTAGCCGTGATATGGTCCGTCTCAGTCAGGATACTGAGAACATCTATGAGACAGTGATGATCATCGCCAAGCGAGCTAACCAGATCGCTGCCGAGACGAAGCAGGAGCTGGAGACGAAGCTACAGGAGTTCACCATCTTCACAGACGATGCTCAGGAGGTCTTCGAGAACCAGGAGCAGATCGAGCTCTCTCGCCAGTACGAGCGTCTACCTAAGGCGACCCTCATCGCTGCGAAGGAGTACGAGGACGGCGACCTCTACTACAACATCGCTGGTCGCACTAAGAAGTAATCTCCCCCCCTTCCCCCTCTCTATCTCTACGACTATGTGGCAACGAATACAGACCTTTTGGCTCCTCATCGTAGGGGTGCTGATGGCTCTCTTCGCCTTTCAGGACGTGGCGATCTTTACGCTCCCCGAGGGAGTCTACTGCCTGCTGAGCAACTGGAATATCTACAGCGGTACTGATGGTACGCCACAGCACAGCGTTTGGGCGATCGGCGCGCTGAGTATCCTAGCGAGCCTCAGTGCCTTTGGTCTGATCTTCCTCTTCAAGCGCAGGATGCTCCAGATGCGTCTGACGGTACTGCTACTGTGCGTGATCCTAGGTGAGCTGATCTATATCGCTTGGGTATGCTGGCAGTTCTGCTCGGCCAATGGAGCTAGCTTCGGGATACGCTTCCCACTCGCACTACCGATCATCTGCCTGCCCCTGCTCTATCTAGCAGCTCGCAGGATGATCTACGATGAGACCCTCATCAGAGCCTCCAGCCGTCTACGCTAATGCTCGCCACTGGCTCATCCACTAGATGATGCACCTCTACTCTCCTCATAGCGAAGCCTAGCCCCTCCCCGAGTTCGTGGGGAGCAGGTTAGGCTTCGTCGCTTATGCTTGCACACACCTTTGTTTAGTATTCTTCTCTAGTCATGCAATTAGATTCCCTACAGGCTATTTCCCCGATCGATGGACGCTACTGGTCTCAGGCCGAGGCACTCGTCCCCTACTTCTCTGAGGAGGCACTGATCCGCTATCGGGTACGTATCGAGATCCTTTACTTCATCGCTCTGAGCGAGGAGCTCCCTTCGCTGAGCAAGGTGCTCAACGAGGAGCGTATCGAACACCTCCACGACATCTACCTGAGCTTCACCAGCCGAGATGCAGCACGTATCAAGGAGATCGAGCGTACGACGAACCACGACGTCAAGGCCGTGGAGTACTTCATCAAGGAGCGGTTCGATGCCCTCGGGCTGACCGATGAGAAGGAGTTCGTCCACTTCGGGCTCACCTCGCAGGATATCAATAACACCGCCTTCCCGCTGATGATCCGAGAGGCGATAGAGCATGTCTTCCTCCCCGAGCTCGGAGGACTGATCGACCAGCTGAAGTTCTACGCTGGAGAATGGTCAGGGGTGTCCATGCTCGCACGCACCCACGGACAGCCTGCCTCGCCCACCCGCCTAGGCAAGGAGCTGGAGGTCTATATCTATCGTCTGGAGGAGCAACTCAAGGGACTGGATGCCCTACCCCATACAGCGAAGTTTGGGGGTGCGACGGGCAACTTCAACGCTCACACTGTGGCCTATCCCAGCCACGACTGGAAGCACTTCGCCACGGAGTTCGTCCATCGTCTCGGTCTGCAGCGTGAGGCCTGCACGACACAGATCTCCAACTATGATCAGCTCGCTGCCCTCTTCGACATCCTCACCCGCATCAATGTAATCCTCATCGACCTAGCTCGGGACTTCTGGATGTATATCTCTATGGAGTACTTCAAGCAGCAGATACGCCCCGGAGAGGTCGGCTCGTCAGCTATGCCCCACAAGGTCAATCCCATTGACTTCGAGAACGCAGAGGGCAACCTCGGGCTGGCCAATGCTGTCTATGGCTTCCTTGCCCGCAAGCTCCCCATCTCCCGCCTCCAGCGAGACCTCACGGACTCCACAGTCCTGCGTAATGTGGGTGTGCCTATGGCGCACAGCATGATCGCTCTGAAGAGCCTTCGCAAGGGGCTCGGCAAGATACTCCTCAACGAGGAGGCTCTGCGCCAAGACCTAGAGAATAACTGGGCTGTCGTAGCCGAAGGCCTGCAGACCATCCTGCGCCGAGAAGGCTATCCCAAGCCCTACGAAGCCCTCAAGGAACTGACCCGCACCAACGAGCATATCACCGAGCAGTCCATCTACGACTTCATCGAGTCCCTCTCTGTGAGCGCCGAGGTCAAGGAGGAGATGCACCGTATCACTCCCCACACCTATACGGGCGTATAGCCCATCGCTGAGCCCCTCGGTGTAGGGCGTGCTATCCCTCGGTGTTGAAGGTTGCCCCTACACACCATGCGGGCAAGTGAATCCCTACTGCAGGGCATATCACCAGCCTAGTGCAGGATAGATGGAGCCCTCGGCATCGGATCAGCCTGCCCAGCGCCGAATGTGGCGGATACAAAGCTCCTAGCATAGGGCACACTTAGAGCCCTTGGTGTAGGATACAAATAGAGGAGGCTACCCCCAAGAGCATACTTGGCTCGGGGGTAGCCTCCTTTGTCATTCGTGTTATCCCCACTCGGTGCCGTGTGGGGGATAAGTCCCTACTGGGTGGGGATAAAGAGAGAGGCCATACCCCGATCTGTGGGGTATAGCCTCTACGATGGTAAGAGAGAAATAGAAGTAGGGGGAGCGTCCTGCGCTCTATCCGGGGGCTAGTAGCGAGAAGCGACTACCTCCCAGTCAATGATCGCCCATACATCCTTGACGTGGTCTGCACGGCGATTCTGGTAGCTGAGGTAGTAGGCGTGCTCCCAGACATCGATCCCCATGAGGGGGCGGAGACCATGTACGATGGGGTTGCTCCCGTTAGGCTCCTTGGTGATCACGAGCTCACCATCCTCCTTAGCAGCAAGCCAAGCCCAACCCGATCCGAAGAGGGTCGTGCAGGCGGTGAGGAACTCAGCCTGGAAGGCCTCGAAGCTACCCCACTTTGCTACGATCGCATCGAGGAGTTTGCCCTTAGGCGCACCACCAGCGTTGGGAGCGAACTGCGTGAAGTAGAGGTTGTGGTTGAGGAGCTGGCCAGCATTGTTGAAGATCGGCCCCTCGCTCTTGCACACGATTTCCTCGATGGTGGCATTGGCAAACTCTGTGCCTTCAATGAGGGAGTTGAGGGTATTGACATAGCCAGCTAGGTGCTTGCCGTGGTGGAAGGAAAGGGTCTCGGCACTGATAGCGGGCTCCAGAGCGTCAGGTGCGTAGGGGAGCTGAATGAGTTCGAACTTCATCGATGATATTTCTTTTAATGAATGATTGTGTTAGCTAAGTGTCCCACTAATCTGTGGGGCTTGCCTTTTGATAACCGCCCTAGATAGGCTATTGTTTCCTAGCTAGCATAGCATTGTAGTAGCGAGGGTCTCCTGTGACCTCCTCTCCTACCCATGGTGGGAGGTCATATTGCTCGCCGATAGAGGAGAGCTCGATCTCCGCTAGGACGAGTCCCTCATGCCTGCCGGTGAAGATATCGACCTCCCAGGTGTGCCCTCGGTAGGGGACGAGGTGACGCACCTTGCTCAGGCGGTGAGAGCCACAGAGCTCGAGCAGTGAGCGGGCATCCGCTACGGGGATCTCATACTCGTACTCATCTCGGGAGAGCCCCGAGAAGTCACTGCGTCCCTTGATGGTGATGAAGCCCTGCTCGCCCCAGAGGCGTATCCTCACGGTAGGGGGCTGGGCATGGAGATAACCTTGGTCTATGGGGATGACCTCAGTGGCCTCTCGGACGAAGTCCATGGAGGTGACGAGGTACTTGCGCTCAATCTCTTTCATTAGCTATAGGCTTAGTTCGTGTTAGTTAGCGGATCGTGACCTGTGTGGCGCCGAAGCCGTATTCTCTGAAGGAGGCATCCTGATAGGTGCAGCTCCGATAGCGTTGCTTCAGTTCGCGCTCCAGCGAGCTCCTGAGGACTCCATCTCCCTTGCCGTGGATGAAGATGATCTTCATTCCCTTCTGCCCGAGGTGCTCCCGCATGACTCGGTGGAAGTACTCCACCTGATACTGGTGTATATCTGCACTGGACATCCCAGTGGTCGTCTCTAGGAGCTCATGTGCATGGAGGTCTATGACGAGCGGGGCTTGGGTGGAGGGCTTGTGAGGGGCGGCTTTCCCCTTTTCTGTCTGTGGGTGTCCCTTAGCCTTCGGTGCGGGGCTCTGTAGGGCTTGCTCGAGCTCCTTGGTCTCGATGGCGAGCTCTTGGACTGCTTGCCCTCCCTCTAGGACGGGGATGATGAGGGCGTCGTCCTCGAAGAACTCATTGCTCACGAAGCTACGCTGCTTGAAGAACTTCTTCCCATCCAGCTTGACCTCAATGAGCTGAGGTGCCACGAGGCGGAAGGGACGGTGATCGTCATACGGCGTGATCTGTAGAGCTAGGTGCTCGAGGTCATTGAGCTCTGCTGGGGCAAACTCCTCGAGGAAGGTATCGCCATTGGGCTCGATCGTTCCACTACAACGGAGCTTATAGCTGCCCGCTCCCACTCGGCTGAGGTAGGTGAAGTGGAGGCAGTAGTTGCTCTTGTTGATGAGATAGGCTTCGTAGTTCGTCTGCCCCAGCTGGGTTGGGTCTACGGGAAGGAAAGCCAGCGAAGCGAAGAGCTCTCCCCGATCAGGTAGATAGGTATAGGGGAGATCGGTAGGGATGGAGGGCTGTACCTCACGCTTGGGGGCAGCGGGTTGTGGGGTAGGAGGGGTGGAGGGGCGAAGTCTATCTTGGATGGCCTTCGGAGGGCGAATGGCGGGGATGAAGGTATCTTCGGAGTCCACGACGACGCAGTCCTTGAGTGCCGTAGGGATCTCGAAGCCATCTTCGTCCTCGACCCAAGCCGTGTCGCCCGTGATGCGTGCTACACGGCCTCCGCCTACGGCATTGAGAAAACGAACCTGTACGCCGACACGTACGTTCTGGGGATTATTCATTGGATGGATGATGCGATTAGGAGAAGGTGGTATAGTAGGCCTGTGCTAGGGTCATCCCTAGTAGGATGAGCAGAAAGACTGATCGCACGATACGTGCAGGCCTAGGACGTAGCTCCCCAAACCCCTTGGATAATAGTAGTGATAGCGGGGTGATAGCTATCACGAGGAGCTCAGGAGTGCAGGAGCTGAAGATAGCGATCGAGATGAAAAATAGGAGGCAGGATACCTGAAGCGAGACAATCATCCCACGAGAGCGTACCTTCTCACGCTGGTAACGTCCCATATACAGTAGAGTCCCCAACGCAAAGAGGCTGACGATGAAGAGTGCATAGGCAATACTGATCCCCGAGATGAAGGGGAACTGTATCGGGACTAGCCCCTCAATGAGCCCCCATACGTAGATGAGGTACGCATCTAGTCCACCTTGGTACCACAGGACGAAGAGCAGTGGAGATAGGATCCAGGCGGGCAAGGTGAGCCCTAGGAGTACCGCCAGCACATTGCGTAGAGTGATCGTGCGCACCAAGTATTGGGTCGCCATCACACTCAGTACGACGAGGAAGTAAATCGGGTGTACGAGGCATAGGATCCCGATCATAAGTCCCGTGGTAAAGTAAGGGAAGGGGGCTTCACTCCTTCCCTCCTCGCCAAAAGAGGTGAAGAGGATGAGCGTCATCAGTAGGAGGGAACTACTACGAAGGAAGGTCAGCTCAGGCTGGGTTAGTGTTAGGGCGGTGATGAAGAGTAAGGCGGTGGGACGCTCTACCTTGGAGAGCAAGAGGTATCGCTCGCTCATATAGACCACGATGAAGTTGGTCAAGATGAGTGGGGCTACAGCGATCAGGCGTAGCGTGATGGCATTAGGTAGGTAGGGGAAGTAGGGTAGTGGCACGTAGCTCCTATCCCCAACGAGAAAGCTGAAGGGATAGAAGAGGTAGACTCCAAAGAATAGGATCGACCAAAGCGTGAATTCACGCCAGTCTACCTCTTGGTGGCGTGTAGACAGTCTATAGGCCATAGATGATGTCGTTAGTGGAATCCATCCCTCATGGATGAGGAGACAAAGCCCATGGCGCTAAGCCTAGGTAGGGGGCTTAGTCCATAGGCTTTGAGAGGGGGATCCCCGAGATGTTGAGTAGAGTAATCTAGGGAGAGGTAGGGGGCTAGAGGAGCTTGAGTAGATCCTGCCCGATGTCTTGACGCAGAGCCTTGCCCTCGTACTGCACTTGACCAGCTAGGTGATAGCAGGCCTTGAGGGCCTCCTGCAGTGTCGAGCCGAGACAGCTCGCTGTCAGGACACGTCCCCCGCTGGTGACCAGATGTCCAGAGGTGTCACGTGTTGTCCCCGAGTGAAAGAGTGCGGAGTCAAAGGCAGGCTCGTGTGGATAGCTGATGGGAAAGCCCTTGGGGTAGTCGTTCGGGTAGCCCTCAGAGACGAGTACGACGGTGGCTGCATACTGGGGACTCTCCTCGAGCTGGTAGTCCCCCAGGTCTCCCCGAGCCATACGCTCTAGGAGCTCTACAAAGTCCGAGTCGATACGTAGCATCACCGACTCCGTCTCGGGGTCACCCATACGGCAGTTGTACTCGATAACATAAGGGTCTCCCCCGACATTCATCAGTCCGACGAAGATGAAGCCTCGGTAGTCGATACCCTCGCTGCGCAGTCCTTCGATCGTAGGGCGAATGATACGCTCCTCGACCTTATCCATGAAGGCCTGATCCGCAAAGGGCACTGGGGATACAGAGCCCATACCACCAGTATTAGGCCCTGTGTCACCCTCGCCTATGCGCTTGTAGTCCTTGGCTACGGGGAGGATGCGGTAGTCGGTTCCATCAGTAGCGACGAAGACAGAGCACTCAATGCCGGACAGATACTCCTCGATGATGACTCGTGTGCTGGCCTTGCCGAAGCGACCTGAGAGTAGGAGCTGTAGCTCGTGCTTGGCCTCACTGAGGGTCTCACAGATGACGACACCCTTACCTGCAGCGAGTCCGTCGGCCTTCAGTACGTAGGGGGGGCGAAGCTCCTGTAGATACTCCACAGCCTGGTAGTAGCCCGAGCGGTCAAAGGCTCGGTAACGAGCGGTTGGGATAGCATGACGCTCCATGAAGGCCTTGCTGAACTCCTTACTCCCCTCCAGCTGGGCTCCTACCTGATCGGGGCCTACGATGAGGAGGTCTGTCAGTCCCTCCTTGAGTCGTAGGTAGTCCACGATACCTCGTACGAGTGGCACCTCGGGACCTACGACGAGTAGGTCTATGGCTAGGCTACGGATGAGCTCCGCAATGGCTGCGAAGTCAGTGACCCCGACCTCGGGGTAGCAGGTGCCATAGCTCTCCATACCGGGGTTCCCTGGAGCTATGTGCAGGCGGCTCAGTCTAGGGCTACGAGCCATGCGCCACGCTAGGGCATGCTCTCGTCCACCAGAGCCTAGTAGGAGTATATTCATAGAACTCTCTGTATATATGGTGCTATCATCAGCCTAGAGGGCTAGAGATGATCCTTGAAGAAGCGGGTGATCGTAGCATTGAGATGTACACGGTCTGCTCCACGGACGTTATGCTCGTGCTCGGGGTAGATCATGTAATCGGGGTAGGTGCCAGCCTTGACGCAGGCCTCTACGAAGAGCTGGGTATGCTGCCAGAGTACCACGGGGTCGATCGTACCGTGGATGAGCAGGAGGCGTCCCTTGAGATCCTTAGCACGTAGGGCGAGGTTGGAGGCCTTGTAGCCCTCGGGGTTCTCCTGAGGAGTGTCCATATAACGCTCTCCATACATCGCCTCATAGCGGCTCCAGTCCATCACGCCTCCGCCTGCGACACCGACCTTGAAGACCTCAGGGTGGGTCAGCATGAGGTTCGTGGTCATGAAGCCTCCATAGCTCCAGCCGTAGGCGCCGATGCGATCAGCATCTACATAGGGGAGGCTCTTGAGGAAGGCAACACCCTGCATCTGGTCTGCCATCTCGGTGACGCCTAGCTGGCGGTGGATGATCTGCTCAAAGGCAGCTCCACGGGCAGCCGAGCCACGACCATCGACGGTGAAGATCACATAGCCCTGTGTCGCCATGTAAAGATCCCACCCAAGGCTCCCTGCGTGGAAGCGGTTCTGCACGAGCTGTGCATGGGGACCATTATAGACGTAGACGATCGTGGGATACTTCTTTGATGGATCGAGGTTGGTGGGCTTGATGAGACGATAGTGTAGAGGGGTCTTACCATCGGCAGCTGTGATAGTGCCGAGGACGATCTCTGGGGTCTCGAAGCCTGCCACTGGATCTTGTGACTTGTAGAGGGTGAGTTCCTTGCCCGAAGCTGTGGTGACGAGCCTATTCTGACGTACCTCGTGGAGCGCCTCGTAGGTGTCCAGCAGGTAGCGTCCATTGAGGGAGGCTTGTGCTACGTGCCACCCGGCCTGAGGGGTTAGGAGCTTCTTGCCCTTGCCATCGATACCGATGCGGTAGACGACACGATTGATGGGGCTCTGCTCTGTAGAGGTATACAGGAGGGTCTTGCCGCCGTCTGCGAAGCCGAGGAACTCCGTGACCTCATAGTCTCCACGTGTGATCTGCCCGAGGAGCTGACCACTCGTGCTGTAGCGATAGAGATGGGAATAGCCATCTCGGCGTGTCTGCCAGATGAACTCTCCGGGACGTCCAGGGACGAAGTGTAGGGGGTGTTGGGGCTCGATGTACTTCTCGTTTTCCTCTACGAAGAGGGTGGCGAGGTTTGCCCCCGTCTGAGGGGAGTAGCTCTTGAGCTCCATGCGATCCTGACCACGATTGACCTCTGCGATGTAGAGGGTCTTGCTGTCGGGAGCCCACGAGATGTTCGTGAGGTACTTCTCCTTGGGTTCGCCTGTCTGTAGGTAGGTCGTTGTACCTGAGGCAAGGTCGTAGATGCCTACGGTGACGTGGTGGATCGGCATACCAGCCATAGGGTAGTAGAGATCCTGTCGGGTCGCCTTGCGTACGTTAGTGTGTACGATGGGATAGGGGGCGACCATGCTCTGATCCATTCGGTAGAAGGCTAGCTTGCTCCCGTCAGGGCTCCAGAAGAGCCCTCCATGGATGCCGAACTCATTCTGATGCACTGTACGTCCATAGACGAGGGTAGGGCTACCATCACGTGTGATCTGTCGCAGCTGAGGCTCTAGTCCTGCGAGGTAGATGTTGTTCTCCTTGACTACGGCAGCTACCTTAGCTGTGGGGGAGAGGACAAACTCTTGTTCGCCCTTCGTATCCTGCTCGAAGGTGGCTAGGAGCTCACGTGTGCGAGGGTCGATGATATGGTGCTTCTTGGCATAGGTGATGTGCAGGAGGTTACGCTCACGCCCTACGACTTGTAGCGGGGAGAAGTATTTGGCTGGTCGGTCTTTCTTCGCCTCGCCGATGAGGGCTAGTAGCTCGTCTTGGTTGAGGAGGGTATGCTCGGTGCGCTTAGCTCCTGGTGTGCCGATCTTCAGGTCTGTCCCCTCGACGTAGATGTAGTCGTTACCTAGCCATTGTAGGGCTCTGAGTGAGGTAGGACGTAGCTGGCTGGGGGCTCCAGAGGTGTACTCCTCTAGGGTGGGAGTACGTCGGGTCTCCTGTGCCGTGAGCTGGGGGCTCGTGAGGGTCGCGGGGATCATTGTGAGCAGCGTGACGAGCGTTCTTAGTTTCATTGTTCTTGAGCGTATGTAGTATTTGTGTATGAGCAAAGATAGCTATTCTCACTGGCTTATCCACGGGTGGCATGTAGGGGGAAGGTTCATCCCCAGCGACACTCCTGCTACCGATAATATAAATAAGGTATGCTCAAGGAGATATGCGCAGTCGTCTAGATCTGCCGAAGAGGGTCGAGTCAGCCCTGTGGATAGGGGGGCTGGCAAGCTACTCTAGGGAGCAAGTAGCCGAGCACTTGCGAGTCTCATCCACCCGACACGTGACGAGGCGGATGCCTGTGCCCTCGAGCTGCTGCGGCCCGATGACGTGGACGAGGTGGTGGGCGATGTGCTCTGCAGTGGGGTTGAAGGGCACGATACATAGATCCTCAGATGCGATACGCTGGAGCTCGGGGAGGAGTGGATCCTCCTGCCAGATCATAGTGCGATGATCCCAGTGCTCCTCGAGCCACTCGCACAGACGATCATTGATCTCTCCGAAGTCTATGACACGCCCTAGCGCATCGAGGCTACTGGCCTCACAGACGAAGTGTATGCGGTAGTTGTGGCCGTGTAGGTGTCGGCACTTGTTCTCGTGCCCTACGACACGATGCCCCATACTGATGTCGTGATAACGCTCTGCAGTGATCATAAATCGTCCTTCTGTTTGCTTGGTTACTAATAGTTCTATCCGGATTACAAAGATACATCATCTGTACTACCTAGCGAGGGGGCATCCGCTTGGTGCACCGATCGCTCTCCTGTATGATGTCGTCTCTCGTGGAGGGGGATGTCTGGATGTGGGGATAGGGAGAAAAAAGAAGACCCCGAGCTTGTACTTCGCTCGGGGTCTCTATGTCTTGTCCCCATAGTGGGGTACGGTATGTCTTACTTCTTACGGCTACCGTAGCGGCTCATGAACTTGTCTACACGACCAGCCGTATCGACGAGCTTAGCCTTACCCGTGAAGAAGGGGTGTGAGGTGCTAGAGATTTCTACCTTGATCAGAGGATACTCTACACCATCGACTACGATAGTCTCCTTGGCGGGCATTGTGGAGCGAGTGATAAAGATGTCTTCGTTGGACATGTCCTTGAACACCACTGGACGGTAGTTCTCAGGATGGATTCCTTTCTTCATTATTCTTCGTTATAACGTTATATTGTCTTGTCGCTTACTACTTTGTGGTAACTGTATATGAGCGTAATGGACTGCAAATGTACAGATAATTTATTGAATATCAAAGCTCGCATACCTCCATACCCCGCTCCTCCGTCTCCTCCTTGTCCTCATGGAGGGAGTTCCCTTGCCCCTCGTATGAGGCTGTGGTGAGGTCGAGCAGAGAGCTAGGGCTAATGGGGTACGTACTTGCGCTTGCCGCTTAGCTCACTGATGTCAATGCGGATGATCTCGGTGCGGTGGAAGGACTTCTCTGCATATTGCTGCCCCAGCTCCATATCCTCGGGGCAAAGCTTCTCCAGCAGGAGGTGAAGGGCATGCATACGCTCCTCGGCTGGGAGGTCTAGCTGTGCTCTGCCACGTAGGATCACGCTCTCATACTCGGTGGTGAACTTGCTGGGAAGTAGGTGTACACGGCCTACGATGCAGAGGGAGACCTCGCTATGAGCACGAAGGGCGCGGAGCTTCTTGCCCTCGGGGGCACAGTGGATATAGATATGCTCCCCTTCGTCCCAGATATGGCTGATGGGGATACCGTAGGGCTTCCCCTGCTCATCGATCATGGAGAGGACGGCATACTCTGCTGTGCGTAGGAGCTCGAGGGCTCGGGGCTCGTCTAGGAGGCGATCTCGGCGCCTCACCTCATCATTGTTGTACGTCATCTCGTAGTCATTTCTCCCCACGAAGGTACGAAATACCGCCTGCTACACCACCGATAGCGTTCTGATTCTTTAGCTCCCCTTTCGCTCTCTTTGCCGCTCTCTCTGCCACCCCGCTCCATACTTTACCCTATATATAATAATGTATAGGTGTCCATAGCGGCGTGTCTGTGCCAGGGCTGGCGCATGAAATCACTATAGTGCGAGGGCAAGGTCGTCAAGGAGCATACGCCGAAGA
>NZ_CAJZFJ010000037.1 GCF_915070105.1 uncultured Porphyromonas sp.
AGTATACACGTGTGTACACAACAGTATACCCACGTGTACACAACTGTATACACGCGTGTACACTACATCGCTCTAGGTATGAACGCAGCAGAGCTCTCCCGTACGTTCGCCCCCCGGGCTAACGACAAGCATTGCAGAGGTATAGACAAGGGCTCCCTGAGGCATGAAATAATCCCCCCAAGAGCCAAAGGGCGGAGAATACCCCAAGAGACCATGCGTCATCCCAGAGGAAGCAGGTAAGAGCGGGCTGGCTATCTCACCCTTTATCCGTATATTTGCGTGACAGATGGATTGCCAAAAGACTTAGCTAATTTATGCCCCTCCATAGCACCATCCCTTATGCAGCCCAGTCGTACTATGTCACGACCATTCGTCCCCTAGGTGATCGATCACCCTGGACAAGGGCGCTATACCCCTCTCGAAATCAAATCCTAATAATAAATTCTTAATCTATGAGACGAACTTTACTAAGCTTCTACCTCATCCTCACCCTAGGACTGGGACTGCATGCGCAGATCCTCATGCCGGGGAATGATGGCGGGGAGAAGACTGTCGCGATCTCGTCCGATGAGACCTTCTACGATAGTGGAGGCAAGGACAAGGGTATCCCGAAAAACGTCGTGTCGGCGATCACCTTCACCCCCCGACCCGGGGAGGTCATCGAGATCACCCTCGAGGAACTGGAGCTCACTGGTGGAGCAGGCCTCTACTGCTACAACGGGGTAGCCAAGCTCATCAAGGAAGAGGATAGCGAGGGAGAGGAGTCATACACCCGCCCCAGAAATCCTAAACCCTTCCTATCCTACCCGCACGACATGGCTACGAAGGTCATCCGGTCCAAGAGCCTAGATGGGAAGGTCACTTTAGTCTTCGAAAACGGCAATGGCACGGGCAAGGGCTGGGTGGCTAAAGTCTCCAGCACGCCCCGCCGTGCCGATGATAGCAAGCTACCCGATGGCGAGGTACGGATCAGTACTACTCCACAGACGATCACCGTCGGGGACAAGCCTCTGAACTTCTATGACGACGGCGGCAAGGACGGCAAGATCACAGAGCAGTTCGAGGGACAGATCACCTTCGTCCCCAAGACCGCAGGCAAGCACGTGAAGATCACCTTCAACAAGCTTGACCTCTTCAACACCAATCCCCAGCGCAACGACCAGCTACATATATATAATGGTAAGGAAGCGAAGGCGGACAAGCTCCTGCGCACCCTGCTCAAGGACAAGACCCCGATCGTCCTACGCTCGGGCTCTGAGGACGGCGCACTGACCGTCACGCTCAAGAGTACCACTGGGGTAACCAAGGATGGCTTCGAGGCGGTGGTAGAGGAATACACACCACAGGATATGACCCTAGTGGATATCCTACAGAGCCAGGCTAGCTCAGGCAAGGGCGTCACCGCAGGCTCAGTGAAGCAGGAGATCCTACAGCTCAACCTCCAGACGAAGGACAACCTCAAGCCCCTCTCCGCTACCTCCCTCACCTTCACCACCGAGGGCAGTACGGAGGGCATTATCACCCGAGCCGAGCTATGGACAGTAGGCGAGGGCACAGTGAAGCCTGCCGTCAAGCTCGGCGAGACCTCCAGCGTAGGCAAGACCTTCACCATCACACTCAGCTCCCCCCTCACCCTAAGCGAAGGGGACAACAGCCTCATCCTCTACTACGACATCTCCGAGCGTGCCACCACTGGGGGCACAATAGATGCAGCCCTAACCTCCGCCGTCATCTCGGGCAAGACCCAGACACCATCGAAGACGGAGGTCACGGGCAATCGTCCCATCAAGAACGAGGTCATCAGCGCCGAGGGACACCATACGTACAAGGTCTTTGGCGAATGGGCCTTTGCCTCCAAGACGGCTCCATACAGCGGTAAGTACGAGGGGGGCAACAAGGATCAGATCACGACCTTCGTTCCCGATGCCTCGGGGCGGGTCATTGAGATCGACTTCAAGAGCTTCAGCGTCTACTACGGCAAGAGTTCATTCAGCCCCAAGGCTAAGTTCGAGGTGTACGATGGCCCCACAGCTAGTGGTACCCCCATCTGGAAGGCCGATATCACGAACCACAACGAAGGCCCTAAGATTCTTCGCTCCTCCTCGGCTGATGGAGCTCTGACGATCGTATTCAACCCCAACCAGATCAGCAGTACATACACCGACAAGGGCTGGACGGCAGAGCTACGCTCCGTCACTCCTAAGGCGATGACGATCACACAGGCAGCGGGCTTCCAGGCCTCTACCGATGTCGTACCCGTCGGAGCAGCCAAGCAGGCTATCCTCGGGCTGGAGCTACAGACCGAGGGCTTCCTCTCCCCCCTAACCCTCGACCAGCTCAAGGTCAATCTCAAGGGGAACGAAGGGCACCTCTCCCGCATAGCCCTCTATGCCTCTCACGACAAGAAGGAGTTCAACTCCTCCTATCTCGTCGCTGAGGCCTCCACACCTCTCTCCGCAGAGGTTAACCTCGTGCCTACCGCCAACAAGACTCTGGCCGTAGGTGCTAACTACTATTACCTCGCCTTTGACCTCAAGGCCGATGCCCCCGCAGGCATAGACCTCGATGCCTCCTTCGGCGAGCTCATCCTATCGGGTAGCCCACAGGCGATCACCACCCCTGACCCCGATGGCACACGACGCACGAGCCTACAGCATATCTTCGAGGGGGGCAAGGATGTCACTGTAGACGTGACCTCTCCCCTACTCTTCTTCGATGCTGGTGGCCCTGGCCATGCTGCTCCTAGGACGACGGAGTCGGGCTCGGTACACTTCAGACCACGTGCAGGCGAGATCATCCGATGCACCGTAGTCCGTGTAGCCAATACAAAGTCACAGAAGCTCAACCTCTACAGTGGAGCCTCCACGGATGAGAAGAACCTCATACACAAGCTCACCTCGGACGACAAGGCTCCCGAAGCCTTCATCTCCTACGCCGCAGATGGCTCGATGACCATCCAGTACGTCAAGGGCTATGGGGAGTCCGACTGGGAGCTTTCCATTGAGTCCATCACTCCTCGCCCCCTAGCTGTCAAGGCCGTCAAGACCGAGGCCTCCCAGCCCAAGACACTCCTACGTGGAGAGAAGGACGTCCCCTTCGTCCACATCCAGGTAAGTGTAGAGGGTGAGCGTCAGTCTGTGACCGTATCGGGCTTTAACCTCACAGCCCTTGACGAGACTAGCCAGAAGGCTCTGAGCAAGCGTAGCATCTACACCACAGGCCGTGAAGAGGCCTTTAGTAGCAACGAGCTCTTCGGCTCCAGCGAAGACGCTACCGCCACTGCGATCACGGGCTCTATCACCTACGACAAGCCCGGGGTCTACCACTACTGGCTCACGGGAGACATCGCCAGCACAGCATCCGTAGGCGCTGAAGTCAAGATGAGTCTACAGAGCGTCGCTGTCAAGGATGGTAGTGCCGTCGCTCCCAGCACCTCCGCCGAGGGGAAGCACACCATCAAGCAGGGGATGAGTGGGACATACACCATCGGGGCTTCCTCCGAGGCTAAGTACAAGACCCTCAAGGAGGCGACCGACGAACTTAGCCGAATAGGCGCCGACGGTGCCGTCACCTTCCTCATCGAGAAGGGTACCTACACGGGTATGGTTCTCATCCCTGAGATCCCAGGCCTCTCCTCTACGAACACCCTCACGATCCGCTCTAAGAGTGGCAATAGAGAGGACGTCGTCTTCGACATCAAGGAGTACAAGAAGGCCCAGTGGAAGTCTGGGGATAACCCCGGCCACTTCACCATCGACGGTACAGACTACCTCACCCTAGAGGCCGTCAGCATCAAGGCTGCCACCGGCGGAGAGAGCAAGCAAGCTCCCGCTGCACTACTCATCCGCAACAAGAGCGAGCACGTCACCATCCGCAACTGCTACGTCTGGGCACCCGAGGCTACCGACTATGCTACAGGTACCCTAGCGGGCGTACGGACTGCCGCAGAGAACGTAGCCAATAGGAACAGCGACTACTTCACCCTAGAGGGCTCTACCATCGAAGGGGGCTACCAAGGAGCCTATATCGACGGGGCAAGCTACACCGTCCTACCCAAGCTCCGTGGAGCACTCGTCAAGGGTAATACCTTCGTCGGGCAGGGCTCCGTGGGGATTTACTCCACCAAGGTGAATGAGACCATCCTAGAGGACAACCACATCATCGGTACGGGTAAGGTCGCTAACCCTTACAAGGCTATTGATGCTGTCCTCACGGGGAGCACCACCATCCGAGGCAATAAGATAGAGATTCACGACCTAGTAGCTGTCGGGAAGTATCGCGAACTCAATGCCCTCCACCTGCGTGGAGGCTCTGTGGCGGAGAACACCCCAGGCAGAAACCTCATCTACAATAACGAGCTCCGCCTCACGGCTGACAACCACCCCAGTGCCGTCTATGGCATCTACTTCTCCGATGCCCACATCGGCAAGGCCGACATCCTACACAACTCCGTGTCCATCACCGGCCCTGCCGAGAAGAAGAACACGGCAGCTCTAGCGAACGTCGGCAAAAACAACACGCTCGAGCACGACGTCACGATCAAGAACAACCTCCTACAAAACCACACCGGGGGCTACGTCTACTACCTCAATAGAGCGACGATGAAGACGGGGCTCACCCTCTCCCACAATGCCAACTTCACCTCAGGGGCAAGCTACGCCTACCTCGGTGAGGCTGTCGATATCAACAAGTGGAAGAGCGAGACGGGCGATGCTACCTCGATCGTAGAGGAAGCTGCCTTCTTTGACGAAGCCTCCTCACTTCTTCCCAAGAAGGTAGGTGGTCTCCGCTTTGCCCCTCGTCTCCCCGAGGTCACCAAGGACATCACCTCCGCTGAGCGTCCTGACCCTGCTACGGCAGGTGCCTACGAGGTCACCGACCACACCACTCCTGCCCTAGAGGAAGGCTACCCACGTGTGGACAAGGTAGAGGTCACGACAGCTCGCCTCGTGGTCAAGGCCACGGAGTTCGGTAAGCTCCTCTACAAGGTACTCCCCTCAAGCGACGCTGTTCCTACGGTAGATGAGCTGAAGGCCTCGACGACCTCGCTGATCTTCAGTAAGGGTACCGAGCAGACCAAGGCTTTGACAGGCCTCACTGCGGAGACGGAATACAAGCTCTACGGCCTACTGCTCGGCCTGAATGACGAGTATACCGCCCCCTTCACTCCCGTCACCTTCACCACGGGGTACCCCAAGACGGAGGTATCGACCTTCGAAGGCATTGCCGTAGGGGCGGCGGACTTCAACGATGGTACAGCACGCTTCGAGGGCTTCGAGGTCGTCCGCGAGGACAAGGGTGCGACCACAGGCAGTAAGCACATTGCCAAGGTCATCTCCCCTGCTGTAATCACCATCACCAACAGCCGCTATGACCTAACACTAGACGGCTTCTGGCTACGTAGTGACAAGGAGGTCAAGCTCAAGGCTAAGGACAAGGATGGCACAGAGACCAAGACGAAGGACATACCCGCCACCGAAGGGAAGTGGGTCTATGTCAACCTCCGTGAACTCGGCGCTCTACACTCCCTCACCCTCGTCACCCTCGGTACAGTACATATCGATGACTTCAGTGGTGCCCCCGCAGCCCTCACGCTGGACGCCACCACCGAGACAGCCAAGAGTGGAGAGACGAAGACGCTCAGCGTCTCCGCCTCAGGTGGTGTAGCTCCATACACCTACGTCTGGACAGACGCCCTAGGCAAGGAAGTATCTACCGAGGCCTCCTACACGACGAAGGCGGATCATACCCGTCTGTACAAGGTCGTCGTCAAGGACGCTTGGGGTACCACAGCCTCAGCAAGCAAGCTCCTCAAGGTCACAGGCGACGCTGTACTAGCCACCTTCGATGATCTCGCACTCGCCAGCGAAAGCCACTGGACAGGTGACCCCAACCAGACTGAGGATGTACAGACCACGACCTTCTATAGTGGTAGCTACAGCTTCACCAACACCTATATGAAGAAGTGGGCTTCATGGGGCGGATACGCCTACTCCAACCACACGGCTACGACCTACAGCCAGCTGGCTGATCAGTACAACGGTGTCGTTGGTCACGGGATGGCTGACTCCAAGAACTATGGTGTCGCCTATCTCTTCGGTGATACCAAGCTTCAGGTCACCCATGCTGCCAAGGCTGTGATCCCCGGCATGTACATCTCCAATACCGCTTGGGTCAAGTACGTCTCCGAGCATGGTACGGGCTTGGGGGATGAGCCTAATACGCCCTTCAAGAAGGGAGACTACTACAAGATCACAGCGATCTCCAACGACGACGAGAGCAAGAAGGTAGACTTCTACCTCGCCGACTACCGCAGTGAGAACCCTGCCGATCACTACGTCATCGACACGTGGCAGTGGCTGGACCTCTCCGCCCTAGGCGAGGTATCCTCGATCCGCTTCACCGCTATGGGTACACGTGCCAATCAGTTTGGCTCGACGATCCCCTTCTACTTCATCCTTGATAACGTAGGGGGTAAGATCATCGAGGAACAGGCGACACAGGTCACCATCCGCCCAGGTTCGACCCAGGCTCTGGAGCTCGCTAAGATCTTCTCCTCAACGACCCTGCCTAAGAAGGCTGGTGCGACTGTCACCTATACCCTCCTAGAGGCACCCAATGCCTCTCTAGCTACAGCAGTAGTGAAGGAAGGCAAGCTCGAGGTGACTACCAAGGCTAAGGGTGAGACGAGCCTCCTCGTCAAGGCCGTAAGCCGTGGTGCCACCGTCTACCTACGCATCCCGCTGACCGTGGGCGAACCTCCTGTCACCGATGACACTGCGAACATCACCGACCTACGTGTACTCCCCAGCCCAGCTGTGGACTACATCACGCTCACCACAGCAGGTCGAGTAGAGATCTTCTCCATCGCTGGCGAATGTCTCTATCGCAATGCCAACTACCTCCGTGGGGATCGTATCAACGTCAGCGCCTACACACCAGGCATCTACGTCGTACGTGCGGGAGGCTCTAGCCAGCGCTTCATCAAGAAGTAAACTCAGCACGCCTTCCCTTCCCTAGAAAAGGGCAACCCCTCGAGAGACCACCGACCCAGTCGGTGCACCTCTCGAGGGGTTGCCCTTTTCTGTCCTCCCACCCTAGCGACTCAGCTAGCCCTATCGCTCCTGCTAGCTAACTGCATCCCAGCTCTGTCATACCGACATCTCCCAGCCCTGCCCTACCAGTAGCTCAGAGCCCTAGGCATAGCTAGCTCACTGCCCTCACCACAGCTAGCTCACTATCCTGACAGCACAGCTAGTCCTTCTCAGCTTTCCTATTGGACTTATTGCACCTATTAGACCCATTGCACCTATTACTCCTATTACACCTATCCCATCTACTAGCCCCATAGAGCCAGCCTATAGCCTATAATGCAGATCGCCCCACAGAGCCTAGGCTCCGTGGGGCGATCCCCATTCGTTATGTGGGTGTAGCGTTTAGACGCTTAGGAGAGCTTTTCCTTCAGTGCTGCGAGGGCATCGAGGTCACCGAGGGTAGCCTTCTCCGTAGCAGCGTTGGTAGCAGCTACAGCGGCAGCTGCATCCTGCTGGCGAGCCTGACGCTCACCACGCTCTGCACGTTCGCTAGCACGAGCCTCAGCCTTTGCTTCGTCTTCGAAGGTACGGCTGTGTGAGACGATGATGCGGCGAGCGTCCTTGTTAAACTCAATCACCTTGAAGGGGAGGGTCTCACCCTTGGTAGCCTGCGAGCCATCAGCCTTCATGAGGTGCTTAGGCGTAGCGAAGGCTTCGATACCCTCGGGGAGGGATACGATAGCACCCTTGTCGATGAACTCACTGATTGTACCTTCGTGGATGGTACCTACGCGGTAGTCAGCCTCTAGGTTGTTCCAGGGGTTCTCCTCTACCTGCTTGTGGCCTAGGCTGAGGCGACGGTTCTCCTTGTCGATCTCGAGGACAACGATTTCAAGGGGAGCACCGACTTCGGTGAACTCGTTGGGGTGCTTGATCTTCTTCGTCCAGGAGAGGTCAGAGATGTGGACTAGCCCATCGATACCCTCCTCGATTTCTACGAAGACACCGAAGTTCGTGAAGTTACGCACCTTGGCAGTGTGGCGAGAACCGATAGGGAAACGCTTGTCGATGTTTTCCCATGGATCTTCCTTGAGCTGCTTGAGACCAAGGCTCATCTTACGCTCTTCGCGGTCTAGCGAGAGGATGACAGCCTCTACCTCGTCTCCTACCTTCAGGATATCCTGAGCAGAACGTACGTGCTGTGTCCAGCTCATCTCGGAGATATGGACAAGCCCTTCGACGCCAGGAGCGACTTCGATGAATGCACCGTAGTCAGCGAGGACGACGACCTTACCCTTGACCTTGTCACCTACCTTGAGGTTAGCGTCTAGGCTATCCCATGGGTGTGGCTGGAGCTGCTTGAGGCCAAGAGCGATACGCTTCTTAGCTTCGTCGAACTCAAGGATAACGACGTTGAGCGTCTGATCGAGTGATACCACCTCGCTGGGGTGTGATACACGGCCCCAAGAGAGGTCGGTGATGTGTACAAGACCATCGATACCACCGAGGTCGATGAAGGCTCCGTAGGAAGTGATGTTCTTAACCACCCCTTCGAGTACCTGACCCTTCTCGAGCTTGCCGATGATCTCAGCCTTCTGGGCTTCGAGCTCAGCTTCGATGAGTACCTTATGTGATACGACGACGTTCTTGAAGTCCTGGTTGATCTTGACGATCTTGAACTCCATAGTCTTATCCACATACGCATCGTAGTCGCGGATAGGACGGACGTCGATCTGAGATCCAGGGAGGAAGGCTTCGATACCGAAGATATCGACGATCATACCACCCTTCGTACGGCACTTGACGTAGCCTCGTACCACTTCGTCCTTTTCTAGGGCTTCGTTGATACGATCCCATGAGCGTGCTACGCGAGCCTGACGGTGAGATAGGACGAGCTGACCCTTCTTATCTTCCTGTGACTCGATGAAGACCTCTACCTTGTCCCCGACCTTTAGCTCAGGGTTGTAGCGGAACTCCGAAGCGGAGATACGACCAGAGCTCTTGAAGCCAATGTCTACGAGGACATCACGCTTGTTGATCTCGGTGACAGTACCTATGACGACCTCCTGATCCTTGACGTTGTTCAGCGTGTTGTCGTAGGCGGCTTCCTGCTCCTTGCGAGAAGCAGAAGCGGCGGCTTCTCCCTGCTCAAACTCATCCCAGTTGAAGTCTGCGATGGGCTTGATCTCTTTTAAATTTTCCATTTGTTAAACTTACTATGAATTACACACGAGCGTCTCTCGATAGGAGAGGTACGCATGACTTGCTGACCTAAATAAGCGGACATCAAGCGATGCTCTCCTACAAAAGTCGGGGACAAAGATACGAAAAAACGCTACAGCATACCTATATATGCCGAGAGCTCACCTCACTACACGGTATCACCCCTGGGTGGGCTCTCGGCAGGGGCGCTAGGTGTGTACACGTTTGTACACTCCTGTATACACACGTGTACACAAGAGTATACACAGTAGGTACACAAGTGTGTACACACGTGTATACTATTCGGCGGTCTACCGTGCGCTCCTCTAGGGGTACGAGGACATCGCTCCACCCCCTCTTCCTGCCTCTATGGAGAGATAGCGACCGCACTCCTTGCCCTCTAGGCTAAAGGTAACTCTTCGCCTATCGAGAAGGGGGGCAACATGCGCCTCCCAAGGCTTTGCTGGGGAGAGACACATAGCTCAGGATGGGTAGGAGTAAAGGAGGCCACAAGGACTATATGAGGAATAGCTGTACTACACAGCGATATTATTGATACATTTGCAGGAGCAAGTAATTAGACAGCGACACAAATCTGTCAATCCGCACATACATACAGCACAACTATCATCCTCACTCCCTCAATCAGACTCAAATTATGGCTACACAACTAAGGCAAATCAGGTATCATCTCATCAAGATCTTCCGAGCCTTCAAGTGGCTGACTAGAGCCATTGCCATCGCCTTCATCCTATACGCCCCCTACTGCGCCTATCATACAATAGCATCTGGGGGAGACTTTTGGAGTTTCTGGGACAAATTATTTCCTCCCTTCTGGTCTTGGGTTTGGGCAATAGCTTTGTTTGCTAATGCAGCTATCGTCGCAATGCTCACACTTACTAAGGAATCAGACTAGCACACGAGAGGGCATCAGCTGCAGCCTAAAGAGCTCCTCAAGCACTTCACCTCCCTCTAGGTGAGGACAGAGCACCCTCAGCACAGAGGATGGCGACACCTAACAACTATAACCTTATATACAAACCATATACCCCACACTTACGAGACTCAACACCTGGTATCCAAAGGTAGCCGTGGGAGGATCAGTTGTGTATGTGTTGCGAGTTGCTAAAAGTTCATACCTTTGCAGTATATATAATATGTATCTCATCCTGCCTTAGACACAAAGTCAGAGGGAGGGATTGAGGTACGCTCCTCTAACACCAAAGAGGAGAATATATGGTCATAAGGAAGAATGAAGAAGAAGATTAAGGTGTGCCTTTGGGTCGGATTTGCACTCGTATGGCTCGCTATACTCGGTGGGCTCTTTGCTATCACACGTGGGTGGATCGGTTACCTCCCTCCGATTGAGCAGCTACAGAACCCTATCGACAAGTATGCCTCACAGCTCATCGCCGCCAACGGTGAGATCATAGGCTCCTTTGCCCACAGCGGTACTAATCGTGTATTCGTCGAATATAAGGACATCTCCCCTAACCTCATCAAGGCCCTAGTCGCCACCGAAGATATACGCTTCGAGAGCCACTCAGGGATTGACTTCCGTGGGCTGGCACGTGCTGTCGTGAAGACAGGTATCCTCCAGCAGAAGAGCGGTGGTGGAGGTAGTACCATTACCCAGCAGCTCGCCAAGATGCTCTATTCGCCCCCTAGCTCCAACTTCTTCACTCGTATGATGAAGAAGCCCGTGGAGTGGGTCATCGCAGCCAAGCTAGAGCGATACTACACGAAGGAGGAGATCATCTCGATGTATCTCAACCAATTCGACTTCCTCTACAATGCCGTAGGGATCAAGTCGGCTGCCTATACCTACTTCGGTAAGACTCCCGCCGAGCTCAATGTCGAGGAGGCTGCCGTGCTCGTGGGGATGTGTAAGAACCCTTCGGTCTACAACCCCATACTCCGCAGGAATAGCCCCCAGCCACTGGAGCGACGCAACACGGTCTTCCAGCAGATGGAGAAGGCAGGCTACCTCTCAGAGCGTGAGGTGGACTCGCTCTCCAAGCTCCCGATCCGCACCTCCTTCCACAAGATGGATCACAAGCAGGGCACAGCTCCCTACTTCCGTGAGCACCTTCGCAAGATCATGATGGCAGGCAAGCCCGATCGTAGCGACTATGCCTCCTGGCAGTACGATCGCTATCGAGATGACAGCATCCAGTGGGAGACCAACCCCCTCTACGGCTGGTGCAACAAGAACCATAAGCCTGATGGCTCCCCCTACAACATCTACACTGATGGGCTGAAGATCTACACGACGATCGTACCTGATATGCAGCGCTATGCCGAGGAGGCTATCGAGGAGTATGTCGGGGGGTATCTACAGCCTGCCTTCGACCGCGAACGCAAGAGCCGTGGCGGAGATCCCTTCAGCACCTCCATATCCAAGGAGCAGCGTGAAGCGATCCTTAGCCGTGCGATGCGTCAGAGTGAGCGCTGGCGTCTGAGCAAGGAGGACGGGCTATCCGAGGCAGAGATCAAGGCACAGTTCCACAAGAAGACGAAGATGCAGGTATGGTCGTGGCGCGGTATGCGTGACACGATCATGACCCCGATCGACTCGATTCGATACATGAAGAGTATCCTGCGATCGGGCTTCATGGCGATGGATCCTCATAACGGGCATGTGCTGGCGTATGTGGGGGACATCAACTTTGGGCAGTTCCAGTACGATATGGTCTCCGATGGTAGACGTCAGACAGGGTCAATCATCAAGCCCTACCTATATTCGCTAGCGATGGTAGACGGAGCCTCTCCCTGTGACGAGATCCTACACGTACAGCAGACCTATCAGCTAGACAATGGACAGACGTGGACACCACGCAACTCCAACAGCCGTCGTATCGGTGAGATGGTCTCCATCCAATGGGGGCTACAGAACTCCGATAACTGGGTGACTGCCGAGCTGATGAGCCGTACCTCTCCGATTACCTTCAAGCGACTCCTAGAGAGCTATGGTCTCAGAGGCCCAATCGAGGCGACGATGGCTATGTCCCTCGGTACGCCAGAGGCTACTGTCGGGGAGATGGTCTCAGGATACACGACCTTCGTCAATGATGGGGTACGCATAGACCCGATCTTCGTCACGCAGATCGAGGATATGCACGGCAACATCGTAGCGACCTTCACCCCACAGATGACCGAGGTGCTCACTACTGACGCTGCCAATAAGATGCTCTACATGCTTCAGAATGTCGTCAATGGCGGTACTGGGGGACGTCTGCGCTCCTCTACCTTTGGGCTACAGATGCCCCTCGGCGGTAAGACGGGTACGACACAGCGTAACAGCGATACGTGGTTCATGGGCTTCACCCCAGACATCGTAGCAGGATGCTGGGTAGGAGGCGAAGAGCGTAGCGTACGCTTCAACACGATGGCCTTCGGGCAGGGGGCAGCCGCAGCCCTACCAGTATTCGGTAAGTTCATCAAGAAAGTATACTCAGATAGTAAACTAGGCTACAGGAAAGACGCCACCTTCAAGACCCCCGTGGGTTTCTCTCCCTGCTCGGATGCAGGGGACGTGGAGGCCGTGGAGATCTTCGAGGGCGAACCAGGAAATAATACAGACACACCCCCTAGCGCCTTCTGATCAGGGGCGCATAGGGGTAATATCGTTTAATTTTATACATCTAACTTTATGATCAAGACACAGTTTATTGCTTGTGCCGGTCTCGCCATGCTCCTAGCTTCGGTGAGCCCCTCACACGCCCAAAGCTCGGGATTATCCGAGGACGAGTCATCTCCCAGCAGATTCGTTCGTGTTCCCGAACTAACCTACTACTTCGACCGCCCAGCGAAGAACATGATGGAGGAGCTTCCCTTAGGGAATGGCCGCCTCGGCATGCTCAGCGATGGAGGTCTCACACACCAGAAGATCACGCTCAACGAAAGCTCTATGTGGAGCGGTAGTAAGGATGCCGAAGCCCTTAACCCCGAGGCCTCCAAGTACCTCTCCGAGATCCGCGAACTGCTCTTCGCCGGTAAGCACAAGGAGGCCGAGAACCTTATCTACAAGACCTTCGTCTGTGGAGGTAAGGGTAGCGGTCATGGAAGTGGTGCCAAGACTCCCTATGGGAGCTATGAGGTAGGAGGCTTCCTGCACCTAAACTGGGGGAGCTACATCCCCTGCTCTAGCTACAAGCGTAGCCTCGACCTGAACCACGGTGAGAGCAAGGAAGTCATCGAGGTGGCAGGTAGACCCTACCGCATGAAGACGCTCTACAGCTCCTACATCAGCGATGTCAATGTCATCAACATCTACAACCAGACTCCCGCTGCACGTCAGGACACCCTTCGCCTGAGCATGAGCCGCCCCGAGAACGGATATAGCTCCGTCCGTGATGGCTTCATCACCCTCTCTGGCTCACTACCCAACGGCCGTGGCGGTCAGGGACTGAGCTATGCAATTGTCGCCAAACCTCTCCTTCTACATGGTGGTAAGCTCATCACGCGTGGCAACGAGCTCCTCATCGTAGATGCCCCTGTCATTCAAATCCTCATTGCCCATAACACAAACTACTACAATCCTCAGCTCTCTCTCGTAGAGGAAGGTATCGACCAGATCATGGCAGCTGCAGGGACCAGCCCCGCAGCCCTAGAGAGTGATCACCGACAGGCCTTCGCAGAGTCTATGACACGTGTAGAGATGCGCATTGGTAACAGCAACACCGTCCTCGAAGGCCTGCCCATAGACAAGCGTCTAGCGGCCTACCACAAGAACCCCGCTGCTGACCCCAACCTCGCTACTCTCTACATGCAGTTCGGTCGCTATCTGCTCCTCTCCAGCACCCGTCCAGGTGCTCTCCCTCCCAACCTTCAGGGCCTATGGACGAACCTCGTCCAGGCTCCTTGGAACAGTGACTATCACCTGAACATCAACCTTCAGATGAACCACTGGCCAAGCGAGAAGGGTAACCTCTCCGAGTCCGTCCAGCCTCTCACCTCATGGGTCGAGGGGCTGGGCCCCTCGGGGCACCAAACCGCCCAAACCTTCTACAAGGGCAAGGGCTGGGTCACACACATCCTCGGGAATGTATGGGGCTTCACCGCCCCCGGTGAGCACCCCAGCTGGGGCGCTACCAATACGGGTGCCGCTTGGCTCTGCCAGCACCTCTACAATCACTACCTCTACACTCAGGACAGAGCTTACCTAGAGCGTGTGTATCCGATTATCAAGGGTGCTGCCCAATTCTTCCAGTCTACCCTCGTCAAGGATCCCAATAACGGCTACCTCGTCAATGTACCGACGACGTCGCCTGAGAACCACTTCATCGCTCCCGACGGCTCTACCGTAGCCGTCTGTGCAGGCTCTACGATGGACAATCAGATTATCCGAGAGCTCTTCACCAATACGATCGCCTCTGCCCGTATCCTCGGAGAGCAGGCCTTCGCAGACTCACTCGCCCTGCTCCTTCCCCAGATCAAGCCTACGACCATTGGCCCTGATGGACGTATCATGGAGTGGCTTGAGAACTACAAGGAGGTAGAGCCTCACCACCGACATGTCTCGCACCTCTATGGACTCTTCCCTGGCAACGAGATCACAAGGGAGCGTACACCCGAGCTTATCACTGCAGCACGCAAGAGCCTAGATGCACGTGGCGCAAGCAGTACAAGCTGGTCGATGGCTTGGAAGATCAACTTCCGTGCTCGCCTAGGTGATGCCGAGAAGGCTTATGAGGTACTCAATATGCTCCTGCGCCCAGTAGATGCCATTGACCCCAAGACGGGCAAGCCCTATGGCAGTGGGTCAAATAACAACCTCTTTAGCTCACACCCACCCTTCCAGATCGATGGTAACTTCGGGGGATCTTCGGGCATTATGGAGATGCTTCTACAGAGCGAAACTGGAAGTATCACCCCGCTACCCGCCCTACCAAAGGCATGGAAGGAAGGGATGATCTCGGGTCTAAAGGTCGTAGGTAATGCCACCTGCTCCCTCGCTTGGGATCAGTCACGTCCTGGCAAGCTCACGCAGTTCACCCTCGTAGCACATGCCACCTACAAGCATATCCTCACCCTCCCTAAGGAGCTCAAGGACTACAAGCTTCGCCTCAATGGACGTCTCCTCGATGTCAAGGCGCTGACAGAGGATGGCCGTATCCACCTCCCCCTCATGCACCCTGGTGACCGTCTCATCCTATCCCGCAGATAGCTCACCCCGCATCCTCTAGCACACGAGGCTAGATGGTGTCCCCACTTCGGCGGTAGTAGACGGGCTCAATTCCCTCCTCCCCGATAGGTTTATTACTTTGCTTAGTCCCTCTCGGGCTAGCGATCTATTTGCTTCGGATTTTATTGTGCAGATGACGGATAGTGTCTACTGCACCTTGTATTACAGCTTCGGATTATCGTCCCTTTCTTTTCCCTTCAGATGTCTGTGTACCTCTGGTAGGCAACCTATGCCGATCCTAGTGCACTACCCTCTTATGCTCCTCGGGGAAGAGCCTCATGCACTGTGCATATAGCCTTCCCCGATCCTGCTTACCAAGCCCTTACATTGCCTAGACTTATCCCCTTGATCTCGCTTGAGGCAAAGGAGGATGAGCCCCCACTTACATCTCAGATGTAGCTGTAGGAAAGCACTCTAAAAGTTTTTAGTTATCTTTGTCGGCGTTTGACGATTGTCTCTCGGGCGAGTATGCCCTTGTACCTCTGGTGCGAGGTCTCGTGTGATGGGAAATTAGATGACACTAATTTTGAGTAACACAACTATTAGAAACAAGGAATGAAGACTTTCCAACTCGAAGGCCAGCTTCGCACGGAGCTAGGCAAGAAGGCCTCTAAGGGCCTTCGCCAAGGGGACAACATCCCCGCCGTCCTCTATGGAGGTAACGAAGTAGTACACTTCACCGTAAGCCAGGATGGGGTACGTAACCTCGTCTATTCGCCAGACATCTTTGCTATTGACCTCACCATCGCTGGCAAGCAGGTCAAGGCTGTCCTCAAGGACCTACAGTTCCACCCTGTGACTGACCAGATCCTGCACCTAGACTTCCTACAGGTAGAGGCTACCAAGCCCATCGTCATGGAAGTACCTGTTGTCCTAACGGGTCATGCCGAAGGGGTGAAGGCAGGGGGTAAGCTCAGCCTCGAGATGCGTAAGCTCAAGGTACGTGCCCCTTACGCCGAGATCCCCGAGCAGCTCTTCATCGACGTCACTGAGCTCGGTCTCGGTAAGACGATCCAGGTCGGCGCTCTACACTTCGAAGGCCTCGAAGTCATCAACGCTAAGAACGCTGTAGTATGTGCTGTCAAGCTCACACGTGCTGCACGTGGTGCTATGGCTAAGAGCGGTAAGTAAGTCGCTTACTTAGATCTATCCCAACGAAGAGGCCGTCTCTAGCTTAGGCTTGGGACGGCCTCTCTCCTTTACCTTGCCCTGTGGGCACACCTCTCGTCCCGATGTAGGTGAGTCCCGACCTCCACTGGGGGCACTCCTCTCCCTTCACTGGAGACTGCTCCCGACTCTGCCTGATGGCCTGCCCCACACTTACCCGGTGGGTATGTGAGACTGGTCTATATAGGGGTTCGCCTCTGCTTATCTTTCTTATCTTTCTTCTCTTGCCCTTTACTCACTGACTGCCGAATAGCTTTATTACTCCTCTCACTGCCTTCGTCGGGTAGATTTATTCCCTACGACGAGCTAACCACTATACCACTATGCCCACATCACGTATATTACTAGTTGCGCTCCTACTCGCTTTGCTTCCCCGCACACAGGCCAAGGCTCAGCCCTTCCCTGAAGCTTTCGATCACCTCAAGAAGCTGGAGCAGAAGCAGCGTGCCCGTGTCACAGTCCTCCTCACTGACCTCTCCACCCAGACACCTATTATCAGCTATAGGACAGAAGACCCCTTCTGCCCCGCTTCGCTCATGAAGATCCCGACGACGGGAGCGTTCCTTGCCCTAAGGGGGCGGGACTACCGCTTCCAGACCCCTGTGGGCATCCGTGGAGTGCTCATTGGGGACACGCTGGAGGGGCAACTGGTCATCGGTGCCTCGGGGGATCCTTCGCTGGCTTCGCACTATATAGATGATCGCCTACGGTTCATCCGAGAGATCGCCGAGCTCCTACATCGCTGGGGGATCCGTCGGATTACGGGGGGAGTCGTCCTAGATGGGCGAGGCTTCCCCACCCCGACCTATGGGGAATATTGGCCCGACGAAGACCTCAATGAATACTACGGTGCGCCCGCCTCGGGCTTCAATATTGCCGATAACTATGCCGATGTCTATCTACGCAGCACTCGGGATAGTCTCCGAGCAGAGACCTCCATCGCTTCGCTCAGCCTCCCCACTGCCGTAGAGGTGGGTACAGGCAGGGGCATGCGCCTAGACCTCGGCATCAGTGCAGGGGGAGATAGCCTCCTGCTCTCGGGGATAGCACGCTCGGGTATGCACGCTCACCACCGACGCATGCCCCTCGTAGATCCCCCACGCTTCCTTACCTCTTGGCTTCGCGAAGGGCTCAAGCAATGGGGCATAGAGGTCGTCTCCGCCCCAAGCCCCCTGCAGGTAAACGCACAGGTAGGGATCAGCAGGCTCGGGGTGTACTCTTCGCTCAAGGCCGATACCCTCATCCGTATAACCAACTATAGGAGCTCGAATATCTTTGCCGAGGCCTTCGCCTACCACCTCAACGACAGCACCCAGCGCAGGGCTTCGCTCCCCATCTCGGTGCGCAACTATTGGCGACAGCGTCTCCAGCTGACCGCTTCGCAGTTCACCCCCTATGATGGATCGGGGCTAAGTCCTCACGGCCGTATCACAGCCCAAGCGCTGAGTATGATGCTACATGCTCTCTGGGAGGATGAGATCCTGCGCGCACCCTTCCTCGCTTCGCTTCCCGAGGTAGGCGTATCGGGCACGGTGCGTAAGATACAGATCCACCCTGACATCAGAGCCTATATGAAGAGTGGATCTATACGTGGAGTGCGTGGCTATGCTGGCTATATCCAATGGGGAGAGAAGTGGTATAGCCTCGTCTTCATGGCCAATAATCTACGCAATAGTGCAGAGGCTAAGCAAAGCTTTGGACGCTTCGTCAGCGAACTCTTTGTGACTCCGCCACCTCCCACCAAGCACAAGAAGAAGGCGAACAGACATGCCAAGTCTTCCTCCCGCAAGGCCAAACGCTCCAAGCGTAGCAAGTAGCCCCACCTCCCCCTCTTTCGTTCTTCCCCTTCATCCTCCCCAGCTGACACTGTAGTCACTGGGAGGATGAAGGGGAAGCCTATTTCTACCCTTATCACCCAGCCCAACAGCGAAACCAAGCCTAAACACCCTCAACCACTCTCCAAGCCCCCACTAAGGCTCTTCCTCCACCTCTACATCTCCCCCCTTAGTCCAAGCAAGGCTTTATCTTTAGTTCAAACCAAGCTATTCCGATAGCCAAACTAAGTTTTTTCCCATCTAGCTCACATCAGAAGCGACTGCGGTCTCGAAGGAGTTTCCCTCACTACCTGCATTGAGGTATCTTCACTACCTTTGCAGAGGTGTCCACATCGCCCTCCCCCAAGTATCCACGACCTCTCCACTGAGGTATCCACATATTCTCCTGTGGAAGGGCGACGCTATCCACTCTAAGGGTAAGCTACCCACCCCATCACAATATGCTCATCGCCGAAGTCATCATACCCCTTGCCGTCGAAGGCTCTTTCTCCTACGAGCTCCCCCCAGATCTGCGTGCTGCTCATCCCGAGGTAGGCGCAGGATGTCGGGTGGCTGTCCCCTTCGGCGCCAAGCGATATTATACAGGAGTTATCCGTAGGCTAAGGGAGGAGGATGAGGGCAGGAGGTGCAAGCCCATCGACCAAGTCCTCGACGCTAGCCCCCTCATCAGTGAGGAGCAACTGCGTCTGTGGGACTGGGTGAGCTACTACTACTGTTGCCCCCTAGGCTCGGTGCTCCGTATGGCACTACCTGCGGGCTTACTTCCCGAGAGCCAGACGATTCTTCGCCTCGCTCCCGACTTTGCGACGACAGAGCCTCTTAGCCCCCTTGAGTTCCAGATCCTCGACACCCTCAGAGAGCTAGGGGGCGAAGGCCTCGCCGTAGATAGGCTGGAGAAGATCCTTGGGCGAAGGCTCGTCCGTCCTATCGCCCACCTCGTCGCACTAGGAGCACTGCTCACGGAGGAGCTGCTCCAGCAGACCTACCGACCTAGACTCATACGTGTCCTACGCTTAGCCCCACACCTCCAGCAGGACGATGAGGCACTCAGCCAGACCTATGCCACGCTCAGTAGAGCACCGAGACAGGCAGAGCTCCTTGGGACGTTCGCCCGCCTACTCGAGGAGCGTAACCTGTCCCTCTCCGAGACCCTTCCCCGTAGTCTCCTGCTGGAGCATCACCCTCAGGGCAGTGCACCTCTCAGAGCCCTCATAGACAAGGGCATCCTAGAGCAGCTGGAGCAGCCCAAGAGCCGAATAGAGCTAGGTAATCCCGTAGAGCTCCCCCCGCTCCCTCCAGTATCGAAGCTCGAGCATCCCGTCAGCCTCTACTGGGGACAGAGCACCCATGCCAAGGAGGACTATCTACTGCGTCAGGTACATCAGACCCTAGAGGAGGGGGGGCAAGTCCTCTTTCTCACCCCGACAGTCACCCTGACCCCCTCGAGCTTCTCCTTCCTAAGCCGTCTCTCACGTCTCCTGCCTGAGGGCTATTACCCCTACCATAGTCTGCTCGGTGAGCCCCTCCGTGTGGAGACCTATCGTAGGCTCACCACCCTAGAGACACCCGCCCTAGTGGTCGGGACACGCACAGCGGTCTTCCTGCCCCTACCTAGGCTCAGTCTCATCGTCATCGATGAGGAGCAGGAGTACCTCTACAAGCAGCAGACCACCGCTCCACTCTTCCACGCTCGTGACGTAGCCCTATGGCGGGCACATCAGCGGGGGGCTCGTGTGCTGCTGGCCTCGTGTACGCCATCTGCCGAAGTCGTCTTCCACGCTCTACGTGGTAAGTATGCCCTACTGAACGAAGAGGGAGCGACACCGACAGCCCCGCCTGCCCTCGTCCCGATACAGACGATCGACCTCAAGGGTCTTCGCCAAAGCAAGGCTATGCCCTACGGCTATGCCCTCTCCCCGTATCTCTATGATCGGATCAAGGCCGTCATCAGCCAGGGGAAGACCGCCCTCCTCCTACAGAATAGACGGGGCTACGCTCCCTACCTACTCTGTGGTGCCTGTGGCTCACGCCTCCTATGCCCACACTGCGACGTCAGCCTGACCTATCATCAGTCCCGCTCGCTACTCATCTGTCACTACTGCGGGCACAGCGAGCCTCCTCCGCCTGCCTGCCCCCACTGCGGAGCGACAGAGGTGGAGACCAAGAGTGGGGTGAAGCCCGCCCTACGTGAGGTCGGCTACGGGATAGAGCGTGTGGAGGAGGAGGTACAACGTCTCTTCCCCGATCATGCTGTGGTGCGTATCGATAGCGATTCCCTCTCCTCCCGTAGGAAGCAGGTGGAGCTCCAGGCACGACTGGAGGCAGAGGGTACGGAGATCCTCATCGGGACACAGCTGATCAAGGGGCAGTCCGTATGGGGCGAAGTCGGTCTCATCGGTGTCGTACAGCTAGATGCACTACTCGGCTACCCGGACTTCCGCTCCTATGAGCGAGCCTACCAGCTGCTCTACCAGCTCCGCCTACGAGGTGCCGAGCAGGGTGGCTCACAGCCAGAGTGCCTCGTCCAGACGAATGACCCCGAGAACCTCTTCCTACAGATCCTAGCCCGGGGGAACTACGAGAGCTTCATCCATCAGACGCTCGAGGAACGTGAAGCCCTACACTACCCTCCCCTATGGCGCATGACCTATATCTACCTCAAGGGCAAGGATGCCCGCCTCGTAGCTCAGGTAGGCCTTCACCTATCCCTCTACCTAAGGGCTCTATTACCCCAAGAGGAGGTAAGCGAAGCCCTTACCCCACACGTAGGTCGTGTGGATGGGCTCTACATCCAGCGTATCCTCGTTCGTCGCCCCTTCACCACCTCCTACCAAGATGAGCGGGTAGCCTTCGCCTCGGCACAGGCACAGCTCCACACGACCCTGCCGGAGAGCCGTCGGATCAGTATCACGATCGACGTAGACCCCCTCTAGCTGGAGATTCTAGAAGCGGGAGGAAGTGTCGAGACAAAGGCTCTTCGCACCTCTCCATCCCACACATCTACAGGGTCTTAGCTCCGCCATTAGGCCTCGGCCATCGAGCGCATTACACCATCCCGAAAACGAATATACCGAGAGCGCATTTACGCTCCTATAATGAACGCCCTCATCACCTATGTAAGGTGACGAGGGCGTTCTTACCTAGAGCGCAGGAGGGGTCTCGGTATGTTCGTCTTTGTCCTCTCGGGAGGACTGATACAGAGCATGTTGCAGGAGGGGCACGGAGCTAAGGGGATCCACATTCAGTCCCTCTCCCCACGCTAGCTAGGGGCGAGGCTTGATCTCTTTCGTACACTCCAGTCTTTGGCTCTTTGGGGATATTCGTTCATATCCGGGAGCCTTAGCTGTATTCCTAGAGTACCTAGGCGTTAGCCCCCGAGGGACACATACACGAGAGCACTACCGAGGATATATTTAGAGCGAGGTAGTGTACACGCGTGTACACAGATGTATACACGTGAGTACACTATTGT
>NZ_CAJZFJ010000038.1 GCF_915070105.1 uncultured Porphyromonas sp.
CGTAGGTCTGCTCCTCTGTCTCTGCGCTGCATGGACCAGCACAGATGAGGAAGGGATAGGGGGAGGGGGAGTCGAAGGTGAGTGGGCGAAAGAGGTCTGTGGACATAGCTGTCGATCGTCGAGTGGGGCTTATAGCTGGACTATACTTACTCTGTATGGGTAGATGGGTGTGGGGAATAGCTCTACGGGGTGCGGAACTTAGTAGGAGGCAAGGGGGGAGTCCTCCTCATAGGCATCGGTGACCTCTCGGTCGATCTCCTCGATCAGCCTAAGGAGGGCTCGGTAGAGGACGGAGTGCCAGGGATGGGTCTTCTGGGAGAGGAGGTCATTGTGCCACAGCAGGGTCAGCTCCCCATTGTATCGGGCAGTCGTACGTACTAGGTCACTTGCTACCTGCTCTGCCTCCTCGTGGCTCAGTCCCATAGCCTTCTGATCACTGAGGGTGAGGTCTCGTAGGATGAGGGGGTGGAGGGTGAGCTCGGTGAGCTGACGGGTGTTGGGGTTGATGAAGCGGACAGGGCGACAGGTACCTAGCCGGAAGCCTGCTACATCGGCATAGCCCATCGTGTAGTCGTGCCTAAAGCCCGAATAGAGGGCCTGCAGGTAGTCCTCGGGTTCGCAGGCCACCAGAGAGCTATAACGAAGGCCCATAGGAGGCTGGCCATAGACTCGCTCGAAGGCCTTACGTTCCTCCCCGATACGATCCGTATACAGGGCTGCAGTGTGGCTACCTAGGAGACCTAGGCGAGCATCTACACGGCGAGCCTCTAGGAGCACTCGGCGCATATAGGAGGAGCGAGGGTGATATTGGGGACGATCCAGTTGATGGCGAGAGGGCATCTTGACGAAGAAGTGGATATGCGCTACGCCCTTAGGGAGGTAGTCCTTGAGCTCACGATCCCACTTGAGGAACTTGGGGAAGGTATAGTAGTCATCCTCCTTGTCTGAGCCAAAGGCTAGCTTGAGTGCCGTCAAGGGGTTCTTCTTCTCCTTCAGCCAAGCTCTCAGGAAGCTCCTCCAGCCTCTGTAGTTGTAGGGGCGGGCAAGGTCATGCGTGAGATGTACGGCACTGAACGTCTTGGCTCGCTCGGGGATCCTGAGGTTGTACCGATCAGCGATACCACTGCTGATGAGTATCTCACGCAGTGCATAGCCGTACTCATCTATGATGGGGCGATGGATGAAGCCAGCTCGGTAGGGTAGGGAGCTCTTACCGGGGAAGCATCCCTGCTCGTCCCGCTCATGTCGTAGGTACATCTCCTCATATCTGGAGAGGAGAAAGTAGCTCGAGGCGATGAGGTCCGCATGGATGATGACCTGCCGTCCATCACTGCTCCACTCCTCTCTAGGTGATCCGAAGAGGATCGGGATCCCCCGCCACTGCTCTAGGGGCAGGCTCGGATAGCTCCTCTCGGTACCGTAGTTCTTGCCCTCGAAGAAGCCCGAGGGGAGGATCACCACAGGGTACTGCTTCATCTCCTCGGGGTCATCGGTGTAGCCGACAGCCTGGAAGCGTCGCTGGTAACGATCCACTCCCTGCCCCTGGACGAATAGGGGCCCGACGAGGAAGTCTATGATATACTGGCGGATCTTGCTATGAAGCATAGGGCGATGAATGACTAAGTGATGCGACCCGTAGCGGAGGCCTCTCATATATCTCTCTTAGATGAGGTACGGGGTGGATCCTGCGCTAGCTATAGGATGTAGGAGGGAGTGGGCTCTGAGGGCTGGGGGACTTGAAGAGGATGGATGTGGATATGCTACTCGGCTGGGCTAGGAGATAGGGCGAGTACAGCCTCGATGGGATAATGGTCGGACTCAGCTGCTGAGCGGTCTACCTGACAGCTCAGAGCACGGAAGGCCTTGCCATATATAATATGGTCGATACGTACGTAGAAGGGACGTGTATGGAAGGTGAAGCCAAAGCCATTGCCTCGCTCCACGAAGGCATCCTCCATTCCCTCCGACACTCGGCGGTGGAGGTAGGAGAGCGGAGTGTCGTTGAAGTCTCCACAGACGATCACATGTCCCTCCTTGCTATGCTCTTGGATGAAGTTCTGTAGGATCTGGGCCTGCTCCTCGTGTGCCTTGAGGGTAGGGGAGAGCTTGGCTCGGAGGGCATCTTGTAGGCGGATCGCATTACCCTCTTTGACGAGGTTGAGGTACTCCTCTCCATCTACACGCCCTAGGTGATAGGACTCTAGGTGGGCATTGATGACGAGGATCTCCTTGTCGTGGACGAGTATCTTGGCGGCGATTGCCCCATTGACCCACGAGGGGATGGGGATCTCATGCACACTGCTGATCGGGTGCTTGGAGAGGATGGCTAGGGTACTGCCCCCTCTATTGACACGTATGACTCGTATGTGGGGATAGTCCTGACTGAGGTAGCCCTTGAGGGTCTTGGAGACGACCCCTGCGAAGGGATTTTGGTTCAGCATAGCCTCTTGGATACAGACGATGTCTGCCCCACTGCTCTTGATGTACTGCAGGGTGGCGTTGGGGGCTACGTCCGAATGGGGCTTGAAGCCGAAGGCACATACATTATATGAGAGCACACGGATTGTAGGCTCGCTGTGCTCGTCTGAGACACGCTCCGAGCGGTTGATGGGGAAGTATATGAGGAGCTGGGGTAGGGAGATGAGCCATACGGCGCAGAGCATGAGTAGTCGCTTGCGATCGAAGGCCAGTAGCCACAGGATCGTCACCCCCATCTGTAGGACGAGTAGGACGGGGAAGAAGAGCCCAAGGAGGGCAGGTATGATCCACTTAGAGGGACGAATATAGCCCGAGTAAGCTCCGAGTAAAAAGGTAAGGCTTACGATCACCGTCAGGACGATGAGCGTAACCTTGATGATATGTGAGCTGATCCGTAGGAGCGGACCAGAGGATAGTCTATTTTTCATCTAGTGAGTTTGTTTCGTGTCGTCTTGCCTAGTCAGATCGAGACGTCTGCGCTCGTCCTCGGAGAGACTTTCGTAGCCTGATTGCTTTAGCTGCGTTAGGAGTGCCTCGTCCTCGGGAGTACGCTTGCCAGAGTCTACTTTGTCCTCTAGGCTGGAGAATATACGGCGGAGAGCTCTGCCTAGAGGCTTAGCTACGGGGGCTGTGAGGTCGATGCCTCGGCTTAGTAGGAGGGCAAAGACGACCCCACATGTGATCCCCCCGACATGGGCTAGTAGATGCCCACCTAAGCCTGCCTTCCACGAGGACATCCCGAGGCAGGCTACCGCAAGCATGATGACAAGACTTACCCCTACGATGGTATATTCGCGTGGGGTGTCTCTCTTGCGGATGTGTAGGGTGAGGGAGGCCGCTAGGAGCGAGAGCACTGCAGGCTGGGAGCCGACCAGCTCCATAGGGAGTGGAGTCCAGAGCCCGAGTGCTCCACCTAGGTAGTAGCCGAGCAGGTCAGCTAGTGCCCCCGCCAGTGCCCCATAGAGATAGAGCACGAGCACACGCCAGGGGAGTAGCCGCTCCTCTAGGGTACGCTCTATGATGGAGAGTAGGAGGGCCGTACCCATGATATGGAACAGGCTGTCGTGTGGGATGATATAGGTGAGGAGCGTCCACGGATGATCCATTAGATAGCCTACCGTAGGCTGGAAGGCAAGGAGACTCCCCGCATTCCACCAGCGCATCGGGGAGACGAGGGTGAGCACCCCATCTATGAGGACGAGTAGTAGGTACAGCACGACCTGTACCACTACGATCCTCCGGATCATAGTCGCATCTGCGAGGTAGCGCAGTAGACGATTAGTTGAAGCTCTGACGTGAGATCTCACCTCTCTTGCGCCATAGAAGGATTAGGATCAGTCCGCCTATCATTCCCCCGAGGTGGGCGAAGTGTGCAACACTCCCTCCCGTATTATGCGTACCGAGGTAGAGCTCTAGTGCTCCATAGATGAGGACAAAGTACTTTGCCTTGAGCGGGATGAAGAACCCCACGAAGACATAGGAGTTGGGGAAGAGCATCCCGTAGGCAAGCAGTAGCCCGAAGACCGAGCCCGACGCTCCTACCGTGATGAGGAGATCGAGGAAGGCTCGTGTGGAGAGAATCTCTGTGCCTATATCTACCATCTGGTAGCCTTCGATACCACTGAGCTCATACATCCAGAATAGCTCCTGTGTGAGTCCTGCTGATATACCGCAGAGTATGTAGAAGAGTATGAACCTACGTGATCCCCACACCTGCTCTATCGCAGAGCCAAACATCCAGACGGCAAACATATTCGACAGTACATGCTCTAGGGAGGAGGTGCTGTGTAGGAATGCATAGCTCACGAGCTGGAAGAGGCGAAACTTATCCGCTGCGAAGTAATGCAACCCCAGTAGATCGTTGAGGTCAATACCCCGGCGTAGGAGCACTATTGAGGCGACCCAGATGATGAGGTTGATGACAATGAGATTACGCACGACTGGGGGTGCCAAGCGTGACCAGAGGGATGAGGGTTGTTGCATTATCTTGCCTTGTCTATGACTCTTATTGCTTATTCATTTGTCCCCATCAGATGGGGAGGAGCTTCGCCTCACGGCTGTTGCAAAGATAACTATTCTAGTGCTCTCTCGTGCCCCTTCTTCCCACCCATCCCCTCCCTAGGCACTCACTCTGCTGGTGACCATCTAGGATATATGCACATATATATAATGTAATGTGTGGGGACAAGTGATGCTGGAAGGGGGGGCAGGGCTGATGCTTGATCCCTTGTTTGTATTCAGCCATCTTGGACGCTTTGGGGGTGCTAATTATATGTCCCATTGAGTCTTGTCAGTGTCTCTGGGGCTCCTAACGTTAGCCCCGAGGAGAGCTACATACGAGAGCTCTATAGAGGACATACCGAGAGCGATGTTGTGTACACGCGTGTACACAGTTGTATACACGTGGGTATACTGTTGTGTACACACGTGTACACTGTTGTGTACACACGTGTACACTGTTGTGTACACACGTGTACACTTTTCCCTCTTAGATAGCAGCTATATCCTAGGTCATTATATGCCTAGAATACAGGTGCTTCTATCTTCGGTGTGTGCTTCTCGATTACTTTGTCTTCGGCCTCTAGTGATTTCGTACGTCAGCCCTGTGGGGCAGTCATGAAGCGCTTCCCGAGAGAGGGCTAGAGGGCTCGGTATGCTCCCTAGGGTGGACTCGGTATGTTCGTATCCATCGCCTTACAAGGGTCACGGGTGTGAGCATTATATGTCCTATACCCCCCTCTCTCGGTATGCTCTCTAGTGACCCTCTCGGTATGCCCGATGCGGAGGGCGTTGGGAGGGCTGTTCCCCCAAGCGGGGGTGTCTCCTTGCTTCCTCCTAACGCTTGGGGTGGAGACGACTGGCCTAGAGGGGGGGATATCGGAGGGGCAGTCGTGGGGGCTATTCCTCGGTGAATAGTGGGCTAGAGGAGGCCTTTTGTGGGGGAGTTTCTGGGAGCTATTGCTCTTTGGAATTATTTGCTACCTTTGCTACGACGCTTGGAGGGGCATCCTCTTCCTGCGCCGTTATCGCCGACCAACAAACATAATCAGATATGGACGCAAAGATTCAAGAACTGACGGATAAGATCTACACTGAGGGAGTCGAGAAGGGTCAAGCAGAGGCTAACCGCCTCATCGCTGAGGCAGAGGCCAAGGCACAGAAGATCGAGGCAGAGGCTAGTCGCCGTGCCGAGGAGATGATCCGAGCTGCCGAGGCACGCTCCACAGAGCTAAGGAAAAACACCGAGTCAGAGCTACGTCTCTACTCCACCCAGCTCGTCGAGTCTCTCAAGAGTAGCGTGGCCGAGCAGATACAGGGTGAGGTGGCGAAGTCTAGTGTACAAGCCCTCACTGCAGACAAGGCCTTCGTGCAGGGACTGATCCTCAAGCTGGCCGAGCGCTTTGACCTCTCCCATGGGCTCGAGATCACGACAGCTGATGCTGAGAGCCTAAGAGCCTACTTCACCTCCCACGCTAAGCATCTACTCGAGCAGGGTGTGACGATCCGTGAGGTGGCCGGTAAGCCCACAGACTTTGCTATCGCCCCCCAGGATGGGAGCTTCCGAGTACAGTTCGGTGAGGCAGAGTTCGTAGAGCTATTCAAGAGTTTCCTTCGTCCTGAGATGACCAAGATGCTCTTCTAATACAAAGACGGAAGAGCTATGGCCAAGTACTATGCCCTAGTAGCAGGGTTGCCAGCCTTGACAGCTGAGATGCAGCGTCCGCCCCTGAGCGTGGCTGACTACTATGCTGATCTCCAGCCCATCCTGACCTCACGTGACCATTCCTACCTAGAGCTCCTGCACCTAGAGCTGGAGCACCCCGAGCTGCTGGACTGGGTCCTCGGTGTGTGGAGTGGGGATTTACCAGCACATGAGCCGTCTGAGGAGAGCGAGGAGGCACCAGAGCACTTCGCACCACTTCGTCTGGTCATCGACGCTGCCAGACATGGGCGCAAGCTCCCCAAGAGCCGTGGAATACCTGACTATCAGGCACACTTTGTCTACGACCTCTACTTCGTACCCAGCAAGACCAATGAGGAGGAGGTAGAGCATCAGGCTATGATCGATGAGATAGGAGGCGACCGCCTCACGCTAGAGAACCTCCTAGCGCAGTACTACTACGAGTGGGCAGAGCAATCCAGTAGCTCCTTCCTAAGAGAGTGGTTCCGCCTGAACAAGAATATCCGCAACATCCTCGCCGTCTCCACCTGCCGTCGTCTTGGCTGGGATCCTAGTCGCTACGTCGTAGGGCAGGGTCCGGTGGAGGAGGCACTGAGACACTCCCGAGCGAAGGACTTCGACCTAGGTGAGGAGCTTCCCTACCTAGGTGAGGTGCTCCGTATCGCCGAGGAGCGGGACATCGCTCGCAGAGAGCGACTGCTAGACCTGATGAAGTGGCAGTGGATGGACGAATGGACGTTTGTCCGAGTCTTCGATATAGACAATGTACTCTGCTACTACCTTCGCCTCTCCATCCTAGAGCGATGGTCTAGGCTAGATGAGGCGACAGGCGAACGTACCTTCAGAGAGATCGTCCTGGGACTCAAGGGCGAGAGTGCTCGGGTACTCCAGGAGTTCAAGCAGAGCCAGCGCCGCTAGGGCAAGCAAGAGCACCCATAGCGTAATCAAGGAAAATAGATAGAATCACGATAGAATGGCAACAAAAGGTATAGTAAAGGGGGTCGTCGGTAACCTCGTGACGATCGAGGCCGATGGGCCTGTGGCGCAGAACGAGATCTGCTACATCACCGTAGACGGTGTCGCCCTCATGAGCGAGGTCATCAAGGTGAACGGCAAGAATGCCTATGCTCAGGTCTTCGAGTCCACCCGCGGTATGCGCATCGGTGACGCTGTGACCTTCGAGGGGCACATGCTAGAGGTCACCCTCGGCCCGGGGATGCTCTCCAAGAACTATGATGGGCTACAGAATGACCTCGACAAGATGGAGGGTATCTTCCTCAGTCGTGGTACCTACACCTATCCCCTAGATGAGGATAAGAAGTGGGACTTCAAGCCCCTAGCTCAGGTGGGTGACCGTGTCGCTAGTGGAGCTTGGCTCGGGGAGGTCATTGAGAACTATCAGCCGATCAAGATCATGGTGCCCTTCGTCTTCGAGGGACTCTACAGCATCAAGAGTATCGTACCCGAGGGGGCATATACGGTCAAGGAAACCGTAGTCGTCCTCACCGATGAGGCTGGCAAGGAGTATCCACTGACCATGGAGCAGAAGTGGCCCGTCAAGCGACCCATCACCTGCTATGCCGAGAAGCCTCGCCCTCACAAGCTCCTAGAGACTGGGGTGCGTATGATCGACACGATGAACCCCATCGTAGAGGGGGGGACGGGCTTCATCCCTGGCCCCTTCGGTACGGGTAAGACGGTGCTCCAGCACGCTATCAGTAAGCAGGCAGAGGCCGATATCGTTATCATCGCCGCCTGTGGTGAGCGTGCTAATGAGGTCGTGGAGGTCTTCAAGGAATTCCCCGAACTCAAGGACCCCAATACGGGTCGCCCTCTGATGGAGCGCACGATCATCATCGCCAATACCTCCAACATGCCAGTCGCCGCTCGTGAGGCCTCAGTCTACACCGCTATGACCATCGCGGAGTATTACCGCTCGATGGGTCTGAAGGTGCTCCTGATGGCAGACTCTACCTCTCGATGGGCACAGGCGCTTCGTGAGATGTCCAACCGCCTAGAGGAGCTTCCAGGCCCCGATGCCTTCCCTATGGACCTCTCTGCTATCGTAGCTAACTTCTATGCACGTGCAGGCTTCGTCCACCTCAACAATGGGAAGACAGGATCTGTGACCTTCATCGGAACAGTATCACCTGCAGGGGGGAACCTCAAGGAACCCGTGACGGAGAATACAAAGAAGGTAGCCCGCTGCTTCTACGCCCTCGAGCAGGAGCGTGCAGACCGCAAGCGTTACCCCGCCGTCAATCCTATTGATAGCTATTCGAAGTACCTAGAGTACCCCGAGTTCCAGGCCTATGTCAGCGAGCGTATCAGCCCCGACTGGATCGCTGAGGTCAATGAACTCAAGCGTCGTCTACAGCAGGGTAAGGAGATCTCCGAGCAGATCAATATCCTCGGGGATGATGGTGTACCCCTGGACTACCATGTGACCTTCTGGAAGAGCGAACTCATCGACTTTGTGATCTGCCAGCAGGATGCCTTCGATGAGGTGGACTGCAACTGCTCACTAGAGCGCCAGCACTATATGGTAGACAAGGTGATGCGGATCTGTAGGACAGAGCTAGCCTTCGAGACCTTTACAGAGGTCAGTGAGTACTTCAAGGAGCTCATCAATGCCTTCAAGCAAATGAGCTATGTCGTCTTCCGAAGCGAGGACTTCGATCGCAACGAAGCCAAGGTAGATGCACTCGTCGCTCAGCGGACAAAAAACTAAACGACTATGGCAGCAAAAGCATTCCAAAAGATATACACCAAGATCGAGAACATCACCAAGGCTACCTGTACGCTACGAGCTACAGGGGTAGGTAATGAAGAGCTGGCGACGATCAACGGTCGCCTGGCACAGGTCGTACGTATCATGGGAGACGAAGTCACCCTACAGGTCTTCGGCGGTACAGAGGGGATCCCCACCAACGCAGAGGTGATCTTCCTCGCAAAGGCTCCTTCCCTCCAGGTAGGCCCCCAGCTCGTAGGACGATTCTTCAACGCCTATGGTGAGCCTATCGATGGAGGTCCCGCCGTCTCGGGTAAGGAAGTCGAGATCGGAGGCCCTAGTGTGAACCCCGTCAGACGTGAGCAGCCCTCCGAGCTCATCGCTACTGGTATCGCAGGTATTGACCTCAATAATACCCTCGTTACAGGGCAGAAGATCCCCTTCTTTGCAGACCCAGACCAGCCCTTCAATGAGGTGATGGCTATGGTAGCCCTACGAGCCAAGAGCGACAAGATCATCCTCGGGGGTATGGGAATGACGAATGATGACTATCTCTTCTTCAAGAACACCTTCAGCAACGCAGGTGCACTTGACCGTATCGTTAGCTTCATCAACACCACAGAGGACCCCTCTGTCGAGCGTCTCCTCATCCCCGATATGGCACTAGCTGCTGCCGAGTACTTCTCTGTAGAGCAGCACGAGAAGGTCCTCGTCCTACTTACCGATATGACGAACTATGCCGATGCCCTGGCTATCGTGTCCAACCGTATGGACCAGATCCCCTCTAAGGACTCGATGCCAGGCTCACTCTACTCCGACCTAGCGAAGATCTACGAGAAGGCTGTACAGTTCCCCGACGGAGGCTCGATCACGATCATTGCCGTGACGACGCTCTCGGGTGGAGACATCACACATGCCGTACCCGATAACACTGGGTATATCACCGAGGGTCAGCTCTACCTGCGTCGTGATAGCAGAGTAGGGAAGGTCATCATCGACCCTTTCCGTTCGCTCTCTCGTCTCAAGCAGCTTGTTATCGGTAAGAAGACACGTGTGGATCACCCCCAGGTGATGAACGCTGCTGTTCGCCTCTTCTCCGACGCCTCGAGCGCAGAGACCAAGCGTGAGAATGGCTTTGACCTAACCGACTACGATGAGCGTGCACTAAGCTTCGCTGCAGACTACTCCCGTGAGCTCCTCGCTATCGATGTCAATATCGACACAGAGCAGATGCTCGATACGGCATGGAGCCTCTTCGGCAAGTACTTCCGTCCAGCGGAGGTGAACATCAAGCAGTCCCTCGTCGATCAGTTCTGGCCTAAGGCCTAGAGCCTAGCACGATGCCACCACCCTCGGGGAGTCCTTATATCCCCAAGAGTGGCTAGGCTAGCAGAGCCCAATAGCACAGAGAATGAGCCCAAGTATATTCCTTTTCCTCTGCTCCTCCTTTGCAGATGTAGCCCCTCTACTAGAGCAAGCCTGCCCTATGGAGCTACAAGGGAAGGTCGTCACCTTCATCCCCACGGCTAGCATCCCCGAGTCTTACACGGAGTATGTTAGGCTTGGGCAAGAGAGCTTGGAGGGGCTAGGGCTAAGGGTGCTCCCCCTTGATGTCTCTAAGGCTTCACCTGAGGAGATAGCAGTCTCCCTCTCGCAGGGTGACCTTATCTATATCTCAGGTGGCAATACCTTCTACCTCCTTCAAGAGCTCAAGCGCAAGGGGGCGGACAAGCTTATCCAGAGGGAGATCAGGAGTGGGAAGCCTTACATCGGAGAATCGGCAGGGGCTATGATCCTTGCACCTAGCGTCGAGTATGTTCAGCTAATGGATGAGACCCAGGTGGCACCCGAGCTGACCTCCTTTGCCGCACTAGGAGCGATCACTAAGTATCCGTTGCCACACTACAAGAGCTTTCCCTTTGCCGAGATAGTGGAGAATATACTTGCTACATACGGTGACCAACTACCTCTCGTGCCGATCACGAACCATCAGGCTATCATCGTCCGAGACAGCGAGCTCACCACCGTGACTAAGGAATAATTAGGTAGCCATCAAACGACTTATGGCGATACGATTTCAATACAACAAGACCTCGCTCCAACAGCAGGAGAAGGCACTGAAGATGCGCGTACGCACCTTGCCCACCATCAAGAGCAAGGAGAGTGCCCTCAGGCAGCAGGTCAAGCATACGAAGACCGAGGTCGAGCGTCTAGAGGCACAGCTCGAGGCGGAGCTCCGTCGCTACCAAGGGATGGCAAGGCTATGGGGAGAGTTTGACCCTAGCCTCATCACCGTCAGTAGTGTCGATCTCTCCATGAAGAAGGTAGCAGGTGTTCTGCTGCCCGTCCTCGGGGAGATTCACTACGAGGTGCGCCCCTTCAGTATCTTCAATGCCCCCAGCTGGTGGGCAGAGGGGATTGAGCTCCTCAAGACCCTCGCCACGACAGGTATCGAGGCAGAGTTTACACGGCTCAAGATGGAGTACCTAGAGCATGCCCGTAAGAAGACTACCCAGAAGGTAAACCTCTTCGAGAAGGTGCAGATCCCAGGCTATCAGGATGCCATCCGTAAGATCAAACGCTTCCTCGAAGACGAGGAGAGCCTATCGAAGGCTTCACAGAAGATTATGCGCTCCAATATGGAGAAGCGTGCACTCAAGGAAGGAGGTGCTGCTCTATGATCCAATCAATGAATAAGTATGCCTTCCTCATCTTCCATCGTGAGTATGAGACGTTCCTAGAGGAGCTCCGTTCGCTCGGGGTCGTCCACGTACAGGAGCAGAAGAATACCAAGGAGGTCGAAGAGCTACAGAGCATCATCAGTGAGCGTGCGCATCTGGCCGAGGTACGTCGCTCCCTGCGTCCCTACGCCCCTACAGATAAGACAGCAGAGGCTGTCAGCACTACGGCTCCTGCCGCAGGTGCAGAGTCCGCAGTGGCTGGATCTAGCTCCACCCCAACGCTCAGCAGTGAAGAGGAGGGGCGTCAGCTCATCACAGATATAGAGTCACAGCTAGCGCACCTAGCTTCTCTCACAGAGCGCAAGACAGCACTCACCGAAGAAGCCATAGAGGTATCCCCCTGGGGTGAGTTCTCTATGGAGGGGATCGCTAAGCTCACGGAGGTAGGCTATGACTTCAGCTTCTTTACTCTCCCGTCGTCTCGCTTCACAGAGGACTTCCGTGCAAGTCATGATGTCGTCTCGGTAAGGGAGCAGTCGGGGAAGGTCTACTTCGTCCTACTTCATCATGTGGATGAAGTACCTGAACTCCCCGAAGCGGAGCGTCTCTATCCACAGCGGAGTATCCGTGAGGTAGAGGAAGAGCTCCAGAGCACCGAGCAGGCTATTCGGGACACACGAGACCAACTCTCGGCCTCGGTGCCTCACTATGATGCCCTACTGCAGAGCTATGATGTGATGCTGGAGAACCGCCTTACCTTCGGCACGGTGCGCCTCCAGGCAGATGGCTTGGCAGACGAGCGGCTGATGCTCCTGGAGGGCTTCGTACCTAAGGATGTGGCTCCGAGCTTCGAGGCTGCACTTCAGGGAAGGAAGTACTACTTCCGTCAGATAGACTTTGATCCTGAGACGGAGCGTGTACCGATACAGCTCAAGAATAATGCCTTTACCCGTAGCTTCGAGTTCATCACGGAGCTATACTCCCTTCCCAACTATCAGGAGATCGACCAGACGTACCTGATCGCACCCTTCTTCATGCTCTTCTTCGGGCTATGCTTTGGAGATGCAGGCTATGGGCTAGTCTTATTCGCAGTCTCTACGCTCGTTAGACTTCGGAGCAAGGGTGAGGTGCCTAATATCATCAGTCTCCTGCAGTGGCTCGGGCTGGGTGCCTTCGGTGTAGGGCTCATGATGGGCGGCATCTTTGGGATTGAGCTCCCTTGGGCACATAGTCCAGTGAATATCTTCAGCCAAGAGAAGATGATGACGACCTCGGTAGTCATCGGGATTCTACAAGTACTACTTGCTAAGACTATCGGAGCCTACAAGAAGGGGCGACAGCATGGCTGGCGCTACTCCCTCTCTGGCTTTGCTTGGGTACTCCTCTTGGCCTCGGCAGGTCTTGTCTATGCTCTACCTATGGCAGGGGTTGTCCTCCCACAGGCTGTGACCTATGCGCTCTATGGAGTGGCGGGGCTCTCGGTACTCGTAGCCTTCTTCTACAACAGCCCAGGCAAGAACCCCTTCATAAACTTTGGTACGGGTATGTGGAATACGTATGAGACAGCCTCAGGGCTACTCGGGGACTCTCTCTCCTATATCCGTCTCTTCGCTATCGGGCTGACCGGTGGGATCCTAGGTGGGGTCTTCAACCAGCTGGCTATGTCGTGTGTCCCTGCAGCGGGTAGTGGTGCCTCCGTGGTGAGCCATGTGCTGGGCTGGCTGGTCGCACTACTGATCCTACTCTTCGGGCATGGAGTGAACTTTGGTATCGCTATGATCGGTGCTTTTGTTCACCCACTCCGTCTGACCTTTGTGGAGTACTACAAGAATAGTGAGTTCGAGGGTGGAGGTAAGGCCTACACACCCTTTAGGCAGAAATAAGAACAACATAAACCCATATTAACTTAAGTAAGATTATGAATGAGATGTTATCTTTCCTCGGCATTGCGCTGATGGTAGGTCTGACAGGTATCGGTAGCAGCATCGGAGTAACGATCTGTGGTAATGCAGCCGTTGGTGCGATGAAGAAGAATCCCGATGCCTTCGGGCAGTATATCGGGCTCTCTGCTCTTCCTAGCTCACAGGGGCTCTATGGCTTCGTTGGCTTCTTTATGGCTAAGGGAGTTCTGGAGAAGCTGAGTGCAGCAGGTGCTATCACCACCTTTACTGCCTGGGCTATCTTCTTTACAGGGGTTATCCTCGGAGTCGTAGGTGCCTACTCGGCTATCCGTCAGGCTCAGGTTTGTGCTAATGGTATCCAGTCGATTGGGAATGGAGGGAATGTCTTCAGTGCGACGATGGTGATGGCGGTCTTCCCAGAGCTATATGCTATCCTAGCTCTGCTGGCGACGATCCTCACAGTGCTCTCGCTCTAAGCTCCCCCCTTACAGATATAGTATATAATAGATAGAGGCGATGCAGTCTACGGACTGCATCGCCTCTATGCGTTGTGGGTGGCGCTACTTCGCTCCTTCACGCTCATCCTCTACCGGCCGAGAGGGCTGGGAGGATCCTCGGGAAGTGGACCTCTTGTCCTGCTGTGCTCGTTGGATGCTCTTGGCCGTGGCATGGACGATACCATCGTGGAAGCGTAGCTCTAGGGGCATATCAGTCGTCACGGAGGTACTAGAGGTGAGGATGGTTCCTGCCGAGGAGATGATGCTGAAGCCTCGGCTGAGGATATTATCTGGGTGGGATAGGCGGATCGCTTGCTCCCAGTGTCCTAGCTGGGTGTTCTCTCGCTCTAGGCGGTGGGTGAGCAGTAGGGGCAGGGTAGAGGCTAAGCGGGAAAGGCCGTGTCTCATCTCCTGTACTCGATAGCGAAGGATGGAGGGAATACGCTCCATCTGTAGTCTCAGTGTGTGTCGTGTGCTCTGGAGGTAAGCTCGAGCTCCTATCTGTAGGCGAGCTTGTAGACGTTCGCCTCGTCTGAGTTCGTGCTCGAGGTGCTCACGTGGAGCGAGCTGTAGCCGGGTGATCAGCCCCTGTAGGTATTGTCCTCGGCCGAGGGATAGTCGCTGGAGGATCTCGGGGAGTCGTCTCTGCATCTCCTGTAGATGGGCTAAGAGCTCCACCTGAGTGTCGATGAGGAAGGCTGCTACTGCCGTCGGGGTCTTGAGCGAAGTGTGTGCGATGAGGTCTAGGACGCTCTCGTCTCGCTCGTGCCCGATACCTGAAATGATAGGGAGGGGATACTGGGCACATACCTCGCATAGACGATATTCGTCGAAGGCTCGTAGCTCACTCACGGCTCCACCGCCACGGATGATGACGACCGCATCGAAGTGCTCCCTATGTCTATCTATGCGATCCAGAGCCGCTATCACACTCTCGGTCGTATGCTCGCCCTGCATCTGGGCGGTGAAGAGAGCGGTGTAGAACTGTACCCCATAGCTATTGTCATGGAGCTGGCGCATGAAGTCCCCGTAGCCTGCTGCTGTGGCAGAGGATATGATCGCTAGGCGCTGTAGGGGGCAGGGTAGGGGGAGCTCTTTGTTCATGTCGTAGAGCCCCTCCTTGCGTAGTCGGGCTATGGTCTCTAGTCGTAGTCTGGCGATCTCTCCTAGCGAATAGCTCGGGTCAATGTCCGTGATCTGTAGGCTCAGCCCATACTGCTCGTGGAAGGATATACCGACCAGTGCTAGTATGCTCATCCCTGAGGCAAGCTGTCCGACTCCGCTACGTACGAAGCGTCGCTGGATCTCGGCATAGGCCTGTGCCCAGATGACTCCACGGATACGGGCTACGACCTCACCACGTACTCCCTTCTCTAGGAGCTCTAGGTAGGCATGTCCCTGCTGTCCTGCTTGGCGAAAGTCACTCACCTCTGCCCGCACCCAGTAGCGCTGGGGGAAGGAGTGATCTAGGCAACGCCGCACAGAGCCAAGCAACTCGGATAGGCTAAAGGAGCGGGGGCTATCCTCCACCACTATAGGGGTACCTCGTTGGGGATATGGATGCTTCGGTCGAAGCCCACGTCCAGAGAGATGAGTGTCTCGGTAGCTACTACACCTGGGATGCACTGGATCGTGCCGTTGAGGATACGCATTAGGTCGTTATTATCCACAGCATAGAGCTTGACCATCAGGGTGTATGGGCCAGTGGTGAAGTGGCACTCTGTGATCTCGGGGATCTCCTTGAGCTTCTCCGTGACCTCCTTGTAGAGTGAACCTCTCTCCAGCCTTACACCGACATAGGTGCAGGTGTTGTAGCCTAGCTTCTTGGGGTCTACGTGGTACTTCAGTGAGGTGATCACCCCGCTCTCTATCATCCGCTGTAGCCGCTGGTTCACTGAGGAGCGAGAGCTGTTCTCTCCCTCAGCTACGTCACGTAGTGGGACGCGGGCGTTGGTCGTGAGGCGTCGAAGTATCTTTAGATCCAAATCATTTAGCTTCTTCATTGTCGTGGGTAGGTACTTTTGTGACATCTATTCTACAAAAATAGTAAACTTTCGTGGATACAAGTACCCGATTTGTAAGTGAAGCTAATACTTGATCTACAGGACTTACTTACGCTAGATGGGAGGTGGGCTATACAATCTGTGTATTTGGTGATAATGGGTGGTCTCGATGGGGAAGATCCCAGGGGGAAGGCACGAGGCTATCCTCCCTGATAATGCTATCAAGGTGATGCCGGCTGTGCATGGCTAGGGGGAGTGTCCTCCGTGTGTCCTCTGCGTATCGGTATGCCTAGTGTCGTGCAGGTCGGTGTCGTGCAGGTCGGTGTCCTGCTCTGCCGCCTAGTCTGTGTGTGGGTGTGCTTCCTCGGTAGAGGGTTGTTGTGGAGCTGGGGAGCCCTCGGTGAGGGGCCTATGGAGTGCCCTATGGGCTCCTATAGTGCCGCCTCTTGGTTCATCTGGGCACGTGTACGTCGCCAGAAGGCAAGGAGCTCGGTATGGTCACCCTCGGGATAGTTCCCCTCGAGGAGCTGGATGACGAGCTCGATTCCCTCACGATTGCCCCGTTCGGCTGCTACCTCGGCATAGTAGAGGGCAGTGTCGTAGTCTACGGGCGGACGCTTGGGGTTCATACACTGCTTTGCGAGCGAGAGAAGGGATTCAGCGGAGATGTTCTCCACACGTTCGGTCTGCTCGATTGTCTCTAGGGAGGGATAGGTGGTGTAGCGCATTGCCTCCCTATTGGGGTCGTGTATACCTTCTTGCCCTGAATGGTGAGCTCCGTGCCCCCTAAGCTTATGGAGGAACTCCGTGAAGATGTTTGCCATTACCTTGACTATTCCTTGTTTTTTGATCTTACTTACTCACGGCTACCTCTAATTAGGTAACCTGTCTTTCGGAGGACAAATTTATGAATAAAAACGATATGTTGTATCTTGTTTTTAGGAAATGTTTTGATTTGGTGTTGTTTTTAAGAAGTGGGTGTTGGTTTTTGATGTTTTGTTGGTAAGTATATATACCCTGATAAAATATATAAGGGAAATAGTGAGGGGTGAGGTATCGAGGAGGTGGGGATAAGGGGAATAACCTTATAAAGTTCGCACAGATACTCCTGATTAGGTGAGGGGGAGAGGAGCGAAGCTTTCCCAAGTGTTGATGATCGGGGAAAAGAGAGGAGAGCTTGCTCGGGCTTTATTCGATCCTAAATAGGAGGAGGGAGGCAAGTCCGTAAGGGGGTAGGGGGCTAGGGAAGGAGTGACACATGCTCTCTTTTCGTATTCGCTACTCTGGAGCTTCTTTGGGGGTATTATTCCATCTCCTAGGGAGCCTTACCCGTATCTTATAGAGGATCTAGGCATTGTCCCCGAGGCAGGGCATAGGAGAGAGCCCCACAGAGAACATACCGAGAGCGTTGTAGTGTACACGCGTGTACACTGTTGTATACACGCAGGTATACTGTTGTATACACACGTGTATACTTTTCCCTCCTAGGTAGCAGGTATATGCTTGATCCGTATGTGACTAGGGTATAGATGCTTCTATCTTCGGAGTCGGTGCCGTGAGGACTTTACTCTCAGCCTTTTAGTGACTTCATGTGTCAGTCCTAGGGGATCGGGATAATGCCTGATGGTATGGTTGCTTGCTCAGGTCGAGGGCGATAACAAGGGGGGCGTCGCTAAGTAGGCGGACGGAGTGGAGGGAGAAAAGCAGAGAGGCTACCGACCAGCAGGGATGCTGGTGGTAGCCTCTTTGATCTTGGTTTGTGATGTTGGGGGGAGAGGGGGGCTGTGATGTTGGAGAGTGGGGCTACTTCTTGCTCCAGGGGAAGAGCTCACGTGCCTTGGGGGTCTCTACACCACCTACGTAGTCGGAGATTACCTTCAGAGCACTAGCTGTCTCTGCGCCTGTGAAGCCCGTGATGTCTCGGTACTGGATATGATCGTGATAGTACTGGAGATAGACCTCTGAGGCTGGGAGGTAGGACCAGTGCCACTTCTCTAGTTCGTAGCCTGGACGTCCTCCAGTCTTCTCCGTAAAGACCTGTGCAAAGCCGTATTCGTGCCCATGCTGGCAGAGCCATTCATACTCAGCCTTGCCTCTGCCAGAGGCGAAGTAGGAGTTCTCTAGGTTATTGATGTCTATGTCCGTGCCCCAGTGGTGACGGGAGGTCATGGGCATAGAGCTAAAGAGGAGAATGTCTCGGGCTCGTTCCTCGGGCGATCCCTTGCGCGTGCTCCACTTGCGCTCCCAGATCCCCTTCTGCTGGTCGAAGGTGCGCGTGCCAGAGAGAGCTCTGAGGGAGATGCCGTCCTTAGCAGCTGCATCGCTCATCGCCTCGAATTGGTCGGCTACGATACGCTGGAGGTAGATCTGTCGTGAGGGGACGGAGTACTTCGTGCCCAGCTGACGGAAGTGCGGGTTCCTCACATAGGATACTCGTCCTATCACTAGCTCACGACTAGCGGGCAGGAAGGTCGTTGCCTTGGCTGTGCTATCTGAGCCTGTCTTGGCTTGTTGCTCTTTGGGGTGCTGTGCCTTAGGCTGGGAGCGTCTCTTCCTCTGTCCGTAGAGAGTCCCGAGGCTGAGCGTGAGGAGGACGAGGAGCGTGGGGGCTAGGAGGTGCTTACTCTTCATAGACTACGATGGAATCTTCATCCACATCTTCGGCTAGATCGATGTAGCGAGCTAGTACCCAGGCACGCTTCTTAGTCTTCGTGGTCTGGATGTAGTACCACTGCTCGTAGGTGATCGTCTTGACGGAGGTGCGGTCGAGCTTGGTGAAGCCCTTGACGCCTGCATTGACATAGGCGACATGGTAGACGTCTTCTTCGGGGTCAAAGGCTAGGAGCTCTACGGCCTTGCCCTTAGGTAGGGTGAAGCGGTATTCTCCGTCCTGAGAGTAGAACTTGGCATCCTTGAGGAGGATGGCCTCTACGGTGTTGCTATTAGTGCTTGCTTGGTTGAGGACGAGGACTGTCTCACCCTTCTGTAGCTTGCCCACGACCTTGGACTGGGTCGAGTGATAGCTACGCATATTCACGTTGGTGGCATTGACATAGCCAGCCTTGCTGCTCTGTGCTTGTACGCTCGCTCCTAGGGCGAGGAAGAGTCCTAGAGCGAGGATAGGCTTTCTGAGGAAGTTCATAGGTGTACGTTGTTTGTTTGTTTGTTTGTTTGTTCGTATTTGTCTTAGCTCGGTCTCCTCACGAGCGAGGTATAGTCTAGTGGCTAGACTTGCGTAGGGTGGGGGGATCGTTGGCCGTGTGTGGACTAGAAGTAGAAGAGGTAGCTGAGGAAGCCCCCGAAGCGCATCTCGGAGGACTGTACGTAGGTCTCAGCACTATTGGTGCGATCGGCATTCCAGATGTTGCCGAAGCCATATACGAATCTCCCCTCTAGCTCTAGGCGATGGTGCTCCCCAATACCTATGCTGATACCTGGACCACCACCTAGTCCCCAGAAGAAGCGACTCTCTATCGCCTTGGCATGGCGAGCTAGGGCAGCGGCAGACATATTGGCTTCACCTGATGAGGTACTTCGCTCCGAGAGGGCGTAGCCGACGAAGGGGCCTGCATTGACGAAGATACGAGAGCTCCCCTGCCCTAGGTATAGATGAGCCAGTAGAGGAGTCTCGATGTAGGAGAGGTCACGTGTATAGCTCGTGGAGGCAGCATCATACTTCTCCTGCCACCCTGCTTGTACGGCATTGACCTCTAGCTGGAGTGAGGCACCCCGCTCTACGTCGTAGCGTAGCTTCGCTCCCAGCATATTGCCTATGTGCAGACGCTGGCTGACTGTCGGTACGAAGGAGAAGCGACTAGCTAGGACACCCCCATGTACCCCGACTGAGAGCCTTTGGCGGAAGGCTGGCTTCGTGAGCTCCTGTGCCCCGAGAGATAGGGGGGCGAGCAGTAGCCCGAGGCCGAGTAGGAAAGCTGCTCGTCTCATCGGCTAGATAGATTCGCGCTGGATGGATCCCGTACTACTATAGGTGACCATGTAGAAGCGGGTATTGGTATATACCCCCTCCTGAGTAGGCTGTAGGTGCAGGTCGAGCTGTAGCCCGTTGTAGGGATTTACGTTGCTGGTGACGAAGTTCTTCCCGTAGGTCGCATAGGAGCGGATGAAGTAGCGAGCTAGGTCATAGCCTAGTACACTGTACTTGGGGAAGGTGTTGTCGATCTTGTGACCGAACCATGTGTTGTACTGGGTCAGGAAGTCCTTAGACTCGCTACTCGTGGGGTCGAAGAAGAAGGAGGAGTAGATCGTCGTATTCAGCTTGTGTAGGCTCTGCTGGAATGCTGGTCCATAGCTCTGCCACTGCGGATAGCCGAAGAGCGTTACCCCAGAGGCATGCTCCCCGATTAGGGCTATCGTAGCCTGTGCGAGAGCTCGGTCTGCTCCGATAGGTACGACGACGGTATTGCTCCCTAGACTAGCGGGAGACTCACTACCGAGAGTGATGGTACGGGTGGAGACGCCAGCCTTCTTTAGGGCAGGGCGGAGCTTGGTGACGAAGGCTTCCTCCGTGTCGCCTGCTCTGCGTGTGAAGACTACCTCACGTCCCTTGTATCGCTGTAGGAAGAAGGGGATCGTACGCTCTATGATGTCTGTCGAGTGAGCATTGGCCAGGATGATGCGCCCTGCTCGTGGGGTGAGGTTATCTATGCGGCTGAAGGGCACGACATAGTAGCTGTAGCCTGAGGCCTCTGCTATGGCACGGATCTGCGCCTCATCGACGCCTCCGATCACGAGATCCTTATCGGCGAGCTGTCCTGTGGCGATATAGCCCTGCAGGGTGCCGATATTAGCTACGTCCAGTGTCGTGAGCTGGATGGAGATGCCAGCTCTCTTGAGGTCATACATGCCGAGTAGGAAACCCTCGTAGAACTCCACATAGCGACGCCCCTGGGTCAGAGGGAGAAGCATCAGCACTCGTGTCGGTGCGGAGGCGACCTGGCTAGCCGTAGAGTCTACCTTATGCTCGGCGTCTCTGATCTCGGCAGCCGTAGTGCTTCCCTCTTCCCTACGCATTGGGATATTGAGCTCCATACCCACCTGTACGTTGGAGGAGGTCACACCGGGATTAGCACGTAGCAGGTCACTAAGCTCGATACCATAGATCTTGGTGATGCGGTAGAGGGTCTCTCCCGCCTCTACTCGATGCTTGTGGATTCGCTCTTGTACTCGGGTAGGAGTGGTAGTGTCTGTAGGGATGAGGAGCTTGTCCCCGACCTTGATCTGCTTCTTAGCCCAGGGGTTGAGCTCATAGATACGCTCCACGGAGGTATTGTACTTTCGGGAGATGCTATAGACAGTCTCCTCACGCTGTACCTCGTGCTCACGCATCCGTCGGGCAGTCTGTGCGAAGCCCTCTACGGAGAAGATGAGCAGGAGAGCTAGGAGGATACTAATGCGATATCGTCTTGGGTAAGTCATAAGTCGTATAATCGTGATGTACCAAATGCTTGATGTCGTAAAGCTATGCAAAGTTACGGAAACAACCCCATACATCTCCTGAGGACTAACTCCTTACAACCTCTACCTCCCTACTTGTCTGAGGAGAGAAGGGCTCAAGCTGCTCCCTTCGCTCCTGGAGGTAAGTCCCCGTGCCAGTGGAGTATATTGGGCGAGAGGAGGGGAACTAGCGCCTATTCAGGCAGGGCTGACGCATGAAATCAGCATAGTGCGAGGGCAAGGTCGTCAAGGAGCATACGCCGAAGGTAGAAATATCTATGTCCTAGGCTAGATATGCCAAGTGAACACCTCCTACCTAGGAGGGATGAGTGTACACGTGTGTACACAACTGTATACC
>NZ_CAJZFJ010000039.1 GCF_915070105.1 uncultured Porphyromonas sp.
GCTATTTGGATAATTCTTTCGATCTTTGTACTAGGTAACGACTAGTACATACCTCTGACACTATATATTACGACACACATGAGTATACCACGGCACACTGCGACCTGGCTAATAGGGCTCGTCTTGGGCACCCTATCCCTACAGTACGTAGCAGCTCAGACTCCATTTACTCTCCGCATCCTATCCCCCACGGGCAAGGCACTCGACTCCATTGCGCTCCGCATTGCCTTCGCTGACACACTCGTCGTATCGGGCTATACCGACCGAGAGGGACTCTTCACGACGACTGCCCCACGTGGCTGTACCCAGGCACACCTTTGGGCTTGGGGCAAGGGCTTTGCAACCCTAGAGACGAATGTCCCTACCGAGGAGACCAATGACCAGAGCCATACCCTAAGACTCCCTCTACGCACCCTGCCCGGAGTGGAGGTGCTCTATGATCAGAGCGGGCGCAGGGGTAGCCCTACCTCGGACACCTATCGCGTCTCACTAGCGAGCCTACCCAAGGGCGCAAAGGCAGACCAAGCCCTCCGCCGTCTACCTGGGCTCATCCTCGCAGACGAAGGGCTCTACCTCATCGGGGCAACGAGTCCAGCCCTACTCTACGTCAATGAAGTACCCGCCAGCATAGGCTTCATCCGCACACTCAATGCCTCGGATCTCGATCAGGTGGAGATACGCTACCGAGACACTCAGAGCGAAGGAGAGGCAGGAGCTGTCTATATCACGCTCCGACGGGAGACTACGACGACCCTACGGGGTGACCTCCTAGCCCAAGCGGGCGTACTGCGCCCCGAGTATCGGCTACATCCGAGTCTATCGCTCTACACACAGCGCTTTGACCTAAGGCTCTTCTCCGCAGTCAGCTACAGCCACCTATACCCCGAGACGCACCTGTACCAAGGAGGTAGGCAAGTCCTACACCAAAGCAATAAGGACCGCTCACTAGGTCTCTCCCTCGGGGGAATGGTCAACATCTACCTAACACCAGAACTACAGGGAACGGGCTCCCTAATCCTGCGGGGAGGGCAACTACGCGCCCAGAGCAGGGTTACCCAGCCTATGAGCGTCCAAGAGGGAAGCCTATCCGAGGACGAAGGTTCGCTCGATCTCAATCTCCTCATCGCCTATCGCCCCACTCCCGCACAGCGACTACTCGTGAAGACACGAGGGAGGATGCTCGGCAATACCTTCTCCGACCTAAGCGACCGCAAATACACCCTCGGTGACCTCTCCATCGCCACCGACCTCGTCTATGAGCATCGGGGGATAGAGCTCATCAGTAGACTACATGACCTGACCTTCACCCTCTGCCAGCAGGGTACGAGTAGCCGCCTACACAGCCTGAAGGGACGCCAGTGGAGCACCCAGCTACGTCTCTTGGCCGAGGACCAGCTCCAGCTATCTGCAGATCTATCCGCCACACTTACGCTAGGGGTGCAGTGGGGACGCTATGGCTTAGGCGCAGGCAAGCAGTACGTGACTCCACTCCCCGCACTCGCACTACGCTACACACGCTGGGGCTACACGGGTCGCCTAAGCTATACACGCTACGTGGAGCATCCCTCTGCCGAGCTACTCTCCCCTAGCCCCTACTACCTCAACGAACTCGAGCAAGTGCTCGGGCAGCCTACCCTTCGCCCTCAGAGCACCGACCTCGTACAGCTCTCCCTCGCTAAGACCTTTGGCCAACATGCCCTCAGCCTATCGGCCTCCTACCGACACCATGCCCAGCTCATCGCCGCTCACCTCATGGAGCCTACGATCAATCAGCTCACCTTCGCCAATGTGGGTAGCGGACATCTCTCTGACCTCACCCTAGGCTACCGCAGTCGCTTCCTCGATGATCGTCTGGGGGTCAAGCTCTATACAGGGATAGTCTACTCTGCCTATCTGCTGGATCATACCTTCCGCCCACAGACACGTGGCCGCAGTAGTATGGGCTGGGAGGTACAGGGTGGAGGGGAATTCTCCTACAGCTTACCTGAGGGCTGGCTCTTCGACCTAAGCGCCTCCTACCACAGCCCACGTTACCTATTCAGCAGGCGCAGGACGACCTCTCCGCTGATTCAGATGGGTGTACAGAAGCAGCTCCTCGATGGGCGACTAGAGGTCAGTCTAAGAGCTAAAGCCCCCTTCGGTCTCGGCGAACAAGTACAGGAGTACTACCGCCAGCGTCTCCACCAGCAGACCAAGGAGGTGCACTACTCGCTCTGGAATATAAGCCTAGGCATCTCCTACCACCTGAACCAAGGCAACGAGAAGCCCAAGCCCCAGCTACCCACCCTATACCCCGACCACAGCCTCACACGTCGAGATATGCGGCTACGCTGATCTATCCCACCCCTAGCGACTGGGGGACTCTCTAACGAGCGAGGGGCAGTACGAAGTAGATCACTTCATACTGCCCCTCGTCCTTTGTGGGGATAGTCCCTCTCTAGGGGAATGCCCCTAGGGCGGTACCTAGGCGCCGTGGAAGAGATATTCCTCCTGGATATCCTCCGTGAGGCAGGTGAAGAGGGTCTCGATCAGCTCATCCGTTACCTGCAGTGCCGCTAGGAGGATCTGGTCCGAGAAGCTCTGTAGGAGCTCTGTCGCATAGTAGGGCTGGCTCTCATAGACGGCTAGGTAGCGCTGCTCCATCTCCCGCTGGCGGGCATCCGTCTCAGCCTCGAAGCGGGCATAGGTCTCCTGGATAAGGGGGGCATAGCGGTTGTAGTTCACCATCCCTAGAGCCTGTACCTTACGGAACTTCCAGTAGGCCGAGTCGTGGCTGGAGTGGTTCGTCCCCTTCGTATAGGCCTCGGGATAAGATGTGATCCCCTGATAGAGGGGTAGGAAGACCCCGAGGTCTGCCATCCCAAGGGCGACATAGTTTATACGTCCGATAGCCTGCGGTAGCTCAGGGCGCACCTGCAGGATATGCGTCTGCGTCGTACGGAAGATGGAGACAGGGCGGTAAGGCTCCCGAGGATTGGCATGCAGATAGGGATCATGCTCCGTACCCTGATAGTGGAAGCGGAAGACTCGGCGCAGGTCATCCATCCCCAGAGGATGCTCTGCTCGGGCAAAGACGGGGAAGGTATTGCACGTGACATCATTGGGGATAGAGGGGCTCAGCATGGCCTGTAGCCCCCAGACACGAGGATAGTTGTAGGTCGTGTCCAGCGCTACATCACGGATATAGGCCTCGTGGAAGTCAAAGTCTCCCTTAGCTGGGTCATACAGTCCGTGCTGTATGGCGTACTCGATGAGGTCTGCACTGGCGAGATAGTGATCGGTTTCGTGCGGGTCGTAGTGTCTGAAGCGACTCTGGTTCCCCGTGACGAAGTACTGATCCTCGGGCATACGACAAGCGAGCCAGCGGTGTCCCGAGGCCGTCTCTAGGTACCAAGTCTCATGGCTATCTACGAAGCCAACCCCAAAGCCCTCGGCCACTCCATGCTCCTCGATCAGTGCCCCTAGGCGAAGCACCCCTTCGCGGGCAGAGCGGATGTAGGGTAGGACGATGTTGAAGACAGAGTTCTCTGCTACCCCATTCTCGACGAGGGGGTCAGACTCTAGGGCACGGTCGCTGCTGAAGATGCTCTCGGTGGCGCTCATCCCGACCCCAGCGGTATTAAAGCCCGCACTGCCCCAGTGTCCAGGTAGGTGGTAGGGGGCGAGGGCGGTGTAGCCAAGAGCCTCTCGGGGGAGCTCACAGCGGAAGGGGCTATCGAGGGCAACAAACCGCTCGGCACCCGTAGAGGTATCGGAGTAGATCTCGAGATTCTTAGCGAGCATGGCATTCCAGTCTTCGCTACGAGCTACGATCCTCGAGCCATCGGCCATCATCTCTGGGCCGACGATAATGGTGGTACATTCGGAGGGGAACTGGGTGCCCCCCTTGAGGTTCTGTTGATTCTGTTCCATGATGAGTTAGTGATGTATTAAGAGTCTGCCCGATGCAGACATGCAATATTACACCATTCCCTCCTCATTGTCAATACCCAATCCTAGGTATCCTCCTCGTTAAGTCCCTATATACGAGGGGGAAGCCTCCCCTCCTATCGGACAGAGACTAGAGGCTCCCTGCGCTCTCCGCTCTCTGTGCTTGGCTCAGCGCTCGATCGGCATAACCAATCGTCCCATCCTTAAATACCTGATGGCTCCTGGTGGTGTAATTCTTGGTTATCCATAGCTCCGTATGAGCATCTTGTATTTGCTTCATCATGACGATGGGGGAGGCATCTTGGCTTTTCCCCATCACCCCATACTTACCCACCAATAGACGCTCTATACGATTGAGCTCCTGCTGCACCACAAAGGTCAAGGAGACAAATACCAGCTGCTCTCTGTAGAACTGAAACAAGACCCTCCGTGTAGCGCTACCCTCATACATAAGCCCCGTAGCTATGTAGGTCACGGTGTATCGAGTAGGCTGAGGGGAATAGTAGTTTTGGATAATCTCTCCACCTAGCTTTTGGACAATCTCCACCACTTGTCTAGGGGTAGACACCCCGAGGGTGCAGCCGAGGATCGTACGCTCGATGGGGACCTTGCTCTGCTTTATTTGGGCTTGGATATTAGGTGCAAGGAAGAGACCTAGGGCTAGGCTCAGGGCTAGGACAATCCTTCGACCTAGCGAGGAGAAGAGGTTTTGATAGTGTTTCTTATTCATTGCTGTATCTCGCTATAGAGTCTCATCCCCAGCGAGCTCTAATCTTGTAGAGAGGGAGGTGGGAAGGAATGGGGATGCACAGCACACCACTTGTCGCACGGACACGATGTGCCCCTCCTCTATCGCAAAGGTAGGGAGACACCTACGAAGGGTGCGCTCCCTCCCTATGGACAAAGGAAGCCTTTTCCACCTACTCCTATCCGAAATCGTCTGCGTACAAGGAAGAGGATGGCTCGCATGTAGATACAGAGCGATAGCCTACATATCTAGCTCTTCCCCTCTCGACTCCACCATCTGACCTAATGGGCGAAGGGCTCCAGCCCCTCACGGGAGGGCTGGAGCGGGCAAAAGTTCCACTCCAAGCCTACTAGTTCTCACTCTCTTTCTCTGCCGAACGAGCTCGATCAAGTTCCTTATCTGTATAGGCAATATAAGCATTCTTGGACATACTATGTCCCTCATAGTCAAAGGTGCGAACTACCTCTAAAGAGGTAAAGGCATCAACAATACCTTTCTTTTTGAACATCCCCTCAGACTCTATCATCATTCCATATTTATCTTCTAGTTCTGACTCTATCTGCTCTAGTACATCCAAATCATCGAAGATAAAGAATATCCTCCGCAGATGCCCCTTATAGAAATATAGACCAGCTAAGAGCGTAGAACGCCTTGCATATTTAAGTCCCTTAACAGCATAGGCCTGCTCATCACTCCCAGCTTGAGTTCCTTCTGCACGAATTATCTTTCCACCCTGCCGTTGGATGATTGCCCGTGCCTGTGCAGGCGTTGTGACCCCAAGGGTGAAGCCACTGATGGTACGGTTGATTGGCACCTTGCTTCGCCCGTCTTGGGCGTGGGAGGGGAGGGAGAGGAGGAGAGCCAGCAGGAGGCCGAGCGTGAGGGCAAGCCTACGACTCATAGAGCGGAAGGAGGATGAGTAGATGTTCTTCATATTCCTGGTTGTTTCTTTGGTGAGCCTTCGTCCCCAGTTGGCTCGGGATGTATGGTGCTTGTGGTGGAGGGCTGGGGACGCACTGCGTACGGCTGGGATAGGAGTACGTGGGGTGATACCCTCCTTGGATACTTTGGCGAGTTCAGTGATGTGTTATGTACTGCCCTCGATGGACATATGCAATATTACACCTTTCCCACCTCATTGTCAATACCTAGCCCTAGGCACCCCCCCTTTTATACGGCCTAATCGGCGAGGGGGCAGGTAGATGGGTACAAGTCACATCCCATCTTACTAGATCTCATTCTCTGCCGAATAAGCCCGATCAAGTTCCAGATCTGTATATGAAATATAAGCGTACGCGAATCCAACATGCCCGTCGTACTCGAAGCTATGAACTACCACCTCTAAAGAAGTAAAGGCATCAGCAATACCTTTCACTCTCATTTTGGACGTTGCCTTACCCTCCGCCATCGTTCCATATTTATTCTCTAATCCTGACTCTATCTGCTCGAATATCTTTAGATCACCAAAGACAAATGATATACTCCGCAGATGCCCCTTATAGAAATATAGGCGGACTGAGAGCGTGGGGCGCCTCGCATATTTAAGTCCCGTAATGGCATAGACCACCTCATCACTCCATGCTTGAGTTTCTTCTATCTCTCCGCCCTGTCGTTGGATGATTGCACGTGCCTCTGCAGGCGTTGTAACCCCAAGGGTAAAGCCACTGATGGTACGGTCGATTGGCTCCTTGCTTTGCCCATCTTGTGCGTAGGAGGGGAGGGAGAGGAGGAGAGCCAGCAGGAGACCGAGCGTGAGGGCAAGTCTACTACTCATAGAGCGAGAGGAGGGTGAGTAGATGTTCATCATATTTATGGTTGTTTCTTTGGTGAGCCTTCGTCCCCTACGGGCTCTGTGTATTACTGAATTGTGGACGAGGAGAGGGATGAATAGTGCATACCGAACTGAGAGGTCACGATATGACACCCACCTCTTTATCGGCAAAGCGGAGAAGCCCGCATCAAGGAGCGAGCCTCTCTCTCGACAAAGGTAGCCTTTTCCACCTACTCCTATCCGAGATCGTCTGCGTACAAGGAGGAGGATGGCTAGCATATAGATACGGAGCGATAGCCTACGTATCTAGCTCTACCCCTCTCGACTCCACCATCTGACCTAATGGGCGAAGGGCTCCAGCCCCTCACGGGAGGGCTGGAGCGGGCAAAAGTTCCACTCCAAGCCTACTAGTTCTCACTCTCTTTCTCTGCCGAACGAGCTCGATCAAGTTCCTTATCTGTATAGGCAATATAAGCATTCTTGGACATACTATGTCCCTCATAGTCAAAGGTGCGAACTACCTCTAAAGAGGTAAAGGCATCAACAATACCTTTCTTTTTGAACATCCCCTCAGACTCTATCATCATTCCATATTTATCTTCTAGTTCTGACTCTATCTGCTCTAGTACATCCCAACCATCGAAGATAAAGAATATACTCTGCAGATGCCCCTTATAGAAAAACATATAGACAGTCTGCGTGGGCCGCCTTGCATAGTTAAGTCCCGTGACAATATAGCTTGCATCTTTACTTCCAGCGTGAATGCCGACTTCTAGAATTATCTTTCCGCCCTGCCGTTGGATGATTGCCCGCGCCTGTGCAGGCGTTGTGACCCCGAGGGTGAAGCCACTGATCGTACGGTTGATTGGCACCTTGCTGCGCCCGTCTTGTGCGTGGGAGGGGAGGGAGAGAAGGAGAGCCAGCAGGAGTCCGAGCGTGAGGGCAAGCCTACGACTCATGGAGCGGAAGGAGGGTGAGTAAATGTTCACCATATTTATGGTTGTTTCTTTTGGTGAGCCTTCGTCCCCTACTGGCTCTGTGTATGTTAATGATTGTGGACGAGGAGAGGGACGAATAGTGCATACCGAACTAGGTGGTCACGATATGACACCCTCCTCTTTATTGGCAAAGCGGAGAAGCCCTCATCAAGGGGCGAACCTCTCTCCCCACAAAGGTAGCGTTTTCGCATATAGTGAGAGGTAAGACTCCACAGAATGAGCATGTTCCCACACAAGAAAGAGAGGGGCGGAAGGAGGGCATCCACGAGCAGGAAGTGACATACCCTGCGCACCCGCTATACAAGACACTTAATGAGCCCTGAAGGGCTCTCGGTAAGAACGCATGTACGCTCTTACCGAGAGCGCACTTGCGTTCTTACCGAGAGCGTGAGGACGTTCATACCGAGAGCGCAAAGGCGCTCTCGGTATGAACGTTTCAGCCCTTTCAGAATGCCCGATACAGAGGGGCTTAGAGAGGGGACGGGGGATGGTATTTGAGATCCTTCGTACCTTTGTGAAGACACACAAGTGGAGGGTATCTTCACTGAGGGCTTGCCCCTAACCGAAGAGCCCCCGACACACGCCCCGAGAGCGACTATCCCCATACTCCTATCGCAGGCACACCGCCCGAGGATGAGGGATGAGCTCCCTGCACTCCCCTCCCTAGGGGAGTTTCTCCGAAGCGATGGCTCCCCCCTTCGCTCCGCACGACACCATCACCCACCCCTTCGCTACAACCCCTATATACCCACACTACGATGACCAAAAGCAAAATACCCTACGAACGACCAGAGGTCGAGTTCTTCACGCTCCCGAGCTATCTGCACTCGATCCTCATCTCCTTCTCTGTGGAGGCTAGGCCGTAGTCTTTCCCCAGCCCTCTCCTCCCACACACAGGTGGGGAGAGGGGATATTCACCTCTTCTTCCACAGCTTCATCCACCACCCTATCCACCATCGGGGGCTTAGCCTAGAGACTTATCCCCCGCTATGACGAGTGCACCTCGGTGTCTCATCAGATATAGGGACAGAATAGAATCGCCCCCACAGAGCCTGCTACGACAGGTCTCTGTGGGGGCGATGATACTAGGCTCCTAGCCCGTGTCTCTTGGATGGCTGATCCGCCACCACACGGAGGACTAGGCGAGCGAAGAGATTGTACTACTTAGCCTGAGCCGTGGAGTCGGTCTTTACCTCGGTAGCCTTACCGGAGGTATAGTGCTCGTTGAGGTACTTGATGAAGTCATCGGTGATGTCCAGTGCCTCATCAGCGTAGAGGACATTGTCGCCTACCTGAGTGAGGATGAGCTTGTAGCGACCATCCTTGTTGTACTCCTTGAGCTTGGCACGGATCTCCTTCATCATATCCTCGAGCATGAGCTGCTGCTTCATCCCGAGCTGCTGAGTGAGCTGAGCACTGAGTGCCTCGCCCTCCTGCTGCATGCGGATAATCTTCTGCTGCTCGGCCTGCTGTGCTTCAGCAGAGACGAAGGCATTGATACGCATACGACGCTCGAAGTCGGCAGCAGCCTTCTGTATAGCAGCCCCCTTGCTCTGTAGACGAGTCTGGTGCTCGAGGGCATCCTTCTCGAGAGCCGCCTTGACCTCCTGAGCGTACTTGTACTGCGAGGAGACCGAGTCCATGCGTACGAGGGCTACGGGTAGCCCCGTGGCCTGCACCTCGGCAGCAGTGGTGGGAGAGGCCTTCTTCTCACCATCCTTGCAGGAGGCGAGTGAGAGCGATGTAGTCAAGGCCAGAGCAGCGAGCCCTAGGCTTACGAGACTATTCTTTGTCATAAGTAGAATGTATGAATTGTATTATTGTATCCGGGGAGCTAGGCCTCTTGGCTGGCGATCCGCTCAGCGAGGCTCTGGTGATGCTGTGCCTCCTTATGCTGGGAGGTGTGACAGGAGATCCCACGCTGCTGCATGGCACGGCTACCCCCTACGTGGGTATTGGGGAAGCGTCCATTCTTCTTGAAGATGACCCCCACAGCTAGTAGGACTACAGCTAGGGAGACAAAGAGCAGAGAGACGATGAATAATGGCATGCTTACTTTTTATCTTTATATTTGTTGTGGACAAAGGTACGAGTTTTCTTGGTACATAGAGCTTTATACACTCTACCTACTACCCCTGAAGGAGCTCACACGGCGTCCAAAAGAGAGTGCCCAGGAGGGCCTCCAAGCACAATAAACATTCAGGAACAATGGAAATTACCAAACTGAACCCCAAGATCGTCTGGAAGTACTTCCACGAAATCACCCAAGTACCACGCCCCTCGAAGAAGGAAGGCAAGATCATCGCTTACCTTGAGAAGTTCGCCAAGGAACACGGGATCTCCTACAAGAAAGACCACGTAGGTAACATCGTCATGAGCAAGCCCGCCACCCCCGGCTATGAGGATCGTGTGAAGGTGATCCTACAGAGCCACGTGGATATGGTGTGCGAGAAGAATGCCGGTACCCAGCACGACTTCGACAACGACCCCATCCGTACGATCGTCGATGGCGAATGGCTACACGCTGATGGTACGACCCTAGGGGCAGACAACGGGATCGGCTGTGCTGCCCAGCTAGCTATCCTCGCCTCCAATGACATCCCCCACGGCCCACTAGAGGCCCTCTTCACCATCGACGAAGAGACGGGTATGACAGGTGCTATGGAGCTCAAGCCAGGCTTCCTAGAGGGGAAGATCCTCATCAACCTCGACAGCGAGGACGAGGGCGAGCTCTTCATCGGCTGCGCCGGTGGTATGGGTATCCTAGCAGAGTTCAAGTACGAGGCTCAGGACGCTCCTAAGGATCTCGTATGGCTACGTATCGCCGTATCAGGCCTCAAGGGTGGTCACTCCGGTGGTGAGATCCACTGCGGGCTCGGGAATGCCAATAAGATCCTCACCCGCTGTCTCTATGCCCTAGAGAAGAACGTCTGCTGGAGTCTCGCCGAGATCGGTGGTGGTAACCTCCACAACGCTATCCCCCGCGAAGCTCATGCCCTCGTAGGGGTAAAGGCTGCCGACAGAGCTAAGGTAGAGGCACTCGTCAAGCAGATCGATGCCGACGTACGCAACGAGCAGAAGGCCGTAGACCCCAACGTACGTGTCGTCCTAGAGGAAGGCACTACCCCCGCCAAGGTCATCGACGAGAAGACCAAGCATGCCCTCGTGCGTGCTCTCTACGCTTGCCCACATGGTGTGCTCGGCATGAGCCACGAGCTAGAGGGCCTCGTAGAGACCTCCAACAACCTCGCTTCGATCAAGCAGCGTGAGGGTGTGATCCTCGTAGAGACCAGCCAGCGTAGCTCCACCACCTCGCTGCGCAACAGCGCCTCTGAGATGGTCTCCAGCGTCTTCGAGCTAGCAGGTGCTGAGGTCAGCGTACGTGATCCCTACCCTGGATGGAAGCCCAACCCCGAGTCTGCGATCCTCAAGGCTTCGGCTGATGCCTACCGCAAGCTCTTCGGCAAGGAGGCTGCTGTCAAGGCTATCCACGCTGGGCTCGAGTGCGGTCTGATCCTAGAGGTCTACCCAGACCTAGATATGGTCTCCTTCGGCCCAACACTCCGTGACGTACACTCTCCCGCAGAGCGTATCGAGATCAAGACCGTAGACCTCTGGTGGCAGCACCTCCTAGAGGTACTCAAGGAGATCCCCGCAGCTAAGTAAGCTACTCCCCTCGCCCAGCGAGCGAGACCTAGGGATATCCCCAAGCTATGAGCCCCCCTCTTCCACTTCGGGAGAGGGGGGCTTATGCTTTTTATATGTGCTCGGGAGGAGGAGGAGATAGCAGGAGGGGAGATCGCCTATATACAAGCAACTTACCCTGTATGCTGAGGTCATATTAGTGACGATGTAGTGATATTCATTATTTAGTTTAACTTTGCAGTTAAACAAGGCGACTAATCAAGACTTCACTAGTCCCCTAACCACTGACTGAGTATGAAGAAAGAAGAAAAGACCGAGGAGGAGATCCTCCTAGCTGCCGAGGAACTCTTCCTCGAGCAGGGCTTCGCCCAGACGACGACCGCCCAGATCGCCCAGCGTGCGGGATGCAATAGTGCGCTGGTACATTACTACTACCGTACGAAGGAGAACCTCTTCGCCCGGATCTTCGGGAGCAAGGTACAGCTCATGCTCCAGAACATATTCAGCTTTGACCGTCGGGATGAGACCTTCGAGGAGCGTATCACGAGACTCATCTCTGCCCACTTCTCATTCCTGAGGGAGAACCCTCGCCTCGTCCCCTTCGTCCTCAAGGAGATCCTCTTCAGCCCAGAGCGTGCGACCCCCTATGCGCAGGAGCTCACTCGAGCTAGAGGCGAATTCCTACGCCACCTAGAGGAAGACCTGCGAGAGGAGCGCAGCGCAGGACGGATAGGCGATGTCCGTGCCGAGGCTCTACTCAACCTCGTGGTCACGCAGAATATCTCCTTCTTCATCCTGGCAGCCTTCAAGCGAGCAGCCACAGGTCATACCCTCGAGGATGCTGACTACGAGGCTCACTGCACAGAACTCATCACCACCGTCCTAGCTCGACTAAGACCCCAATAGCCCCACTATGGCACGTATCCTAACGAAGGCTACTGCCCTTGCCCTCCTCCTGGTCCTCATCCCCCGAGCAGGCTCCGCACAGGAGCTCACCCTAGAGGAATGCTGGAGACAGGCCGAGGCGCACTACCCCCTGAGCCGGCAATATGCCCTCATCGAGCAGACTAAGGACTACAGCCTCTCCAACGCCAGCAAGCGTTACCTCCCCCAGCTTAGCCTGACAGCCAAGGCCTCCTATCAGTCGGAGGTCACCAAGATCCCCTTGGACTTCACCGCCCTAGGCCTACCGATCACCCTCCCCGAGGTACAGCGTGACCAGTATGGAGCTACGATAGACGTCAGCCAGCTCCTCTGGGATGGGGGCAGGACAGCCGCCGCCCGCTCCATGATCCGCTCCGAGGCCGAGGTGAGCCGTGCCGAGACAGATGTCTCCCTCTATGCCCTGAGACGCAGGGTGAGCGAGATCTACTTCGCCCTGCTCCTCATCTCAGAGCAACAGAGCTACAACGACCTCTTCCATGAGGAGATTCTTCGCACCAAGCACAAGGTAGAGACCCTCATCCGTGGCGGTGTCGCTACCACCACCGACCTAGACGCTGTGGAGGCTGACCGTATCCGCTCGGAGCGTACCCGTAGTGAGTACCTAGCCCTACGCCGTAGCTACCTCGGGGCACTTGGCCTTCTCATGGGAGATACGCTCTCCGATAGCACCAAGCTCCGATTCCCCACAGCAGAGATAGCCGAGCAGAGGCATAAGACTCGCCCTGAGCTCCATGTACTCGACCGACAGACTCAGGCACTAGGGGCTCGGCGCAGGGAGCTATCCGCCTCCCTACTCCCCACACTCGGGCTCTTCGCCCAAGGGGGCTATGCTCGCCCTGGGCTCAACTTCCTAGACCGAGACTTCTCCCCCTACTACATCGTCGGAGCCCGTCTCTCGTGGTCATTAGGAAGCCTCTATACGCACCGCAACAATCAGCGTCTACTCTCCACCCAGGAGCATAGTCTCGACCTCAAGCGTGAAGCCTTCATCACAAACCAGCAGATAGAGATCGCCAATAAGTCAGGTGCGCTGGAGAAGGTACGGACACAGCTCCACTATGACGATGAGCTAATCGCCCTTCGTCGGCGTATCTACAGCAGTTCAGTAGCCAAGATGGAGCATGGCACACTCTCGGGGGCAGACCTCATGCGTGACCTAACCCAAGTCCGTCTAGCTGAGCAGGAGAAAATCCTACACCAAGTACAGTATCTACAGCTCCTGTACGACCTTCGCTGGCTCTCAGGAGTATAGTATCCACCCCGTTTCATACCCTTCGTCCCTCACGCATTCCCTTCCTCGGTGATGTGTCTCCCTTTGCACCCGATACCCTAGGGTAGACATTCCCCTCACGAGCCCCACGAGCCCCACGAGCCCGCACTACATCCCCAAGTAACGACAACGACCCCATGAATAGACTTCTGTCACTAGTCCCCATCCTCGGCTTACTGCTCTCCATCACCGCCTGCTCGGGGAGGGACAACCAGTATGACGCTACAGGTACCTTCGAGGCTACCGAGGTCACCATCTCTGCCAATGCCACGGGCGAGCTCCTCAGCCTTCGCCTGCAGGAGGGTGATACCCTCAAGGCAGGTGTCCCCGTAGGTCTCATCGATACCACCCAACTTCATCTGAGGAAGATGCAGCTCTACTCCTCCATCCATGCCCTCGGAGGGAGACGCTCCAACATCCCCGTGCAGATCGCCTCCCTGCGGGAGCAGATCGCCGTACAGCGACGAGAACTCGCCCGCTTCACGGAGCTACAGCGTGCAGGGGCAGCCACCACGAAGCAGGTCGATGACCTCTCCGCACAGCTCTCCGTCCTAGAGCGTCAGCTCTCTGCCCAGACCGAAGCCTTAGGAAGGGGGAACCAAGGACTCAGCAATGAGGCCTCCACCCTCAGCATACAAGTACAGCAGATCGAGGATGAGATCAGGAAGTCCGTCCTCACAAGCCCCATTGATGGCGTCGTACTCGCCAAGTATGCTGAGGCAGGAGAGCTAGCCGTACGAGGACGTGCACTCTTTCGGGTAGTCGATCTCAGACAGGTATACCTCAGAGCCTACGTAGATGCCAGCCAACTGACCCGGCTAAGACTAGGGCAGGAGGTCTCCGTCTATGCCGATGCAGGCAGGGATGAGCACAGGCTGTACAAGGGGCATATCAGCTGGATCTCCGAGAAAGCAGAGTTCACCCCAAAGACCATACAGACACGTGACGAGCGAGCCAACCTCGTCTATGCCATCAAGGTCTCCGTAGCCAATGATGGACTGATTAAGCTAGGGATGTATGCAGAGGTACGCTTCTGATCACCAAGAGCCCAGCATCGTGATCGAAGGGCTAGCGAAGAGCTTCGGCCAGCTAGAGGCCGTGCATCCGCTCTCGCTCTCTATCGGTCATGGTGAACTCTTTGGACTCATTGGCCCCGATGGTGCAGGCAAGACCACCCTCCTGCGCATGCTCACCTCTCTCCTACTGCCGACAGCGGGAGGAGCGAGGGTAGAGGGGTTAGATGTGGTGCGTGACTACCGAACCCTTCGCCTCATCCTAGGGTATATGCCGGGGCGATTCTCCCTCTACCAAGATCTGACCGTACGGGAGAACCTCGAGTTCTTTGCCTCCGTCTTCGGCACTACCGTGGCGGAGGGTTATAGCCTCATCCGAGATATCTACGTGCAGATCGAGCGCTTCGAGGGACGACGGGCAGGCAAGCTCTCGGGGGGTATGAAGCAGAAGCTCGCCCTATCGTGCGCCCTGATCCACCGCCCACGGGTACTCTTCCTCGATGAGCCGACGACGGGGGTAGACCCCGTATCCCGTAGGGAATTCTGGGATATGCTCCAGAGGCTACAGGAGCAGGGGCTCACGATCATGGTCTCCACACCCTATATGGATGAGGCCTCGCGCTGTGGACGTATTGCCCTGATGCAGTCTGGGCATATCCTGCAGGTGGATAGCCCCGAGGGGATCAAGGCGAGCTACCCATACACCCTCTGGGCTGTACGTAGTGAGCGTATGATCCCCCTACTCACAGACCTAAGAGAGAGCCCCGAGGTAGAGACCGCCTATACCTTTGGCGAGAGCTACCACGTCACACTGCGTGCAGCTAGCCAAGGGGTAGAGGCTCTGCGCACCTCCCTACATCATGCAGGGCATACCAGTGTATCTATAGAGCAGATCAGCCCCTCGGTAGAGGACTGCTTCATGGCTTTACATCCGAGTGCATCATGAGCGAACTTAGAGAAACAATGGGCGAGGAGGTAATTGTAGCCCGAGATCTGCGCAAGAGCTTTGGCGACTTCCACGCTGTCGATGGGATTAGCTTTGAGGTTAAGAGGGCTGAGATCTTTGGCTTCCTCGGGGCGAATGGTGCAGGCAAGACAACGGCTATGCGCATGCTCACGGGGCTTAGCAAGCCGACCTCTGGCGAAGGGCGTGTGGCAGGCTACGACATCACCCGTGAAGCCGAGCAAGTGAAGAAGCACATCGGCTATATGAGCCAGCGCTTCTCCCTCTATGAGGATCTGCGTGTGTGGGAGAACCTTCGCCTCTATGGGGGTATCTACGGTATGTCTCAGCGACTCATACGTGAGCGGACAGAGCAGCTCCTCACGAGTCTTAGCTTCGAGGCTAGACGAGACACCCTCGTACGAGACCTACCTCTAGGCTGGAGGCAGAAGCTCGCCTTCTCCGTAGCAGTCTTTCATGAGCCCGAGGTCGTCTTCCTCGATGAACCTACGGGCGGTGTCGATCCCGTGACCCGAAGGCAGTTTTGGGAGCTCATCTACGCTGCTAGTCAGAGAGGGATCACGGTCTTCGTCACCACGCACTATATGGATGAGGCAGAGTACTGCGATCGGGTATCTATCATGGTCGATGGGCGTATTGATGCCCTAGATAGCCCAAGCGCACTCAGAGAGACCTATGGAGTCAGCTCTATGGAAGAGGTATTCCAGCGCTTAGCCCGTGGAGCTACTCGCTCAGACAGCTAAGAGCCCTACCCAGACCCTAATCAGACAAGACAATGAAGCAGTTCCTAGCCTTCGTCCTCAAGGAGTTCAAGCACATCGCCCGAGACCGCTGGACGCTCCTCATCCTGCTGGGGATCCCCATAGCGCAGATCTTGCTCTTTGGGTTCGCCATCACCACCGAGGTGCGTAGTACGCCCGTCGCCGTCTATCGCCCCTCGGGGCAGACCGAGCGAGAGATCATAGCCCAGCTAGATGCCAGCCCCTACTTCGTCGTGACTCATGAGGTAGGGAGTCCGAGCGAAGTGGATAGCCTCTTCCGTGGCGGAGCGATACGGCTCGCCATTGCCTTCTCCCCTGAGTTTGATAGTGACCTACATCAGACGGGAGAAGCTAAGATCCAGCTCATCGCTGACGGCTCAGACCCTAACCAAGCACGTACCATCATCGGCTATGCCACTGCCGTCCTCTCCTCCTACCAAGAGCGTCTACTCAAGGAGCACCGAGCACCCGTACTCATCCAAGCTGAGACCCGTATGCTCTACAATCCTCAGGCGAAGAGTGCCTACCACTTCGTCCCGGGGGTGATGGGTATCATCCTCACGCTCATCTGTGCGATGATGACGGCTATCGCTATTGTACGAGAGCGAGAGATGGGCACCATGGAGGTCTTGCTGGCCTCTCCTATACGCCCCCTCTACATCATCCTAGCCAAGGCTGTACCCTACTTCGCCCTCTCGTTGGTGGATCTCATCAGCATCTTGCTCCTCTCAGCCTTCGTCCTCGACGTACCTATCGAGGGGAGTCTCTTCCTACTCTTCGGGGTATCGATGCTCTATATCCTCCTTGCCCTATCCCTAGGGCTCATGATCTCCACCCTCGTAGAGAGTCAGGTCGCTGCCATGCTCTCCTCGGGGATGGCGCTGATGGCTCCGACGATGATCTTCTCGGGGCTGATGTTCCCTATCGAGAGCATGCCCGTCGTCCTACAGTGGGTATCGACACTCATGCCTGCACGCTGGTACATCGCTGCTATGCGCAAGATCATGATCCAAGGGGCAGGCCTCGTGCATGTCGAGACGGAGATCCTTGCCCTCACACTGATGGCGAGTGTCCTCATCCTCGTGAGCCTATACAAGTTTAAGACCCGACTAGAATAAAGCACCATGCTACGCTATCTATTGGAGAAGGAGTTCAAGCAGATCCTGCGTCATCGCTTCCTCCCACGTGTCATCCTCTTCATGCCCTTCATGATGCTCGGAGTCTTGCCCTTCGCTGCCAACCAAGAGGTCAAGGAGGTGCGTGTGGCCGTCCTAGACAACGACCACAGCACGACCAGCCGAAGGCTCATCGAGAAGATCAAAGGCTCGGGCTACTTCCAGCTCGTCGCCCTACCGAAGGGCTACCAAGAGGCACTACAGGGGGTGGAGGCAGGGGAGACCGACATCATACTAGAGCTCCCACGTGACCTGGAGAAAGCAATCGTACAAGGTGAGGGGAGCCAAGTCCTATTGGCAACCAATGCCGTCAATGGCACCCGTGGTATCCTTGGCTCTACCTATCTCTCCAGCGTGCTGCATGACTATGCCTCCGAGCTGAGGCAGGCAGGTGTAGGAAGCGCAGAGCGAGGTAGCTATACTGCCCTCCCGACCTTCACCCTGCAGAGCCAATACCAGTTCAATCCCCATCTGGACTATAAAGCCTTTATGGTGCCGGGCTTGATGGTGATGCTTCTGACGATGCTCACAGGCTTCCTCCCCGCCCTAAATATCGTCGGGGAAAAGGAGACGGGGACGATCGAGCAGATGAATGTTAGTCCCGTTCGTCCCTGGACGCTTATCCTCAGCAAGCTCATCCCCTACTGGACACTCGGGCTCTTCGTCCTCATGCTGGCTATGGGCTTAGCAGCAACACTCTTCGGACTTACCCCAGCTGGAGGGATCGCCAATATACTCGCCTTCACTCTGCTCTACCTGCTGGTGATGTCGGGGCTGGGGATCTGTGTGTCGAATATTGCAGGGACGATGCAGCAGGCGATGTTCGTCATGTACTTCTTCATGATGCTCTTCTTCCTAATGAGTGGGCTCTTCACCCCCATCACGAGTATGCCCCAGTGGGCACAGATGCTGACCTACCTCAATCCCCTACGCTACTTCGTCCAAGCGATGCGAAGTATTTACCTCAAGGGTAGTGGGCTCATGGATCTACTCCCACAGCTCGGCGCACTCGCCGTCTATGCCCTAGCCTCCTGCTCCCTAGCCCTCCTCTCCTACCGCAAGAGGAGCTAAGCGGGACGGGAAGGATTCTCTTTAGTGGTGTTTCCCCTCAGAGAAAATTCCCCTTAAAACAATCAAGGGTAGACCTAGAACGTTTGCCGTTGTGGTTGCAAGCAAGGTTATCAGAACTTCCTTCTCTAAGTCGAATGTGCTACAAAATCCTTTGATTACCAAAATAAGGAGTATGATTAACATCCAACTAGATGTCACTCCTATAACCCACCAAGCAAGACGGTCTCTCCATTTGGTATCTTGCTTATAGCGGTCATTCTCTAGCGGTTTACGATCGGGATCGGGGGTACCCCCTTGAGCCCCTCCTTGGATAGCATCTTCGTTAAGGCTATCCCCCCAAGTGCTCTCTTTACTTGTTTGTTGCATCTGAGGGTTTTAGGACTGATTTCACAAAGTATGGCACTATATATTCATCCGGGATTACAGTGTTCCATGTTCTCCCATCCCTTTCTACTACTTTCCACCATGGAGATCCTTCTCTATGAGACCACTCACTAAGTGATGTTGCAGAATAACCTCCAAACGTTTTTAATACGGCCTCGAACAACGACTTTACATCATCGTCAAGCTCTTCACTATATGTACCGCCAGCTATTTTTGTAAAATCCTCATCCATCAGAGCTTCTCTAATTAGAGGAAATACAGGCCCATAGGGCCATGCATGAGGTCTTCCTTTCAAGAGTTTTTTCCCCTCGCGAGCAAGCATAGCCCCATAAGCAATGTACAAAAGCTTCTGTACCTTGGTCATATTCATCTCAATCGACATTTTCCCCGCCATCTCTATAAGAGCTTTGGCAAGTATAATGTCTGATTCTCTGCTTGGATATACCATCACCTTTACTTTGAAATAGGCCTCTAGTTACTACAAAGCTAGTAAATTCAGACTAAATGCCCTAAATAACGCCCGTATTTTTCACGACATAGCCCTCGGAGACTGCTCTCCGAGGGCTATGCTCTATTATGGTTCGTAGGTCTAGAGCTCTACCGTGTAGGTGACGACATCACCCGACTGAGGATAGAAGCCTCGTAGGATCAGGATCGAGCCCGAGCGACGGCCTGTCGTCTTGCCCTTGACGGGGGAGATGGACTTGTTGAGGTCAGCGACACTACGTAGGGGATTGTCGTTAGCCGTGAGGAGGATGAAGCCCTCGCGTATCCCTGCATTCTTCAGTGCTCCTGAGCGAAGAGACTCGACGACGAGGCCATAGGATAGCCCATAGGAACGGCGAGCACCAGCCTCTAGGGGGCGAAGCGTAGCCCCGAGTCGTGCATCCACCGAAGAGGACTGCTGCTTGAGGATGGAGGAGCCTCCCTCCATGTTGCGAAGCGTTACCTTGAAGGTCTTCTCAGCCCCCTTGCGGTTCACCTGCACATCGATCTTATCCCCGGGACGGAAGCGAGAGAGCTGCTCCTGCAGCTGCCCAAAGCTCGAGACCTTGTGCCCAGCGATCGCCGTGATCACATCCCCCTTCTCAATACCAGCAGCGAGGGCAGCACTGATCTCTGCAAAGTCAGCGACGTAGAAGCCTTCATTGACCTTGAGCCCTTCCTTCTGCACCAATTCTGAGGTTACTTCGCTCCCTACGACACCGAGGACACCACGCTGTACGGTACCATACTTCTTGATGTCGGAGACGACCTTGGCAGCGATATTGATGGGCACGGCGAACGAGTAGCCGGCATAGTTGCCCGTCTGCGAATAGATCATCGTGTTGATCCCGACGAGCTCCCCAGCAGCATTGACCAGAGCACCGCCACTATTACCGGGATTGACCGCTGCATCGGTCTGGATGAAGGCACTTACCTCCAGCTGGTCACCAGCAGAAGCCGTAGAGCGGGACTTCGCACTCACGATCCCTGCCGTGACGGTGCTGGTGAGGTTAAAGGGGTTACCCACGGCCAGCACCCACTCCCCGAGGCGAAGGTTATCCGAGTTGCCGAAGGGGATCGTAGGGAAGTCCTTCCCCTCGATCTTCAGTAGGGCAATATCAGAGCCTGCGTCGGCACCAACAAGCTTGGCCGTGAAGGTGCGGTTATCATTCAGTGTGACCTTGATCTCATCCCCTCCATCTACCACGTGGTTATTCGTCATGATGTAGCCATCGTTGCTGATGATCACACCTGAGCCATAGCCCACGACGGGCTGACTGCGACGGCTATTATTGCGAGGGTCTCCACCGAAGAAGAACTCAAAGGGATCCATCATCTGCTGTTGCTCCACACGCTGCTCCTTCTGCACCTTGATATGCACTACCGCCTTGACCGAAGCCTCAGCAGCAGGAGTCAGATCTGGAGCTGATCCTAGTGGACGCTGTCCCAGCGAGAGGGCTGCATTCTGAAAGCCATATTCCTCCGCAGAGATTGTAGCCTCCGTACCCGTTATCTCCGAGGAAGCCCTCCCCGAGGGCTTACCATTCGCTATCACATGCACCGTCGTAGCGGATGCCACGACACTCACAGCTACTAGTCCTAGTGTAGCTGCGACATTCTTCCATACTTTGCTCATTACAATACGAGATTATATGTCCTGTTTATCATCTTGCTGAGAGGGGTAAGGTCTAGCCTCACGAGCAGTCACGCCAGTATAACGTACCTCACAGCACCTAGTGTATATAGTTTTACTACACTTATACTCTATAGGAGACAAAGAATGTGCCAAAGTTTAATAGTTTGTCACACCATCCTCTCCTTTCCCCTCCTTATGACACAAATGCATAACTCTAGGGGAAAGGTCTACAGAGTAGCGATACAGCCTCCTCTAGTCCCTATAGGAGCAGTTCCTCCTGCGAAGAGCTACGATAGGACGAGAAAGGCCTACAGAGAGCAAAGGATAGGGATACAGTGTAGGTGAGGTATACAAGGTAGTAGTCTCATAGCAAGAGAGCGGAGCACCCGAAGAGCTAAGTCAGGCTAGAGATGCCATAACGGCATAGAAGACATTGGGGGAGGTATAAAAAAATCAGCGAGCAAGGAAGACCCTGCTCGCTGATATCGTATTAGTAATTTACTGACCCCGAGAGGTCAATAGGAAGTGGAGAATAACGGATTCGAACCGTTGACCCCCTGCGTGCAAAGCAGGTGCTCTAGCCAGCTGAGCTAATCCCCCAAGATAAGTCACTTAAGTAGTCCCAGGCAGATTTGAACTGCCGACCTCTACATTATCAGTGTAGCGCTCTAACCAACTGAGCTATAGGACTGTCTTAGGACTAATAATTAACGAGAATATTGATATGACAGCAGAAGCGAGTAGCATTCGCTCGCGGGATAAAGCCTAACTCATCGCATACGTACATACTACACTAACTATACTAAAGCCCATTTTCAGAACTCCAGAAAGGA
>NZ_CAJZFJ010000040.1 GCF_915070105.1 uncultured Porphyromonas sp.
TAGCGCACCTGCTTTGGGAGCAGGGGGTCCCAGGTTCGAATCCTGGTATCCCGACGATACACAAGAGAGGTCTGATGTAGCCACTACGTCAGACCTCTCATCGTTTGTATCCACTGGCGAAGGCTTGTTTGTGAGAGCTGTCGTACCTTTGGAGGACAAATAGAGCCAGAGGTGCTGGGTTCAAGCCCCTCTACCAAGTCAAGTAATCACCTCTCCCTCGTGAGTGGAGAGAATGGATAGACAAAATGGAAGAAAATTATAGATTGATCGCAAAGACGCTCCTGTCACTGGAGCCCGTCCTTGCCAAGGAACTAGAGACGCTGGGTGCGACCGACATCGAGGAGGGACGCCGAATGGTCTCCTTCGCAGGTAGCAAGGAGATGCTCTACAAGGCAAACTACCACCTGCGTACGGCTCTGCGTATCCTTCGCCCCATAGCCTCCTTTCACGCTTCATCACCTGATGAGCTGTACGAGGAGCTACGCAGGCTCGACTGGGGACAATGGATGCGCCCTACCGATACCTTCGCCTTCGATACCGTTGTCTATTCGGAGACGTTCACCCACAGCAAGTACGCTGGCTACCGAGCCAAGGACGCTCTAGCGGACTACTTCCGTGAGAAGTACGGCACGAGACCCACGGTGCGTCTAGACAATCCCGACCTACTCTTCCACATCCACATCTCGCATGAGGAGGTAACCCTAGCCCTCGACAGCTCGGGCGAGAGCCTGCACAAGCGTGGCTGGCGCATGGCACAGACCGAGGCTCCGATGAGCGAAGTCCTCGCCGCTGGTATCCTGCTGATGGCAGGCTGGAGCGGGAAGACAGACTTCATCGACCCTATGTGTGGCTCGGGGACACTCCTAGTGGAGGCTGCACTGATCGCTCGTGGGATCGCTCCAGGCTCCTTCCGCAAGCGGGGCTTCGCCTTCCAGCGGTGGAGAGACTACGATGCCGAGCTCTTCGAGCAAATCAAGGCCGACCACACAGCTGAACGCACCTTCGCACACCATATCTACGGCTCCGACAGCTCTATGGAGGCCGTCCAGATAGCACGTCACAACGTCCGTGCAGCAGGTCTCACGGACGATATTACCATCCTGCACCGCTCGATGCAGCAGTGCCCTGCTCCCGAAGCCCCCGCACTCATCGTCACGAACCCGCCCTATGGCGAGCGCCTTCGGATGCGTGATGCCGAGGAGCTCTACAGCATGATCGGGGAGCGACTGAAGCACAACTATGCAGGCTCTACGGCTTGGATCTTGGCTTACCGCCCCGAGCACTTCGACCATATTGGCCTGCGACATAGTGCTCGCCACAAGCTCCTCAACGGGGCTCTGGAGTGTGAGCTACGAGCCTACGAACTCTTCGCAGGCAAGCGGGATGACTTCAAGCGCAGGGATCGGGAGCGAGACCGAGCCTTCCGCCCCGAGCGTCCTAGGGGCGAGCGTAGCGACCGCCCTAGGGGAGAGGGTAGTGCACGTCCTGGGGGAGAACGTAGTGACCGCCCCCGCCGATCCGCCTCCGACCGCCCTCGTAGGGACTGGGAGGAGCGTCCTCGCAGAGATCGTGACGATCGTCCCCGTCGTGACCGAGAGGATCGCCCCAAGAGACGCTATGACTTCGCAGACGAAGGAGCGAGGGAACGCAAGCAAGAAGGGGGTAAGGAGCGCACCTTTGCTCCACGAGATGAGCACAGACGCCCCAAGCGCACCTCCTCGCCTCGCCCCGAGGGCAAGCCTCGTGAAGAACGTGCGGGGCTGTGGCCAAACGACCGCTTCAAGTACCGAGACGAAGAAGGCCGAGAGCGTACCCGCCCCCGCCGCTTCGTCCACCTACAGACCTTCGGCAGCGAAGGCAAGGACAAGGATCAAGACTAGCCAGATACAACGACCGCCGATAGCGTATGATACGCTATCGGCGGTCGTTGTATTAGGCGATGTTTTAGGGAAGAAAGGGGCGTCAGCTTGCTCTGCCCTCCTCCCGCCTCAGGATATTTGGCTCCAGCTAGGACGCTCGTGGTAGAGGGCGTCGAGACGCTGACGTAGGGGCTCGTTCTTCGCTAGGGTAAGGGGGGGATCTTCGGCGAGGATCTCTTCGGCGAGGTCTCGGGTGTACTGCACCATCGCTCCATCTAGGGCGGGGTTGGCGATACGCAGGCTCAGTTGCTGCCCGCTCTGACGTGTACCATCGATCTCCCCAAAGCCCCTCAGACGCATATCTTCCTCGGCGATCTCGAAGCCGTCGTTGGTCTCGACCATGATCGCTATCCGTCGCTTAGCATCCTCACCGAGTTCGTTGCCCGTGAGGAGGATGCAGTAGCTCTGGCTAGCCCCTCGCCCTACTCGTCCTCGGAGCTGGTGTAGCTGTGAGAGTCCGAAGCGATTAGCCCCTTCGATGACCATGACGGAGGCATTGGGGACATTTACCCCAACCTCAATAACTGTCGTAGCGAGCATAATCTCCGCCTCGCCCGAGGCAAAGCGGCGCATCTCCTCGTCCTTCTTCTCAGGCTTCATCTTGCCGTGCACCATCACGATCGTGTACTCGGGGAAACGCTCTCGGTAGCGCACAAGCCCTTCCTCTAGGGCTCGTATCTCCTCCCGTTCGTTCTCCTCGATCATGGGGAAGACGACGTAGGCCTGCCGACCCTCTGCTATCTGTCGCTCGAGGAAGGCATAGACCTCGAAGATATGGCTCTCGGGCTGATGGTACGTCTGGATAGGTTTGCGCCCTGGGGGGAGCTCGTCGATGACGGATATGTCGAGGTCTCCGTAGAGCGTCATCGCCAGCGTCCGTGGGATAGGCGTGGCGCTCATGATGAGGATATGTGGGTGCTGGGACTCGTTCTTCGTCCACAAGCCTGAGCGTTGGACGACCCCGAAGCGATGCTGTTCGTCGATCACAGCGAGCCCTAGGCGGTGGAACTGCACCACAGGCTCTAGCAAGGCATGCGTACCGACGATGATCCGAAGGGAGCCATCACGGAGTCCCTCGTGTAGCTTGGTGCGCTCCCGCTTCTTCGTACTGCCTAGGAGTAGCCCCACCTCTATATCCAGTGGGGCGAGGAGCTCCGTGAGGGAGAGGAAGTGCTGGCGTGCAAGGATCTCCGTCGGAGCCATCATGCAGGCCTGATAGCCATTATCTAGGGCAAGGAGCATAGCGAAGAGTGCCACAAGGGTCTTACCACTGCCCACATCCCCCTGCACCAGTCTATTCATCTGCCGGCCACTGACGACGTCGGTCTGTATCTCACGGATCACCCGCTTCTGCGCCCCTGTTAGGTCAAAGGGTAGGGAGCTGTATAGCCCACGGAAGGCTTCGCCGACACGGGGCAGAGGGAAGCCTGGCGACGTTGCCTTCCGCTCGTTCTTCATCCCGAGGAGACGTAGCTGGATGAAGAAGAGTTCGTCAAACTTCAGACGGCGTCGTGCTGCCTCGAGCTCCGTATTGCCCTCGGGGAAGTGTATCTGCTGGATCGCCGTACTATACGGGATGAGCTGAGCTCGCTGTATGATATGTTCGGGGAGGGTCTCTCGGATCTGGCTACGACAAGCCTCCAATAGGATGTAGAGGAGCTGTCGCATCTGTCGGTTAGCGATGCCTATACGCTTGACCTTCTCGGTGAGCGGGTAGATCGGCATAAGACCTCCGCTGACAGCCTGCTCACGACTCTCCTCGTCCACCTCGGGGTGGTTGATACTGTACGAACCATTGAAGAATACGGGTTTGCCAAAGATGAGATAAGTCTGTCCTACGGGGTAGAGACGCTGGATTGTAGCCAGTGACCGAAACCAAACGAGCTCGATTGTCCCCGTACCATCGGAGAAATACGCTACGAGTCGCTTCTTTCGCCCTTCGCCTACTTCCTTGTAGTCCCTGATATAGCCACGTAGCTGGATGCTGGGCATCTCCCCCCGTAGCTCTCTAATGGTATAGACTCGGGAGCGATCCACATATCGGGTCGGGAAGTAATGTAGGAGGTCAAGGTAGGTGTACAGATCCAGCTCCTCGGCGAGTACCGTGGCTCGCTTCGGGCCAATCCCCGGGAGGTACGTCAGAGGAGTCTGGAAGATGTCCATGCGGGTGCTAAGGCGAAGGGGGGCTCTGCAGGAGTAACTCTGCGAGCTTGAGGTCAAGGCTAGTGGTGAGCTTGATGTTGGTTACCTCTCCTCGCACGAGGCTCACTGCCCCCTTCTCGGCAGCCTCGTAGACGGAGGCATCATCAGTGAAGGAAGGGGAATAGGGGGTCTCGTAGGCAGCTCGTATCCGATCTAGGCGGAAGGTCTGCGGTGTCTGTACGGCGACGTAGCTAGAGCGGTCGATAGCAACACTCTCGGTCTCGGAGGAGCGCCGACGCAGACTATTCGAGATAGGGATCACGGGCAGAGCAGCACCACTTACCTCAGCCGTGGTGAAGCAAGCCTCGATGAGCGAACGGGAAGCAAAGGGTCGGACACCATCATGGATAGCCACGAGGCCACTAGCAGGCAGGCTGGCGAGTCCACTGCGTACCGACTCAAAGCGTGTCGCACCGCCTAGGGCAAGAGTATGAGGGAGGGTGAAGTCATGCTCCCCGCATAGCCTAGCCCACTGTGAGATTTGGTCACGGGGTAGGACTAGGACGATCCGCTCCACAAGACCATAGAAACGCTCTAGGGTGTGCATAAGCACAGGTCGCCCACCTATGGGGAGGAACTGCTTGGGGATATCGCTCTGCATCCGCTCGCCCCTGCCCCCTGCGACGATGACAGCATAGCGGGGGAGCATGGTGGGATGTTGGGGTGTCGTCGTTGCCATAGGGCTGATGAGATTTGTGTTGCCTTTTACTGCTCAGGTGAAGGGCCTTCGGCACTCTGCGCAGCTGGATCTTCTGACAGATGCGCCATCATGGTAGTGAGCTGTTGGTCGGCATGGGTGAGCTTGCTCCGGCAGAACTTTGTCAGTTCTACCGCTTCAGCGACGAGCTTAGTAAGCTCATCCACGTCTGGGCTATCCTGCTCGATATGACGTACGATCGTCTCTAGTCGGGTGACAGCTTCTTTATAGGTTAAGTTTTGCTTCATTGATCTATTGGGATTACTTGTCCCCTACAAATATACAACTCTCCTACGTGCTAGCGAATACCCCGAGGTCTTCACCTCCCGATCCGAAGGTGCTTCGACGACCTCTCCCCACCCCCATATTAGGGGTTGTGGGGAGAGGTCGGTATATCGTGAGGGACAGTCGTAGCCTGCGCAACCTTGAGGCTAGGACTGACGCCGTAGGAGAATGCCTCGGGAGGTCTACCCTTAGGCTACGAAGCTCGTCCACCGCAGAGGATGGAGAGGATCTTAGGGGCAATGCGCGCCAGCACCCAGTAGGCGATGAGCACGGTGACGAGTGTAATACCTGCGACGATGAAGTAGGAGAGGATCATACCTATATCCGTCCCCGAGAGGAAGGCAACACGCCCGACGAGGGAGCGTGCAAACCCAATAATCAGGATCGCATGAGCCGCATATATGAAGAAGACGTACTTGTTCATTCCCTCAAGCCATGCGGTAACCTTCGGAGCTCGTTCCACTAGTGTCGCAAACATCAGTATCCAAGCCACGATTGAGCAGGTTAGGTAGGGAAGCTCCAGCATGTGGTAGTAGCTCTTCGTAAAGAGGCAAGGTAAGACGAACGTCCCGACAGCCCAGACAGCGAAGCTCGGGATAGCTAGCGGCCTGAGCTTGGCTATCGGATCCCACCCCTTCATGGCAAAGAGTGCTCCTATCGAATAGAAGAGTAGCGACCTAGGCTCGGCACCAATGATACGGAAGGGGTCTAGGACGAAGACACAGAGTAGGAAGAGCAGGGGCACGAAGTATCCCCGTGTCACCCTAAGTACAAAGTGGATAACGGGCGAGATGAAGGTCAGGACGATAAGGTCTCGTACGAACCAAAGAGGGTAGTTGATCGGAGCGAACCAAAGGTAGTCAAGGAGCTTAGCCCACTCAAAGTCGAAGGACTCTGTCCTAGGAAGTCCTACATAGGACGCCAGAGACTCTCTCGCTATGGAGATAGGAATGAAGATGAGGTTCCATATTAGATAAGGGACGATGAGCGTCCATACTCGCTTCTTGGTCTCGGAGAGGTAGGTCGAGGTCTGCTCTAGGTTCTTCCCCTTGAAGGCATAGTAGCCCGAGAAGACGAAGAAGGCAGGCACTGCCATACGTGTAAAGACCTCCTTAATAAGAGTAGCTACATACACATAGAGGCTATGATCACTCCCAAGGCTCTCGGGGGGGACAGGCTGCGTGTGGATCAGTATCACCAGCAGTATCAGAGGGAAACGCAGGGAGGTGACTACGGATGAAAAGTGTTTGGATGGGTTCATATTAGAGGTATAAATAGTGATCTGTCCAAGAGAGGGTCGGTGTCCCTCTCCTAACGACCATGGGTGATGAGCTGCATGAACTCCTCACGGGTCTTCGCCTCACGGAAGGCACCAGTAAAGTCGCTGGTCGTCGTCAGGGAGTTCTGCTTCTCCACCCCACGCATCTGCATACACATGTGCTGGGCTTCGATGACAACGATTACCCCAAGAGGATTAAGAGCCTCCTGGATACACTCCTTGATCTGCATCGTCAGACGCTCCTGTACCTGCAGGCGACGGGCGAAGACCTCCACGACACGTGGGAGCTTAGATAGACCCGTGATATAACCGTTGGGGATGTAGCCGATGTGCACCTTCCCGAAGAAGGGGAGCATGTGGTGCTCACAGAGGGAATAGAAGTCAATATCCTTGACGATGACCATCTGCCGGTAGTCTTCCTTGAACATAGCCGATCGGAGGATCTCATGGGGAGACTGGGTCATGCCCTGGGTGAGGAAGCGCATAGCCTTCCCCACACGCTCGGGGGTCTTTATGAGGCCTTCGCGCTGGGGGTCTTCACCTAGTAGGGATAGGATCTTGGAGTAATGGTACTGGAGCTCTTCGTCTTTTGTCATTGAGAGGTAGGTTAGTCTTCCGAGGTATTGGGTTCTGTATAATTGAGGATACGCACCTTGTCTCGCACGACATAGGATTCGCGTGCCCAAGAGGGGAGGATGGAGACAAGGCGTGCTCGGGCTTGTGTGGCTTCCTCCCGTGTGGCAAAGTTGCCTACGGCTAGACGCCAGAAGGGAGCCTTATAGGTGATGTAGCTGCTCATTGAGGGAGCTATCTGACGCAGCTTCTCGGCACGTGCATAGGCTTCGGCCTTGGCACCAGAACGGTTGCTGTTGAACATTTGCACCCGATAGCCCATGAGCAGGGTATAGTTGCCCTCACGACCGAGGACTGCGCCCGAATTGGGAGCACCTACGAGCCTGCGTAGCTCGGGGGCTTGGTTGATAGTGACCACCCCTTCGCCGGGGGCTGTGGTCTCGAGTGCCTCGAGGATGTTCCGAGAGGTCTGCTTGGCAGGGGTCGCCTGTGCCGAGGCAACTTGTATCCCGATCACGAGCAAAAGTGAAAGGAATAAGAGGTGTCTATAGAGTCGCTTCATCACTTATCTTATTTACGTCTGTAAGTGCAAAGATACTTTAAGTAGAGTTAATGTTCCCCCTTCCTCCCCTCCGAAGGCTTGGGATTGTCCCCCTCGCCACCCCTCCCGAGGTTAGCTCTCCCCCCTTCCGAAGGCGGCCCCATACGCACCTCTAGGACACCACCAGCCCTCAGCCCAAGGCTACACACCTCTACTCCCAAAGCAAGACAGCACCTCCTGCCAAGGTGGTACCATAACCCCAGCCGAGGTAGCCCCGTAACCTTCAAAGAGCTTTCCCTGCTACCTCTTGAGGGGTTTGCCCATAACCTCCAATGGGGTATTCCCCTCGACTAAAAGCGGGTATCAGGCAAAGGCTAGGAGGAGAAGAATTGGGCCAAAAAGAAGGGGGCTACACGATCTGCCGTGCAGATTGTGTAGCCCCCTTCGGAATAGTAAGGGAAGAGCCCCGAGGCTCGTGTCCTAGATTAGTGGAAGGCTTCGATGATAGGAAGGAACTTCTCTACGCTAAGGGAAGCACCACCGATTAGACCGCCATCTACGTCAGGCTGAGCGAAGAGTTCTTCGGCGTTGCTAGCGTTGCAGCTCCCACCATAGAGGATCGTACAGTCGTCAGCGATTGTTTCGCCATACTTCTTGACGATGAGTTGGCGGATATGGGCATGGATTTCCTGAGCTTGAGCAGAGGAAGCCGTAAGACCGGTACCGATGGCCCACACAGGTTCGTAGGCGAGGATTACCTTGCTGAAGTCTTCGGGTGACAGGGAGAAGACCGTACCAGCTAGCTGTTCTTCTACGACCTGGAAGTGCTTGCCAGCCTCACGCTCTTCCTTCACTTCGCCGATGCAGAAGATAGGGGTAAGTCCGTTGGCAAGTGCTAGGCGCACCTTCTCGGTTAGGATGGCATTGTCTTCGCCGTAGTAAGCTCTACGTTCGGAGTGACCTAGGATCACATAGCGAGCACCCGTAGAGGCAACCATAGCGGCAGAGACCTCACCCGTGTAAGCACCCTCTGCCTTATCTGCGCAGTTCTCAGCAGCGATACCGATGGGGCTTCCTTCGGCAAGGCTTGCTACCGTTGCTAGGTGAATGAAGGGCGCACCGATGATAACATCGCAGTGCAGGGTCTTCACAGAGAGCGCAGACTTTAGCTCGCTAATGAAGGCAGTACCCTCCTGAAGGGTCTTGTTCATCTTCCAGTTGCCAGCGACAATGTTCTTTCTCATTGATCTTTTTCGTTTATATGGATAATGTATACGTTTCTTGAGGTAGAGCGTCAGGTGAAGCTTCCTCGCCCAGAAGCGAAGGAAGCCGAGGATAAGGAGTGCCCCCCATGCCAGCAAGAGATAGGTACATGCCAGCGAAGGAGCGGGGGCGATATAGTTGGGCTCTCTAAGGTGGTGCAGGTAGCGTGAGACCTCCTCCACCGTGGGGAAGTCCGTGAAGGATCGCTTGTCAATGATCTTGCCCCCACGCAGGACGACCAGCCCAGGGTAGGCTCGTATCATCGTACGGATGGGCGTGGCATCCATCAGCAGCATTGGGTAGCTTGCTCCGGTGAGGTATCGCCAGTCAGCGATCTCTTGGGCTGAGGAAGCGGTCAAGCCGTAGAAGCGATACCCCATCGACAGACTCTGCGTATAGAGTTCGCTGATCTCGTCGATACTTCCCTCACTAGCACGATTCCAGTGCGGAGCAAGAAGTAGTAGCGTCACCCCTGGGTCTGCGAGGAGCTCTTCGGCGAAGGGGTTGCCCAGGCTATCCATAGGAGTGAAGTCATACTTCGCCTTGTATTTGGCGAGCGTGGCATCCTCTTGCACCTTAACGAAGCGCCAAGAAGAATCAGGAATAGCCTCGGGGGTGAAGGCTTGCTCCTGCCCCCCTCGCTCGTAGATGTAGCGGGTAGTAGCAAGCAAACCTGCCTGCAGGGTAGAGTCTTCCCTTGCCATCTCCGCCCTTAGATCCGTCCCCACACGATAGGGGCGGAAGTCCACGAGGGGCAAGTGGCGGTAGTTCTGCACCATGAAGACCACGATCCCCACGACAGCAAGCACAGCGACAAGCCAGCGCTCCCGCCTCGAGAAGAGATGTCTCAACGAACGTGCATCACGCAGGACAAGGTAAGATAGGGGAAGGAGGACAATGTTCTTCAGTAAGGTCTCAAAGTGCGTCAGGTGGATCGCATCCCCGAAGCATCCGCAGTCGCTCACCGGATCGGCAAAGAGCGAATACAGGGAGATGAATGTCATCCCTGCGAAGAAAGCTACAGAAAGGCGTGCCGAGAGCTTCCGATAGATCCCCATCAGCAGGAAGGCTCCAAGTAAGAACTCCCCTGCACAGAGTACAAAGGAGAGCGTGAGGGAGATCATCCCACTCCATGCCCAGCGCTCATCCAGGATCGGCGCAAGGTATTCCCCGATCTTCAGCGCAGAGCCTACGGGGTCAATAGCCTTGAGCAAGCCTGAGACAATGAGGACAACTCCCGTGAGGACACGGGCTGTCTCTGCAGCGATGAGTCGTAGGCTGATCACGTTAGTTCTCCGAGAGCTTGACGAGGCAGAAGAGGGCGTAGTTCACCATGTCCTTGTAGTTCGCATCAATGCCTTCGGAGACGAAGGTTTCACCCTTATGATCTTCGATTTGCTTGGTGCGGTAGACCTTGGAGAGGATAAGATCGACCATAGAGGAGAGCCGCATATTGCGCCAAGCCTCCCCGTAGTCGTGGTTCTTAGCTAGCAGGAGCTGGAGCGTAGCCTCTGCGAAGCGATCATAGAAGGACAATGCCTGAGCAGCATTGAGGTCGGGACGGCTAACCGCCCCCAGTTCTAGCTGGATCATCCCGATGATGCCATAGTTGACGATGCCGACGAACTCGGCGTCTATCCCTTCCTGAATGTGTGCTTCACCTCGGGTCTGGATGCTGCGTATACGTTCGGCCTTGATGTAGATCTGATCTGTGAGCGACTCTGGGCGTAGGATGCGCCACGCCGCACCGTAGTCGTGGAGCTTCATCTCGAAGAGGCTTCGACATAGCTCCAGTACGGCGCGGCATTCGCTCTCAGTGCGTAGCTCTTGCTCTGACATGAGTAGTGTTTTTCTATTTGTTAGGCTCGCCTACCCGTTCGTCGAGTAGGGCGAAGGAGAGGACTTCGCTGATCTCATCTACGTAGTGGAAGGTGAGACCATCTAGGTACCTCTCGTTGATCTCTAGGATATCCTTCTCATTCTCACGGCAGAGGATGATGTCGGTGATCCCGGAGCGTTTAGCGGCTAGGATCTTCTCCTTGATACCGCCTACGGGGAGGACCTTTCCACGCAGGGTGATCTCACCCGTCATGGCTAGGTGGGGGCGTACCTTGCGTCGGGTGATAGCCGACACAAGGGAGGTAACCATCGTGATCCCTGCGCTGGGGCCATCCTTGGGGATAGCTCCCTCGGGCACGTGGATATGGATCTCTCTGTCCTTGAGCTGCTCGAGGTCAATGCCGAGCTGCTCAGCGTGGGCACGGATGTAGCTAAGTGCGATGGTCGCAGATTCCTTCATCACGTCACCTAGGCTACCGGTCAGGATCAGCTTGCCGTTCTGTCCTGGCTGTAGACTACTCTCGATAAAGAGGATCTCACCACCTACACTAGTCCAAGCGAGACCAATGACGACACCTGGATACTCGTTGCCCTGATAGCGGTCACGCGAATAGATAGTCTTACCGAGGTACTCGTGTATGAGCTCGGGAGTGATCTCCTCGGGGAGAGGGTCACCCGAAGCGACCGCCCAAGCGATCTTACGTAGCACGGCTGCTATCTTCTTCGTGAGGGCACGTACACCGCTCTCACGTGTGTACTCCTCGATGATGGTCTCTAGGGCACCTGGGGCAAAGCGTAGAGGGTACTCCGAGAGGCCGTGCTCCTTAGCCTCCTTAGGCAGGAGGTGCTGCTCGGCGATACGAAGCTTCTCCTCGGCGATATAGCCGCTGACCTCGATGAGCTCCATTCGGTCACGCAGAGCCTGAGGAATGGTCGAGATGTTGTTGGCCGTAGCTATGAAGAGGACCTTGCTGAGGTCGTAGTCGATGTCGAGGTAGTTGTCGTGGAAGGTGGTGTTCTGCTCAGGGTCAAGCACCTCAAGCAAAGCCGAAGCGGGATCCCCCTTGTAGTCGCTGGAGAGCTTGTCGATCTCATCGAGTACAAAGACGGGATTGGACGTACCAGCCTTCTGCAGGCTCTGTATGATACGTCCGCTCATAGCCCCGATGTAGGTACGGCGGTGTCCACGGATCTCGGCCTCGTCATGTACCCCACCGAGGGAGATACGGACATACTTACGCCCGAGGCTCTCGGCGATACTACGGCCGAGGGAGGTCTTACCCACCCCTGGAGGGCCATAGAGGCAGAGGATGGGTGACTTCATGTCGCCCTTGAGCTTGAGCACGGCTAGGTGCTCTAGGATACGCTCCTTCACACGCTCTAGCCCGTAGTGCTCACGGTCAAGCGTCTCCTGTGCCTGCTTGAGGTCAAAGTTATCTGTGCTGTATACACCCCAGGGCAGGTCTACGATCGTGCGTAGGTACTGCATCTGGATGGAGTAGTCGGGGCTCTGAGGGTTGAGACGCTCGGCCTTGCGCAGCTCCTTCTCGAAGGTCGCAGCGACGGCCTTATCCCAGTTCTTCTTCTCGCCTGCCTTGCGTAGCTCCTCGAGTTCCTCTTCGCTGTTATTCCCTCCGCCGAGCTCCTCCTGGATGGTGCGCATCTGCTGCTGGAGGAAGTACTCCCTCTGCTGCTGATCCATCTCCTGACGAGTCTTGCGCAGGATCTCGTCCTTGATGTCGGCCTCCTCGATCTGTCCGTGCAGACCCGAGAGAGCGAGTACACCACGGTCGTTGAGTGTGACGGCCGAGAGTGCCTCCTGACGACGCTCGATGGAGAGGTCGATGAGGTTGGCGGCGAGGTTGATGATATAGGCCTTGTTCTTGATCCCACGGATCGTGTCCATGAAGCCAGCTGGAGCCCCTGGGGAGAGTTTCTCCAGCAGGAGGATGAGGCGGTCATGAATAAGGCTCACGAGGGCGTCAAACTCCCTGTCGGAGGCACCCCCACGCTCCTCCTCGGGGACGAGCGTGTAGCGTCCAGCTAGATAGGGGTCGCTCTGAGTCAGCTCCCTGAGCTCGAAGCGCTGGCGACCCCTTAGGATCGCAGAGAGCTCACCCGAGGGCAGCTCAATGATCTGCGTGACCTCGACGATGGTCCCCATAGGGTAGAGGTCGTCTAGGGTAGGATCCTCGACGGCAGCGTCACGCTGGGCGATGACACCGAAGCATTTATTCTCCTTCTCTGCCTGACGGATGACCTCTACGGACTTCTTACGTCCGACGAGGATGGGGACTAGGGTACCAGGATAGATGACTATATTGCGTAGGGCGATCAAGGGGAGCTCCTCGGAGAGTTCCTCCGCTGAGAGAGCGAAGGATTCGCCCTCGTTGTAGGTCGCTAGTACGGGTATAGGGACAGCTGGAGTCTTACCCTCTGATCCTGCCATTTCGTCAGATTTCTTCTTTTTGCTCATTATATCGTTGCGGTGAGACGGGTCGAGAGTGCGACCAAGGAGGACTGCTCCTCGGCTACCCCATCACCCCTCTCGGTGATATGTCTTAATTAATTCGTTTTCGGCCGCTCCTTCATCCCCACACCTACTGCGGAGACCCCAGTGAGGGTCACACGCCCCAGAGGCGTTAGGCGAAGATAGAAGAGACCAGTATAGGGCATCTGCAAAGGCCGTGCCAATCCCGCCTTGTACTCGTGGAAGACTGTACCCGGGCGTAGCCACACCTCGGGCTGGTCAGCTAGGCGGAAGCGCAATGTGTCGGTATAGTACGTACTGTTGCCTCGCTGCAGCTCTGCGAGCAGGGCGAGCTCAGTCTTCTCGATACGACTATCTAGGCGTAGAGCGATCTGGATCTGATAGAGGCTCTCTCGATCGGGGAAGAGGAGCTGGAAGCGGATGCTCGTATTGCCCTGCCACACTCCCTTCGGCATATCGTAGAAGGCATAGTAGTCCCCCTCCTCTGTGTTCTGATAGCACCCCCCGCTCCCTATCCAGACAGATAGGAAGAGAAGCACTCGAGTGAGGTGGCGTGCGAGGGTTCGTAGTCTCATCGTCGTACAAGGGCTTGGGTCAAGCTTCTTTCTCTTCTTTGCGCTCCTTGGCTGGGCTGGGGCTAGGTGCTCCCTCGGCTCGCCGAGTGCGTGGGCTGCGGAACTGGCGCACCTCGTGCCGTGGCTCAGTGCGCTCACCTCGTGCCTCCGTGCGGTCGCCTCGAGAGGCCTCCCGTCGGCCACCCTCGTGGTGACGTGGACGATCACCTCCCCGACGTCCCTTGCGCCCGCCGTCAAAGCGGGTAAGGCTGTTATCAGCGAGTATATCTCGTGTCTGCGAGCTCGAGCGGTGTCCCTCAGAGCTCTGCTCTAGGGTCTCGGGGCGCTCGCCCTTCTTGTTCTGTGCGATGACCTCAAAGGCTCGTTCGGCAGAGATCGTCACCAGATGTACCGGGGCATTACGTACCGTGCTATAGGTGACCTGTCGCTGGAAGTGGTCGGTCTTGAAGTGGTAATAGCTCCCAGAGCGAGTCTCTAGGATGATCTCTCGGTCGGGAAGGCTACGCTGCGCCTCGGCATAGGCATTGACCTCGAAGTTCATACAGCACTTGATCTTACCACACATCCCCGTGAGCTTCTGTGGGTTCATCGTCACATCCTGCACTCGGGCGGCACTCGTGCTGACCGAGGAGAAGGTGGACATCCAGCGTGAGCAGCATAGCTCCTGCCCGCAGGGGCCGATCCCCCCGATGCGTCCAGCCTCCTGACGAGCACCGATCTGCTTCATCTCGATGCGTACGTGGAAGGTATCGGCTAGGACACGGATGAGCTGGCGGAAGTCTACACGTCCATCGGCGATGTAGTAGAAGATAGCCTTGTTGCCATCCCCCTGATACTCCACATCTCCGATCTTCATCTCCAGCCCTAGGCCTGCTGCTATCTGACGAGCCTGTATCATCGTCGGCTCCTCTCGGCGCTTGGCTTCCTCCCAGCGCTCGATGTCGCTGGCTCTAGCTATGCGATAGACGTGCATCCACTCGCCCTTGTCGGGGTGGTAGCGGTGGCTCTTCATCGCCAGCTCGGCCATCTTACCCGTGAGGGTCACCTGACCGATGTCGTGCCCTATGGAGGAGCCGACGGCGACGATATCGCCTTTGTATAGCTCGATCTTCTCGCTATTGATGTAGTATCCCTTGCGGGTATTCTTGAATTGCACCTCGACGAGGTCGGAGCTCTGCAGAGACTCAGGTATATCGCTCAGCCAGTCGTAGGTACTCATTGGGTTCCTACTACAGCCTTCGCATCCCCCTGGGCTCATCGCACAGCAACCCATGTTCGCCGTTGTGGTCTTGTAGTCCATCGAATGTCACGTATTGGCGGTAGGGGGCGACTGCTCGCTCCTACCTATATATTATATCAGCGAGGGGTGGGCAAGCTCCTGCTAGGAGCACCTCTCCTCACCTACCGAACAGCGTCTAGGCCTACCCTCCTATCCCCACCCTATCGCCCTCTTCATAAAGGGGATCATCACCCCTCTACTGATGAGGGGAACGGTGTATCAAGCGTGGTGGTGGAAAGTATAGGCATACAACGTCCAGCAAAGGTACTGAAATTTACGTCCCCCACCCCCTCTTCTAACCGCCATAGCCGACGCATGAACTCTTTTACTAGCCCCTCCCTCTTTGGCTCCCTCGGAGTAACATTTCATCCTCTTAGGAGTCTTCGCCGTATCTCTTTGGTGTACTTAGGAGTTAGCCCCGAGAAACGGACATACGGGAGAGCCTCACAGAGGACATACCGAGAGCGATGTTGTGTACACGCGTGTATACAAATGTGTACACGTGGGTATACAGTTGTGTACACACGTGTACACTCTTCCCCCCTAGGTAGCACCTATACATCTCGTACGACTATACTTAGGAGGCAGATACGCTTCGGTATATGCCCCCTCGACGACTGTGCCCTCGACCTCTAGGCGCCTTAGCCCTCCTCTACTACCGACTGGCAGGGAGGAACATAAGCACCTAGAGACCGAGGGCCGAGGCAAATAATCAGCCCTCCCCTACTCGCCTCATCTAAAGAGACGGAAAGGGGAGGGCTGATAGCAGGGGGAGACGAGAGCTAGAGCCGACTAAATCTTAACGATCAGCCCCAGAGTCGGGAGTACAAGCTTGCTGTAGTAGTCTAGCTTCCGGAGCTGATGACGGCTGGGATCGGTGGGGTCATCCATCACACGACCCGAAGTATCGAGGTTGGTATAGATCGGGGCACTGACCGAACTGCTCAGATAGGCATTCTGTATATCGACGTAGAGGTTGAGCATCCAGTGCTTGAAGTAGAACTCCTTGTCGAGGCGCAGGTCGAGCTGGTGCTTGTCGGGCAGTCTCAGCGTATTGAAGCGTTCGTAGTCCGGATAGGCACGATGTGTGACAGCCCAAGCGTCTTTATTTGTCGATAGCTCCATATCAATCGGGGTATAGGGTGCTCCACCGATGTAGCGCCAGCGTGCCGAGAGGAACCAGCTCTTGCCCAGACGATAGCTCACTAGGAGGTTGAGCATCTGCCTCGTATCCCATGACGAAGGGCGGTAGATGCCAGCTAGGTCAGTAAACTCGCTCCTAAACATCGTGTAGGTGGCCGTCGCAGAGAGCTGATGCCAAGGCATCAGGCGGGCTACGACCTCTACGCCATAGGCTCGACCTAGCCCCTTAGACAGAACGGACTCATCCCCTACCTGTCCGTAGTCCGTACCCTTGCTGGCTAGGCTCACCCCCTCTCGCTCAGAGATCGGGTAGCCACTGTAGGACTTATAGAAGCCCTCTGCCGAGAAGCGAAGGTAATCGCCTGGGTGGTACTCCGCCCCGAGCACGGCTTGGTTCGACATGATGTAGCGTAGACGCTCCTTGTTCACATAGCTCCCGTCCGAGGCTCGGTAGCCCATGGTCGTGTAGGAGGGTTGCATGGCATAGCGTCCGAGGTTCGCATTTAGGTCGATATCATCCGTTAGGGCAAACGAAGCCGAGAAGCGTGGTGATAGCTGGGGGAGAGGGTTGCACATCGTGGAGTTGAGCGTATTGCCCACGAGATTGACCCCGAGCGAGAGCTTGAGCCTCTGGTTTAGGTATTCGTCCGATGCCTGAGCAAAGGCCGAGTAGGCGAAGAGCTTGACACGGGCATCATACGAGACGGGCACGATACGCCCCGACTGGTATATGAGCCTCTCGGCATCGTTGCTATAGTCAGCGTAGCGGAGACCAGCCCCGAAGCTGAGCTTGAAGGGTAGCCCCGTGTACATACGCTCGTAGCGTAGCTTGTTCTCCGTCTCATCAGACTGATACTCCGAGAGCTTGCCCTGAGCAGGGTCGTTGCCCTGATACTTCACACCACCATTGCGTAGCATATTGCGGCTAAGCATCCAGCTATCCACATGCCCCCTGCCATAGTGCTTGTAGACAGCGCCGATTGTGTAGTTCCACTGCTTGTACTCGGGGAGATAGCTCAGGATATACCGCTGTACCTCTGTACCCGTGGTCTGGAGCTGGCTGTTCAGGCGCATATTATCGATCGCCCCAATAGCCAGGATAGATAGCTCATTGTGTGGATCGAAGCGATACTTATACTTGAGCTGGAAGTCGTTGTAGGTCGGGAGGAAGGGTAGCTTAATGGCCTTGAAGAGCCACTGCAGGTAGGACTGACGAGCCGACACGATGATGGACGACTTACGTCCCAGTGGCCCCTCTAGGGTGAGGGCAGCATCGGAGGCACCAACCGATGCCTTGACGTGCATGCGGTCTGTATCCCCGTCACGCTGCTTGATCTCCATCACGGAGCTTAGTGCATTGGTTCGACTTGCAGGGAAAGCACCCGTATAGAAGTTGATCTCTCGGACAAAGTCCGGGTTAATCATCCCCACGCCCCCACCCGAGGCACCCTGTGTAGCGAAGTGATTGATCACGGGGATCTCGATACCATCTAGGTAAAAGACATTCTCCGAAGGCCCCCCACCACGCACGATCAGGTCATTGCGATTAGGGTCTGTTGCCCCGACACCAGGCAGTGTCTGCACGAGCTTCGAGACATCTCTATTGGATCCTGCACTCTTCTCGATCTGCTTGATGCCGAGTGTCTGGATAGAGAGTGGACTCTCGGCTCGCTTGAGGAGTCTATCGGGACGGATAAGCACCTCGGCTAGGCTGGTTGAGGTCTCGTTCAAGGCGATGTCAATAAAGCTCGTTTGGTTACCGAGGACGTGGACTTCCGAGGAAATCGTCGTCTCGTACCCGAGCATACTCACCACGAGGCGGACGAAGCCCGGCTGAACGCTGGGGATAGTGAAGCGCCCAAGCGAGTCCGTTGTCGCTCCTTGGGTCGTACCCTGCACTCGTACGGTGGCGAACTCTAGGGGATCGTGACTTGTCGCACTATATACCTGTCCTTTGATTGTTCCTTGCTGTGCGAGGAGTGTCGTTGTGGAGAGCACTAGAGCCAGCAAGGCGTAGTATAACCTTATCATTTCATTTTTCAATTTATGCACACGACCTACCGACACACACAGAGTATACCGAGGCCTACTATTGGGAGGGCTATAGATGGGCGCACTACACCCATAGCCTATCGAGCGTCCAAGCTGTACCTAACTGCTACGCTCCTCTCGCATCGTTACCTATATGTGAGGGAGACCAGTGACTATGCTATAGCTTAGTGTATAAAGGTACAACTATATTCACATCTCTCCCCCCACACACATTGCCTATCGCCCTCAGAACGACCCCAATACGCCATGACCAAGCCGAGCCCAACAACGACAAACCCCTCCCCTAGGCTCAATGCCGAGCCCAAAGGGAAGGGGATTGTCTTATCATTAGGATAGAGAGGAGAATACTCCTCTATATCCTCCATTAGGAGCTATGGAGTCTACTTAGGAGGGACGCTGTAGACGACACCTGCTCTGAGGGAGATCAAGAAGAACCAAACAACGGAGATTCGACAATGTCCAAATGGCTCGGTTGCATCGCTGATGCTCATCATCTCTCACACTTCCATAGTGAGGGTAGAGGGATATATCATGGACTATCGGCCAAGGTACTCCAAGTCTAACACTGGTTGGGAATCGTGTTCTTAGTAAACGCTCAGAAGCAGAACAGAGAGCGAGATAGTGGAACCCCGTCCACAGAATGGCCATTGCCATGCAAACACATTGAGAAGTCAGCCCTCTCTACTTATTAGGAAGGCATTCAAAAGCTTTAAACACCTATTTCTTAAATCCATACTTCTGCTCCCTTTTCTCAAATGCACTCTTTCCACCTTCTAATATATCGCAGATATGCTCACGGATGCTGTGTTCGCCTAAGGTTCCTTGATTAGATGTTGTCTGAGGCTTTGTGTCTTCTAGTGCCCCATTTATATATTGGAATTTGGCATCACCTGCATTCGGAGCATTCACTCCGTGCTGATTCGCAACGATTATATTCTCTGCATCAGCACCTACCACGATATTAGGATTATGGGTGACTAGTATTATCTGTCGCTCTTTCTTCTTCTTTTTAAGATACTCTACCAGTTCTTTATATATAGCCCTATTGTCGAGACTATCTTCAGGCTGGTCAATAAGTATTGGACATTTCTTATCGCTAAAATCTAAGAGTAGTTTCAGAATAACGAAGGCTTGCTTCCCCTCTGACATCTGTGTGAATGAATCATTCTGGTATGTAAGAGAGTAGTCTAATCGATACCAACCTCTAGATAGGAAGTCCATCGCTACGCTTTCCGGGGTATAACCACCCTTTAGCTGTATTTCTGAGGAAAGAAGACCGTCCAAGAAAACACGTACAGATACTTCCGTTTCACTGCCGTATTGCTGGGGGAAATCTTGCACATATCTTTGCCGTTCATTCCCTTTTAGATTTAATCTTGCCTCTAAGAAGTCCCTCATATCACCTTGAATAAGGGTATACTGAATGGATATTTTAAGATCATCACAATCCAGTGATAGACCGTTGCAAATCTCGGTGGCACTCTCTTTAAACGAGAGGTGTTGCTCAACCACCCTGCCTATCAGAGTCTCTTGTTCTTCCTTTAGCTCCTTAAGTTGCGATTGAAGTTCTCTTCTAACTTGAAGCTTCTTTTCTTCCTCATCAAGTTTGCTAAGAACATCTCGTAACTCTTTATTTTCTTCCAAGCAACGCAACCCTTTTTGGTAGATCTCAGAGTTTTGAAGGAACTGAAGTTCTTTGTAAATATCTTCTTTGGCTTTTATCGTTCTGCGGATGAGCCCATCAACAATACCTATCCATTCTTTATCTGTTCGACTATGCAAGCCGTCAAACATTCGATTGGCCTCGTAGTGATTAAGTTGGAAAGATAACCTGTTGATGCCCTCTCTTTCTTTAAACCCAGGAGCAAATAGGGTTAGCATAGCTAATCGATTCAGAATCTCTAAGTCTCTATCTGCACTAGCAATGCACTTAGTATGACTTTCTACCTTTCGTAGGTATACCTCATATTGATTTTGCTCTTCTAGCGTAAGCTTTCCACTTTTTTGTAGTTCAGCAGCCTTATCGCGAAGTAAGACCAATTGCTGCTCAATACCTTCTACCGCCCCTTTTTCTATCAAATCCTGGCGTAAGGAATGATGCTTCTTCTGGATCTGAAAGATTGACTGTATATCTCTCTTGATTGCCCTAGATGCTTTTTCTATTTGGGCTTCATACTTCCTCAAGAGCCCACTCTGATCTTTATTCCTTACAACTCTCTTTATGATTTCATTTCTCTTCTCTACATCTCGAGCAATATCATGCATGTAACCTTGGCAAAAGTATTCAATCTCTCTATTAGACTGATCATTACCATCCTGCCATCGAATAGATACTCTTTTAAGATGTTCCTTAATAAAGTCACTGCTTCCTATATCTTGATTACCATGCTTGGCTGCAATCGCTTTCAATAGAGAGGACTTTCCTGTGGAGCGTCCTCCTATAATCGTATTCAGATTAGGATTGAGGGATATCCTCCCAACCCAGAAGCTTGGTTCAGCTAGATCAATATAATCAATTACTTGGTAAACATTCTTATCCTCAGGTTTTTCCCTTTGGACTTTCATCCGCTCCTCTGGCTCGAATAGGATTTGCTTTAGCCCCTCGAATGTTGTATTAGCCTTGATCCACGTGCTACAGTTACCCAGTCGATCCTTATTTTCAGAATCTGCAAACGAATGAGCATCACTACAGTCTAACAATAAGTCATTGACGCACTGCTCAGACAACTTATTCCTAGATTTATTATATGCTTCAACATTCTCAGCGGCCGTAAAAACAAGATTGGCGTTGTTGATGATTGTTTTCTTCTCGGCGATGGAACTGTCATCCCATTTCAAATCATCCCACTCAGTTTTTCCGATAGCCGTAATATACATTCCTTCGAACATATGCGCATTAGATAGGGCATCTTCAATATTTGAAACCTCAAGATTGAGGTTATTGAACCCTTCCTCCAAGGGAGATGAATATTTCGAACGTTCGTTCTCTGGGACGGAATCAATAATACGCCGCCCGAGTTCAGCAAGGCTTTCTCGTGTAACTACACCACTCCAGTTTCCTTCTTGCCCTGGAGTGAGTTGGTATTTCGCTGTCAGAGCGCTCAAGAACTGATCTTGGATCTGATCTGCGGACAACTCATCTGAGAATATGACATGATAGTTTATTCTCTTGAACTGCTTATGGCCACAAAATCTTGCCAAACGAAGCTCGATAACAGGCAAGATCAAATCAATATTCTTCAGTCTACCCTTTTGTCTGTATTCAAGACCCTTTCGATAGCCATCAATAAAGAT
>NZ_CAJZFJ010000041.1 GCF_915070105.1 uncultured Porphyromonas sp.
CGAGGTAGTTATTCTCCTTGTTGTGCAGGACGTTGTCCCCCGTGACGACCCCCGGAGTGACGAGTTCGGTGATCCCACGCTTGACAAGCTTCTTCGTTAGCTTGGGATCCTCCAGCTGGTCACAGATGGCGACCCGTCTACCTGCCCTCACCAGCTTGGGAAGGTAGGTATCCAGAGCATGATGGGGGAAGCCCGCCAGCTCAATGTGCATCGCCGAGCCATTAGCACGGCGGGGCAGCGTAATCCCGAGGATCTCTGCTGCGGCGATGGCATCCTCGCTGAAGGTCTCATAGAAGTCCCCGACACGGAAGAGCAAGATAGCATCTGGGTGCTTGGCCTTGATCTCCATGTATTGCTTCATCAGGGGGGTCTCTACGATCTTCTTTGCCATTGTCTAGGGGATATGGATGGGGGCTGTTCCTCTAAGAGTGGGGATAGGGTAGGTTTCGGGGGCTTAGCTCAAGACGTCTTTGAGGAGGTCGGCGAAGAACTCCCCACGGGTGAGTTGCCCATCACGTACCAGCACACACTCGACCTCACCACGAGCGGCTAGACTGCCATCGGTATGGAGGATATCCTGGTAGAACGTGAGCTTAGGGCCACGCATCTGGCAGGTGAGCGCAGAGCGGAAGAAGTCTCCACTCCTAAGGCTCTTCTTATAGGCGATGGTGACCTTAGAGACGAAGGCGTCCAGCCCATCTTCGTGCATCTTCCCGAAGTTCACCCCGAGGCTCTCGAGGAACTCATGTCGGGTATGCTCCATGTAGTGTTGGTAGTTGGCGTTATTGACGACGCCCTGTAGGTCGCACTCGTAGTCGCGCACCTTCATCTCCAGCGAAAAAACGTATTCCAATGTGATTGTCTAAATAAGTAATCTTCTTACAAAGTTACACCAAATCAGGTGAATATCCACCCCAAGTCTCCCCCACCCAAAAGCCCCTCCATCCCCTGCCCATGTTCCCACTCCATCCCCTCCCCTCAAGCAGAAGGCCACCACCCTACTCCGCCCTCCCCCATAGATAGCCATACAGCTCCTCCCTAGAGACGGATACCCTAATCCCCCATACATAGCACCCCTTCCACAATCTTGCACACAGTCCCCCACCACCCTAGCCACCTCCCCTACACTCTAGCCCACCCTACCAGCCTATCCATCTCCACCCTACTATCTCTAGTCTCCTCCCACCAGCCTAACACTCCGTCCCACCCTGTCTACACATATCGTTCCCTCTATCCCTAGGTATGCTGCCCTACCCTCCGATACATCTCCGCCCCAGCACATCTACACACAGCTGTCCCACAGCCCCATCCACCCCTACCCTACGACACCTATATATAATGGTACTACAGGACAGATATGGTGCTCTCTCCGAGCCCCCACCTATGCAGGTCTTGAGAGGGCTGGGAGAGGACACGGTATGTCCTCTGTAATCACCTTACATAGGTGACGACAACGCTCTCGGTATGATCGCCACTGCGCTCTCGGTATGTTCGCATCCATCACCTTACATAGGTGATTACAGAGGACTCAGTATGCACCCTCCTAGCCCTCTCAGAATGTACACTCCTGCGAGCATTAGATAGGGGGTAGGTCAGATAGGTATGAGTAGGTCTAATAAGTCCAATAAACAGATACTACACCACCCTACCCCGACCCCACCTATCACACCTCGCCCTACCTACGACTCGCCATAGGAGCACTTCACCGACCACCCTATTAGACCTATTGCACCCATTGGACTTATTAGATCTACTCTCACCTACACTAGTCCCAGCTCTACTCCACTAGCCCCATACTCGACCCCAGCTACCCCGACCCCCACCTATCATACCTAGCCCACCTACGACTCGCCGTGGGAGCACTTCACCGACCACCCTATTAGACCTATTGCACCCATTGGACCTATTAGCCCTACTATCACCTACACTAGTCCCAGCTCTACTCCGCTAGCGCCATACTCGACCCCAGCTACCTCGACCCCCACCTATCACACCTAGCCCTACCTACGACTCGCCATGGAGGCACTTCACCGACCACCCTATTAGACCTATTGCACCCATTGGACCTATTAGACCTACTCCCACCTACACTAGTCCTACTCGGCTAGGTCTACCCCACGAGCGACCCACAGCTATCCTGCCTAGACTAGCTATGGGACTAGTAGGCAGTGTGCTACCTGAGCGGGTGGGGAGAGCCTCGCCTTGGGTGGAAGGGGAGACGTTACAGTACTACCTGCCTCTATTTGCCACAAAAAGACTAACTTTGGTAGAGTAAATGGACATGATGCTTGGATGAAGGATCTACCACTCTTTTACGCACCCCAGCTGCGCGAGGAACAGCAGCTCCCTGAGGCCGAGGCCTTACACGCAATCAGAGCTCTACGTACCTCTGTCGGCGACGAACTTCTCGTCACCGATGGCCGAGGTACACTCTATGAGACCCTCGTCACTGCCGTGGACCGCCGTCACTGCCTCTTCTCGATCACTAGAGAGGAAGCGTGGCAGAAGTACTGGCCCGCACACTGGAGCATAGCTGTCGCCCCTACCAAGAATATCGACCGCATCGAGTGGATGATCGAGAAGATGGTAGAGGTAGGTGTAGATGAGATCATACTCCTTCGCACTAAGCACTCCGAGCGCAAGCATGTCAATCAAGAGCGACTAGAACGCATCGTACAGAGTGCGATGAAGCAGTCACAGAAGGCTCTCCTCCCCACCCTACGTACAGACGTCAGCATCACCGAGCTCTTCGCTGAGGCTCGACAGCTCGTGCGCCTGATTGCCCATTGCCGTGAAGGTATTGGCCCCGATCGGGTGACCATAGATCGTGCCTTTACCCCCCAGCAGGATGTGCTGGTAGCCATCGGGCCGGAGGGGGACTTTACGACCGAGGAGCTCGAGGAAGGCCTTAGGCTAGGCTTTACCCCCATCACCCTAGGGGAGAGCCGTCTGCGTACCGAGACGGCTGGGCTCATCGCACTGCAGTGGCTACACACCCTGAGTATGCTCCACCCACCATGTGACTAAGGAATAGTAAACAATAAATACCTAAAACAACCATCGACTCTTATGAAGCAGAGAGAAATCAAATTCAGCCTCATCTACCGCGACATGTGGCAGTCCTCGGGTAAGTATCAACCCCGTCGGGATCAGCTCGAGCGTATCGCTCCCGTACTCGTCGAGATGGGCTGCTTCGCTCGTGTGGAAACCAATGGTGGTGCCTTCGAGCAGGTGAACCTCCTCTATGGGGAGAACCCCAACAAGGCTGTACGTGCCTTCACCAAGCCCCTGAACGAAGCGGGTATCCAGACCCACATGCTCGACCGTGGACTCAACGGTCTGCGTATGTTCCCCGTGCCTGCCGACGTACGTCGCCTGATGTACAAGGTCAAGAAGGCTCAGGGCGTAGACATCACACGTATCTTCGACGGGCTCAACGACCCACGTAACGTCATCCCCTCCATCAAGTACGCTAAGGAGGCGGGTATGATCCCACAGGCAACACTCTGTATTACCCACTCGCCTGTGCACACCGTAGAGTACTACGCTGACCTAGCTGACCAGTTCATCGCTGCTGGTGCCCCCGAGATCTGCCTCAAGGACATGGCTGGTGTCGGTCGCCCTCGCTTCCTCGGCAAGCTCGTCAAGGCCATCAAGACCAAGCACCCCGAGGTCATCATCGAGTACCACGGTCACTCTGGCCCTGGCTTCTCCGTAGCCTCCATGCTCGAGGTATGTGACAATGGTGCCGACATCATCGACGTAGCTATGGAGCCCCTATCTTGGGGTAAGATCCACCCAGACGTCATCACCATCCGTGAGATGCTCCTAGACGCTGGCTACAAGGTACCCGAGATCAACATGGACGCCTATATGCGTGCTCGTGCCCTCACACAGGAGTTCATCGACGACTTCCTCGGTTACTTTATGGACCGCTCTAACCTCCTGACCTCTTCCCTACTCGTAGGTTGCGGTCTACCCGGTGGTATGATGGGCTCCATGATGGCTGACCTGAAGGGTGTACACGCTGGTATCAACATGCACCTACGCAAGAAGGGCGAGAAGGAGCTCACTGTAGACGACCTACTCGTGCGCCTCTTCGACGAAGTAGCCTATGTATGGCCACGTCTTGGTTACCCCCCACTCGTCACACCCTTCAGCCAGTACGTGAAGAATGTAGCTCTGATGAACGTCTACAACCTCACCATCGGCAAGGGTCGCTGGGAAGCTATCGACAACAATACCTGGGGTATGATCCTCGGTAAGTCAGGACAGCTCCCTGGTAAGCTCGACCCAGAGATCATCGCTCTAGCTAAGGAGAAGGGTCTGGAGTTCACGACCGAAGACCCACAGCTCAACTATCCCGATGCCCTCGACAAGTTCCGCAAGGAGATGGAAGAGAATGGCTGGGAGCTCGGTGAGGACGACGAAGAGCTCTTCGAGTTCGCTATGCACGAGGCTCAGTACCGTGACTACAAGAGCGGTGTAGCGAAGGAACGCTTCCAGGCTGACCTAGACAAGGCCAAGACGGCCGCCCTCGTCAAGCAGGGCTACAGCGAGGAAGATGCACTGAAGGTTAAGCGTCAAGGCACAGAGCCTATCAGCGCTCCTGCCTCCGGTCAGATCATCTGGGAGGTAGATCCCGAGGATTACTCTACGGCACCTGCGCTAGGTACCTTCATCCGTACGGGTGAGCCCCTCTGCTACATCCAGACGACTGCAGGGTACTTTGAGCCCGTGATCTCCAACTTCACTGGTCGCCTAAGCGAAGTCGTTGCTCAGGGTGCTAACATCCGCAAGGGTGATGCCCTAGCCTATGTACGTCCCGCCGACCACGAAGAGCTCTTCACCGAGACAGAGCCCGAGCGTCTACAGCGTGTAGAGAAGCTCGAGGAGGTACGTCACGTCATCCGTAAGCAGAGAGGGGCAAAGTAGCCACCTCCGCACCCCCTACAAGCGATATGCCCCACTCCTCATAGGCTGAGGAGTGGGGCATATCATTTATTGTCCCTGAGGGTGCGTTAGCTTTCGCCTAGGATGAGGCTCGGGAGGGGACTATTCGTGTGAGAGGAGCACCTCCTCATAGATCGTAGATAGCTCCTTGGCTATACGCTTCGGGGTGAACCGCTCTACGTAGCGCCTTCCCTCCTCGATCATCCTCTTGCGTAGGGAGATGTCGATGACTACCCGATCAATCATCGCCGCCAGCATGGTAGCATCCTTAGGGTCTGTATAGAGGCTATGAGGGCCACCAGCCTCCTCCAGACAAGAGCCCGTAGCACCGATGACCGGTACACCCGCATTGAGCGCCTCGATGATGGGGATACCGAAGCCCTCAAAGCGAGAAGGGTAGACGAAGACCTCTGCGCCAGCGTAGATACCCGGTAGGTAGCCGTTGGGGACGCCATGTAGCAGATGCAGGCGAGAGAGGACTCCCATACGCCGAGCACACTCCAGCACGGTCTGTACGTAGGGTGTCTTGCGTCCCACGGCTACGAGGTGGAGCTCACGATCCTGGAGCTGACCAAGAGCCTCAACGATGAGGGCGAGGTTCTTACGCTCCTCGATACTGCCCACAAAGAGGATGTAGCGTCGGGGTAGTGCGAAGTGGCTACGTGCCTCTGCGACCTGCTCGGGAGTGATAGAGGCGAAGGCCTCGGAGCAGCCTTGATAGACCGTTGTCACCCGCTCCTCCTCTACTCCGAAGATGTCGATCACATCCCTTCGGGTAGCCTCGCTGACGGTGATCACTCGGTCGGCATGTCGTGCAGAGGCTCCATACTTCTTGCGATAGAGGAGACGGTCAATACCCTTATAGAACTGCGGGTAGCGCACAAATGCCAGATCATGGATCGTCACCACCGTCCCGATGTGCCGAGCACGATAGAGACCGATAGGGAGCTCGTTGCTGAGCCCATGGTAGAGATCCACGTGCTGCTGAGGGAGCTGACGGGGCACGGAATAGTTGCGCCATATGCTCCCTCCAAGTAAAGCCAGCGCACGATGGGGGGTGAAGAGGTGCACGGAGCGGTGGGTGAGTAGTCGCTTGTAGAGAGCTGGGTCACCCGCCGAAGGCGAGTAGAGCAGATAGCGATTCTCTGGGCGAAACTCCGTCAGCGTCTCCAGCACGAAGCGACTATAGTTGCCTAGCCCCGTAGCGTTGTTCGTGATACGCTTGGCATCGTATGCTATGGTCATATCCCAGTGCTGTAGGTAAGGGGGTGACGGACTAGCGTGCTACATCCGCCTTGTAGCGGAAGAGCACAGCGAAGAGGACGGCAACAACAGCTGCATAGGCAGCGAAGAGGTACCAGCTTAGGCTCCAGCCTGCTAGCTGAGCATTCACATCATGCTCGCTGTAGACGAAGTGGTTAATGACCGCCTGCGCCCCTAGCGAACCGAGGGTAGCCCCGATCCCGTTCGTCATGATCATGAAGAGCCCCTGTGCGCTGGAGCGGATAGATGGGTCTGTCTCCTTGTCCACGAAGAGCGAACCCGAGACATTGAAGAAGTCAAAGGCCACCCCATAGACGACCATACTCAGCAGGAAGAGCCAAACGCCTGCTCCTGGGTCGCCTAAACCTAGGAACGCAAAGCGTAGCACCCAAGCCATCATAGCGATCAGCATAACGATCTTGATACCGAAGCGACGCAGAGCGAAGGGGATGAGCAGGATACACAGCGTCTCCGAGAGCTGAGAGAGCGAGATGAGGATATTGGCATGCTTGACCCCAAAGGTCTCTGCATAGGCGGGTATCTCTCCGAAGGTGCTGATGAAGGGATTAGCAAAACCATTGGTGATCTGTAGACTTACCCCTAGGAGCATGGAGAAGATAAAGAAGAGTGCCATCTTGCGCTGCTTGAAGAGCGAGAAGGCCTTTAGACCAAGAGCCTCCACCAGCCCCTTACCCTCGCCCTTAGGTGCAGTCGGACAGTTGGGCAGTGTCTGTGCATAGAGAGCCAACACCAGCCCTATACCGCCCGAGATAGCGAACTGCCCACTAGTAGCCTCCACACCGATCAAGCTCACCGTGATCATCGTGCAGATGAAGCCCACCGTACCGAAGACACGGATCGGCGGGAAGCTCTTCACTAGATCCATACCGGCCTGCTCGAGGGAGGAATAGGCCACGGAGTTACTTAGTGCCAAGGTGGGCATATAGAAGGCCACACTCAGCGTATAGATCGTAAAGAGTACCGAGTAGCTCGGTGCCTCCGTGAGGGTGTAGGCGAAGAGCCCAAACATCAGCAGTCCTGCTATCGCATGGCACAGACCGAGTAGGCGCTGAGCTGGTATCCAGCGGTCAGCGACGATACCCATCAGTGCGGGCATAAAGAGGGAGACAATACCTTGCATGGCATAGAAGTTCCCGATACCCTCGGCGAATCCCGCTGAACCGAGATAGCGCCCCATGGAGGTGAGGTACGCGCCCCAGATGGCGAACTGCAGGAAGTTCATCACCGTTAGGCGAAGCTTGATGTTACGTGTATGCATGTGTGTATCTATTTTTATGGAGAAGGGACACCCCCCGACCTCAGCACTCCCTCCAGGTGGGGAGCAGTGCTGTGATCGGGGGGTGTCCCCCTGTGTTTGTCTTTACTGCTTTCGTTTAGCGGTAATGAAGCCTACACGTAGATGTTTGGCTTCCTTCGATAGGCGGACGAAGTAGGGGAAGAGCTCTTGCTCTAGGGTGATCGTCGAGCCCTGTGTGCTGTTGTAGGCTACTGGGATCATCCGTAGCTGCAGTGGCGTGGTGATCTGCCAGCCCGTGCCAGAGGCGTAGGTCGCGTGCTCGATGAGGTGACGAGTGACGAGCTCGGCGATATTGCTGAAGTTGTACACCTTCGATGCACTGCGGTAGGCATCAGAGAGGTAGGTCTTCCCATTCTGTATCGTAGGACTGGGGCTCTTGAAGAACTCCTGTGCCTGCTGCGTCGTCATCAGTAGCATATAGGTAGGAGGGTTCAGCAGGATCTTCGTGGGGTTGTCTACCTGCAGGGAGACGTTAGCCGCAGAAAGGAGCCACGTACGTCTGAAGAAGGTCTCCTTATCCGTCCCACTAGGCAGAGCTGGTGCTGTCGCTAGTAGGGTCTTGAGCTGATCCACACCTAGGGTAAGCTCCGTAGTGACACCTGCGGGACCCTTGACATAGGTGTACTGACTATTGCTAGCAGTCAGTCGGCTAAGCTCCGTAGCACTAAGGCCGTTGAGGTGAGGAGTGAGCTCTGTATTGACAAAGGGCTGGGCATAGTGCACTACGCTATCCTTCTTCGTCTCATGTGGACGGTGGAAGTGGAGCAGAAGACTGCTTTCAGCTATCTGGAGCATATAGCCTGCGCCCGTCGAAGGAGTAACGAGAAGACCACCGAGGACATTCTTGCCGAAGGACTCCTGCGTAGCGAAGTACTCAGGGTGGCTCTTCGAGAGGTCATAGATACGCTGTCCAAGCTCTCTATTGAGCGTGATCGATACGAAGAATACAGAGTCCGTACGGCTGATCTTCTGCTTGTAGGCATCTCGGTCGGGGACGATATTCCTTGATCCCACGAGGGTACCTGCCTGACGATAGCTCTCTAGGTCACTCTGTGAGAGCGTGCCCCCAGTGAAGCCCTTGGCGATCTCGTAGACCTCTACCTTGATAGGCGCATTCAGATTACCCTCTCTACGAGCATAGTAGAGACGCAGGGTGACAGAGTCGATCTTGCCATCCTGAGGCTCAGGCGAGAGCTTGAAGTCCTGTGCTGTACGCACCTGGGTGATATACTCCCCGCGCTCGCTCCCATACTCTAGGTCGTTGATGACACCGAGTAGGGCTTTATTCGTCGTCGAGTAGACCTTCTCGTCTGCGGTCGTCGAGGCGGTCAGCTGTAGGTAGGTCATCTCTCCCTGCACCTTGTCGCTCTCGGGCTGTACGCTCTCTCCTATCTCTGATAGACTATCGGAGCAGGAGACTAGGAAGCCCAGACAGATGAGGAATAGACCTCGTGTGATGGACTGAGTCTGTATCATGGAAGGATCTTCTTATAGAACTCGTTGTATATCTCTGCGTCAAACTCCTTGCCTGGATAGGGCAGGAAGTGTGTCCCCCGCTCCTGGATGTACTCATGGAGCTCGGGGCTCAGCTCTGCACTCCCCTGGACGACACCATGTGCATAGTGTATGGCCAGACGATTCAGTGCCGTATAGTCCACCTTACCCTGCATGGAGGAGACCGCTGCTGGCTTGATCTTGTCGAACTTCAGCGTATCGAAGAGACGCTCGGGCATCTCTACGGGCTCAGCCTCGTTGTAGAGGGAGAAGACGAGCTTAGCCTTCTTGAGGCAGGGATCCTCGTTGTAGAACTTCTTGAGGTAGAGCATCCCTAGTGCCGTGAAGGTACCGTGGCAGTGGATGATATCCGGTATCCAGCGTAGCTTCTTGATCGTCTCCAGCGCACCTCGCACGAAGAAGATAGAGCGCTCATCGTTGTCGTTCTCTCCCTTGGACTCAGAGCCGAAGAGGCTCTTACGGCGGAAGAAATCATCGTTGTCGATGAAGTACACCTGCAGGCGTGCCGTAGGGAGCGAAGCCACCTTGATGATCAGGGGGTGGTCATTGTTGTTGATGATCATATTGATCCCGGAGAGGCGAATGACTTCATGCAGCTGATTGCGTCGTTCGTTGATGACACCGAAGCGTGGCATGAAGATACGGATGTCGTTCCCCGCCTCTTGTATGACCTGGGGTAGGCGACGTGCCGTCAGGGAGACATCTGACTCAGGTAGATAGGGAAAAATCTCCTGCGAGATGTACAGTATACGTCTTGATTTCATTCGTCTTTTATTTTCCGAGGGGTCACGCTTAGAGGACCTGCTATTCACCTGCCATAGAGCCCTGTCAAGACTCCACACATCCTAGCTCTGTCCGCCTACACCCCACAGCACGCTGTAGAGGGGGAGGGGTGAACTGCTCGGGTGCACATACTTTGATACCTACAAAGATACGGAATTCCCTCATACTTTGCCCATTGCCTCCCTTACCTCAGCCCTCACTCATCCCTCTCTGTGTCCTCCCTCCGAGGAGGAAGGGCAGAGATCATGATCCCTCTAGGGGCACTTCCCCGAGAGCGTACATCTATAACGCATACACCCCTCTCTTTATTCGGCCTATTAGACCTATTGCACCTATTAGACTTAGGTGATAGGTCCAATAGGTGCAATAGGTCGAATAAGTCCAATAGCCAAAGCCCTCTATCACAAGCATTCCGAGAACGGAAAATAGCAGATACCGAGAAGAGAAAAATAGTACATACCGAGTCCTCTGTAATCACCTATGTAAGGTGATGGATGCGCACATACCGAGAGCGCAGTAGCGATCATACCGAGAGCGTTGTCGTCACCTATGTAAGGTGATTAGGGTGGACATATAGTGTCCTCTCCCACCCCTCTAGCAATAGGCGCATAGGGCAGTCGGAATGAGCTCTAGGGCTGGTAGCGTAGGAGTAGGGCTAATAAGTCCAATGAGTGCAATAGGTCTAATAAGTCCAATAGGTGCAATGGGCTGATCGGTGAAGGCACAGCCCTGGCAGGAGCTGGGAGATATAGGTGCGATAGGTAGGGTGGGAGAGTGGCATAGCCCTGCCTATTGCACCTATTGGACTTATTAGACCTATCGCACCTATTAGACCTATTGCACTTATTAGACCTATTGCTCTTATTGGACTTATTAGACCTATTGCACTTATTAGACCTATCGCACCTATTAGGGCTATTCGACCTAGCCCTATTAGGGCTCATGGTGGCAGGAGGGCAGGGGGAATAAAAGGCCCGTAGGAGTGTGTCGCCGTGCGACACACTCCTACGGGCTTGGGAGGGAGAGGTTTGGTAAAGGGGGAGCGTGCTCCCCCTTACCAAACTAGCTCACCCTAGAGGTGAGGACGTAGGGGTACGATCGGTGTCAGGAGGATGCGGAGCTTGTAGGGACGATCCGTAGGCAGGAGATACTTCGCCTGAGGTAGAGCCCCCCAGCTGTTGTAGCAACCCAAGCCCATGTGCTCACCATCTACAAGGAGCTGGGTGAAGGGTGCACGGGGGATCAGCTCCGAGTGCTGCTGGGTCTTCTCGGGATAGCCATCTAGGCTCTCCATACTTCGGTTCAGAGCCGAAGCCATGAAGGGCTTGTCTGAGCGTACCTCTAGACCTCGCCCACCCTTATCAAGGACACGGTAGTAGGTGAGGTCACTCCTGAGTCCCGTCTCCTGAGGACGGATGTAGGAGTAGAAGAGCTCCTCGACACTACTGCGATAGAGACCGAAGGGCTGGGAAATCTTGCGGTCGGGGTAGTTCTCTACTGGACCACGGCCGTAGTACTCTACTTGGTCAAGCTCCTTAGGTAGCTCTGCCTTGAGCCCAAAGCGGAAGAAGTTCGGGGTCTTAGCACCCGCAGCAGGCTGCATAGTCTGCTCATAGAGGATATGCCCTGTGGCATCGATCGTATAGTGGAGCGTTAGGCTTGCCCCAATACCCTCGATGGTGTAGTCTGCCTGTAGCTGGAGTGTACCATCCTTAGCTTCCTCGGGCTTGAGGGAGGTGAGCTTGAGGGTGGGCTTACGCCAAGCCTCGTATCGGCGCTGTAGAGCAGCACCCATATCGTTGTCGGTAGGAGCCCGCCAGAAGTTGGGGCGTAGCTGATGTCCTTCGTCCAGCAGGCTGACTCCTGCCACTTCGTAGCGAGAGAGGAAGCCCGTGTGGCGGTCGAAGTCTATGCGCCAATCCGCACCTCGTACGACGTAGTAGTTCCTGTCATTATCCTCCAGCTGTAGGGGTGTCTGTGCCCATCTCTTGCCGAGCTCTAGGGCAGGCATCTTACCACGCTGTAGGATGAACTGATCGTAGGCGAGCTGTGTACCTGCAGGGAGGATACCATCCGCATCACGCAGGACGAAGTAGAGCTGTAGCGTCACATCCTCCTGCTCGGAGGCCTTCGGCAGGCGATAGGGTAGCGTCAGCACCCCTGTCTGCTGGGGGGCAATAGCAGGCATGGTGAGCATACCCGACTGCACGGGTCGTCCCATCACGGAGAGCTCCCAGCGGAGGTCGTAGCGACTGAGGTCGATGAAGAAGTACTCGTTGTAGACCTTCACCTTGCCCGTCTGTGAATCCAATAGAGTTGGGCGAATGCTCTGCTGTACGTAGCTCACCTCATGGGCATGAGGATTGAGCTTGCGGTCGGGGCTGATGAGCCCGTTGTCTAGGAAGTTGTTGTCCGAATAGTCATAGCGGTTGAAGTCCCCACCATAGGAGTAGAAGCTACGTCCGTCCTTGGTGCGCCAACGTATACCCTGATCGACAAAGTCCCAGATGAAGCCCCCTTGGTACTGCGGATAGCGACGTATGAGTTCCCAGTATTCGTCGAATCCCCCTTCGCTATTTCCCATAGCATGGGCATATTCGCATTGTATGAGGGGCATCTTGGGCGAGCTCTCTAGGTACTTGATCACCTCATGGGGCTGGCGATACATCGGGCAGTAGATGTCCGTCGCCTCTAGCCCTGAACGCTCGTACTGCACGGGACGTGTGGGGTCAAGCTTCTTGACGAGTGCATAGGCAGCGTGGAAGTTCGCCCCATGCCCAGCCTCGTTACCGAGTGACCAGGTGATGATACTTGGGTGGTTGAAGCCACGCTGTACGTTGCGCTCATTACGCTCTAGGTGGGCACGTAGGAAGTCCTTTCGGTGTGCTAGTGACTCCTTGCCGTAGCCCATACCATGGGACTCTAGGTTGGCCTCCGAGACCACATACAGCCCATACTCATCACAGAGCTGGTACCAGTAGTCATCATCGGGATAGTGACAGGTGCGCACGGCATTCATATTGAGCTGCTTCATCACGAGCACATCCTGGAGCATACGCTCTCTGGAGACATAGTAGCCCCCATCTGGGTCCATCTCGTGTCTATTAGCACCCTTGATGAGGATAGGCTGACCATTGACGAGGAGCTGACCACCCGAGATACGCACATCTCTGAAGCCTACTCGCTGGCGGATAACCTCCCCTGCCGTCCTAAGCTCTAGGGTGTAGAGGTAGGGAGTCTCAGCTGACCAAGTCTTGACCTCCTTGAGGGTAAAGGTACCCTTCTGATCGGTGAAGTTCTTTTGCTCCATGACTACCTTGCCCTCGGCATCTCTTAGGGTAAGCTGTACGGGTAGGTTGCCCTCGCTCTTGCGTAGCTCTACCTGGAGCGAGCCCTCAGCTAGGTCGCCCTTGTAGGTCTTCACATCGATACCAGCTACGAGGCGCACGTCCTCGATTCCCTTCTTCTCACGGGCATAGAGGTAGCAGTCACGAGCTACACCACTCAGACGCCAAAAGTCCTGACACTCGAGGTAGGAACCATCAGACCAACGGAAGGTCTGGAAGGCGATGAGGTTCTCCTCACCATACTTGATATAGGGAGTGAGGTCAAACTCTGCCTCTATCTTGCTGTCCTCGCTATAGCCTACTGGGCGACCATTGACCCATAGGTCGATATTGGAGGTCACGGAGCCGAAGTGTGCGATGACCTTCTTACCTCGCCATGAGGCAGGGATATGGAAGCTACGACGATAGCTCCCGACGTGGTTCTCCTTGATGGGGACGAGGGGAGGGTTATTCTTGTACTGGTTGTGCCAGGCATAGATGGCATTGCTATAGAGGGGATCTCCATAGCCATTGACCTCCCATATACCGGGTACGGGCATTGTTCCCCAGCCCTTGTCGTTGAGGCTTAGGCTACCGAAGTCACGAGGGCGCTCATCGGCATTGCGCACCCAGTGGAATCGCCACTGCCCATTGAGCGAGAGGAAGTGCTGGCTAGCATACTTGTCCTCGGTCTGCTCGTCCGAGCGGAAGGCAAAGAAACTCGTGTGCATCGGTAGACGATTGATGGCATTGACCTCGGGGTCTAGCCATGGCTCCTTACCCTTGGTCTGGGCTAAGGAGGAGAGCCCCTGCGAGAGGAGCAGCAGTAGAATAAAGGTTTTCTTCATATTAGTTCCTTTTTAGTCTGTATGAGTCTTACGCATGTAATAGGTTAGGAAGAAGTTCTGCCAAGCTATATAGCCCGCTATGCCAGGTGCTGCCAGAGGGTGGAGGAAGGAGATACAGAGCCACAGCACGAGAGCCGTATTCTTCTGCCCCATGGCTTGACGACAAGCCGTCTCCTCGATCCCTATCCTCGGAGCTAGCACTCTCCCTAGGTTGAACTGAATAAAGCACGCTATCAGCCCTACCCAAAAAGAGGCAAGGAGCAGCGGGATGCTCTCCGCACCCTCCTCATAGACGAAGTGCACCGCCCTACCTAGGATAAAGATCAGCGTGGAGAGCCAGAGCCAATAGGTGAGCCTACGGTGTGGACGAGGCTCTCTACCGAAGCGGCGCATCACGAGACGTACTGTCCACGCCAGCAGGATAGGTAGTACTACCATCCGTGCTACCAGTAGGGCTATCTGAGACGAGAGTGTCCAAAAGGGCACACCCTCTCCCCCGCCTATCAGAGGCAGGAGCAGAGGAGCAAGGATACAGATCACCGCATGGGTCACGATCGTATAGCCCGTAGCAAAGCCTACATCGCCCCCCATCAAGCTCGTCATAGCACCAGCAGCCGTAGCAGCAGGTGCGAGGAAGCACATGAAGAGGCTACACGCTATATCCCTATTCCATAGCGAGAGCAGCAGGTAGAGTCCTGCACCGATAGAGAGCTGTAGGAGTAGGAGCAGTAGGTGCTGTGGCCTAGGACGAATGTTCCTAGGACGCATATTCACCACCGCAAAGAAAAGCATCGAGGCTATAATCCATGGCAAGATAGCCGCATAGGGCGAGGTCACACGCCACAACAGTACGCCCGCCGTGATGAAGCACAGCGGTGCATAGCCCTTCAGTCGAGAGAGATCCAAGATATTCCCCTCCTAACCCGTTAGTCTTCCAGCAGGGAGAGATCCCCTAGGAGTCGCTTGATCGAGGAGCGTACGGAGATGAGGCCAAAGTGTCGTACCTCCAGTTCCCTAGGCTCTACGATCACCAGCTCCGCTGCATCGTCACGTGCCTCAGCCCCGTCGAAGGAGGGTACACGCACGAGCCAAAACGTATCAGCCGTATACACATCCAGCCCCGAATAGGGATAGATGTTGGGGATGGAGAAGAGGTAGCGTACACTACCGGCTGTGAGCCCAGTCTCCTCCAGCAGCTCCCTACGGACAGCCTCCTCTATAGTCTCCTCGGGATCGACAAAGCCCCCTGGTAGGTCTAGTGTCCCCTTGGCTGGCTCTCTACCACGGCGCACACAGAGTAGACGCCCTGCATCATCACGCACGAAGCAGGCTACGGCCGAGGCTACGTTGTGGAAGTAGGTCAGGTCACAGTGCGAGCAATGGATAGCCCTGCCATGCACGTGCTCTAGCCCCGTCTGTCCGCAACGAGGACAGTAGTGAAACGAAGATAATGGATGCTGGATCATAAATACGCACTAAATGAAAGCAAACGACGAAGAGCCAGCAGAGGTGACTAGTAGCACTAGTGGTCCCTTGGCTGGCTCTTCGCTTGATCGGATTGTATCGTATTCTTTATAGCTGCCTAGCTTCCCACCCGAGTGCGCTAGCACCGAGCACGGCAGCATCGCTCTCCTTGAGCTGGGAAAGTAGGAGCTTGGTCTTGCCCTTGTAGATCGTCAGTAGGTTCTTCTCCATGTGGTGACGGATGGGGTTCATCAGCAGGTCACCAGACTTGGTCAGACCACCGAAGAAGATGATCGCCTCAGGAGAGGAGAAGGTGACGAAGTCTGCACACGCCTCACCGAGGATAGCTCCCGTGCTCTCGAAGATCTCCAGAGCCAGTTGGTCGCCAGCTACGGCAGCGTCGAAGACGTCCTTAGAGGTGATGCTATCTATATCTAGCTGACGAAGCAGGCTCTCATCGGAGCGGATGGTGAGGTACTCACGTGCCGTACGAGCGACACCTGTAGCAGAGGTGTAGGTCTCGAGACAGCCCTGACGTCCACAGCCACACATACGTCCATTGCGTCGGACGATCATGTGCCCGAGCTCGCCAGCGAAGCCATCGTGTCCGTAGACGAGCTGTCCGCCCACTACGATACCGCTACCGACACCCGTACCGAGGGTGATGACGATGAAGTCCTTCATCCCACGTGCCGCACCATAGGTCATCTCACCGATAGCTGCAGCGTTGGCATCATTAGTCAGTACGACACCGATCCCCATGCGTTCCTGTATCATCTGAGCCAGGGGGATCTTACCCTTCCAGGGGAGATTAGGAGCGAACTCGATGGAGCCACTGAAGTAGTTACCGTTGGGGGCACCCACGCCTATACCACGGATCTTATCCTTACCACCTACCTGCTCAATGAGCATATTCAGACCCCCGACGAGGTCATTCAGGTAGAGCTCGACATCGTTGTGCGTAGCCGTCTTGATTGATGCACTTACGACGACATTACCACGGGCGTCTACTACGCCGAAGACGGTGTTAGTACCTCCGAGGTCTACACCTATTACATAGGGCTTTTCCATTGTTTCGTCTTTAAATGATGCGCAAATAGCGAAGTATCACAAACAAAGATAATAGTTTTAACCTATAGAATCACGTATCATCGTGAGATTGATCCCCCTACTCTCCCTTTATAACCCTATGGTGAGGAGTCCCCTCCTCTGCTTCCCCTTTGGGTAGAGGATAGACCTCACTCCCAGAGCCGAAGCATGAAATCATCCTAGTGCGAGGGCATAGTACTCACAGAGCATACATACAGAGCATACCCACAAGCTAGAAGTACCTGTGCCCTAGCTGTAGACATACCGATCGTATACCTACTACCTAGGAGGAGAAAGTATACACGTGTGTACACTATAGTGTACCTGCGTGTACACAACTGTATACACACGTGTACACAACATCGCTCTAAGTATCATCCCCGATAGGCTCTCTTATTTATCTCTCCTCGGGACTAACGTCTAGGCACTCTAGGGATACAGCGAAGGCTCCCTCGGACATGAAATAATGCCCCAAAGAGCCAAAGAATGCCGTGAACTAAAGAAATCATACGTCTCCCCTAATCTTACTCCCCAGCTGTCCGAGGTAGAGCGTTCACCGCTGGGGCTTATCCACCCACATAAATAATAAGAGGTTAAATAAGGATAAATATATATTCTCTCTTTATACCCTGTTGGTGTTATAGGCCGTGGATTGGTGGGTAAGGTAGCTAACTGATCGTAGGAGAGAAATTGTAATGCACGGCCTTATCCCTACCCTTTGTCCCCGCTTATTCACAAGCTATACACTGGGGTAAGTGACTCGTGTATAGAGGTCTCAATATTTCGGTTACTTTTTGTCCACGTCTTGGTAATCCCCTTCGCCTTGCGAATACTTTTTAACACGTGTATGAATAAGGGATAACTTATGTGGTTATCTACATCCTCCCTTAGGGTAACTTGAGGCGAGAGCTGGGGGTGGATAGTGCATGTGGGTAGCCCTGCTATTTATCCCTAGGATACCCACCGCCTGTCCACTGCTTCCCCACACGACTCGAGTACCTCTTCCGTATATGATGTAGTGTGGGTGATCATGGCTTGCACTTCTTTGGGTGAGTTGGTCTGAGGCTTATGTATAGTGGGGTATGTGGAGCTGGGATATAGAGCGAGCTGGGGGCACTGCATATGCTCCTTGTATATTCTGTAGGGAAGGGGGAATAGAGGTGTGTAGATCTAGGGTTAAGGAGAAATGGGGTATGTGGAGCTGGGATATAGAGCGAGCTAGGGGCACTGCACATACTCCTTGTGTATTCTGTAGGGAAGGGGGATAGAGGTGTGTAGGTCTAGGGTTAAGGAGAGGTAGGTAAGGCTATCTAGGGAAGGGGAGGAAGAGCCTTCCTAACTCCTTACCAAGGTAAGCAGGGCACGTGCAGCACGAGGAGCAGCGGGCTCTGTACCTACCTGATGACACAGCTCATCCAGTGCCCTTAGCTGTACCTCTCGTTCACTACTCGCCTTGTCGAGTAGAGGGGCAATATGCTCTGCTATCTCTCTGCTGTTCATTCGGTCGCCTAGGAGCTCGGGTACAGCCTCTCTATCGAGGATGAGATTCACGAGGGAGAAGAAGCGCACAGAGAAGAGACGCTCGAAGCCAAGTCGCACCACCCTACTTCCCCCCATTCGGTAACAGACGATCATAGGGGTGCGCCACAGTCCTGTCTCGAGTGTAGCCGTACCCGAGGTGACGAGGGAGAGTAGAGAGCGGCGCATGAGACCATAGGTATCCCCGAAGGTAATGCCTACACCCTCATACCCCTTTAGATAGGGCGTGTAGTCCTCTTGCCTTAGCCCAGGAGCTCCAGCTATCGTGACCTCATAGCCACGCTCTAGGAGGGAGGCGGTGGCGGCGAGCATTGTGGGGAGGTTGCTCTTCAGTTCACCCCGACGACTCCCTGGGATGAGCGTCACTAGAGAGGTACGCTCGACCTCCTCGGGATGCTCGCCGAGGTAGTTAAGGTGTGCATCCGTACAAGGATTACCCACATAGGTGACGGGAAGGCCTCGGCTAGCGAAGTACTCTTCCTCAAAGGGCAGGATACACAGCCCATGGTGGATATACTGACGGAGCTTGCGGATACGACCACTACGCCATGCCCACAGCTTGGGAAGAATGTAGTAGATGATCTTGGCCTCGGGGAGCTTCTCCCGGGTAAAGGGAAGGATGAAGCGTAGGTTAAAGTCTGCGAAGTCCACAGGGATGACCACATCGGGGCGGAAGGCTAGGAGGGCACGCTGCACGGCCTTACCTACCTTGGTGATCGTACCTAGGTTCTTCACTACGTCGATAATCCCCATGAAGGCCACCGACGAGTAGTGGGCTATGGGGGCAGTACCCGAAGCCTCCTGCATTCGCTCTCCTCCCATGAAGGCAAACGAAGCCTCTGGATCCTCTTGCCTGAGTGCTCGTATGAGCGCTGAGGCGTGTAGGTCTCCAGAGGCTTCGCCTGCGACTAGGAAGTAGCGCATGGCTCTAGCTTATCTATTAGCTAGGGAGCGTAGCTCCTCTAGGTACTGGTGGTTGGTCGTATCTAGCTGCAGTGGGGTGAGGGTAGCCCACCCTTCGCGTAGATAGTGCCAGTCACCTGGGTGAGGGTCGTCACCGGGTGTCTGATAGCCAGTCATCCAGTGTACCTCCTTGCCCCGACCATCTTGGCTATTGACGAACTCCTCTACGAAGCGTCCTACCGTCATAGGACAGATCTTGAGACCCTTTGGCTCATCCTTGGGGACATTGAGCGAGAGCATAGTCTGTCGGGGTAGGGTAGTGCGCTTCATCATCTCTACGACCTGTAGGGTGTAGTCTATAGAGCTAGTGAAGTCGGGGTGCCACGCTGTATCATCGAGTGATATAGCTAGCGAAGGAATGCCATAGATACAGCCCTCACGAGCGGCACCTAGTGTACCCGAATAGCTGACACAGATGCCCTCATTGCTCCCGTGGTTGATACCTGATAGGATGAGGTCGGGTCGCTTCTCAGCGAAGACCGTATTGAGGGCTAGCTTCACGCAGTCCACAGGAGTACCTTCGCAGCTATAGACCTGTAGAGCACCATCCTGATGGCGGTGCTTTAGACGAAGGGGCTGTGTGGTGGTGATGGCTCCGGAAAAGCCAGAGCGTGGTCCATCGGGTGCGACGATGGTTACCTCGCCGTAGGGGAGCATAGCAGCGGCTAGCTCCTGAATACCTGCGGCGCGGAAGCCATCATCGTTCGAGATGAGTATATGCATTTAGTTCTCTCTTGGGTTACTTGACGATCTCTACGAGCTTGAGTTTGAAGTAGAGACTAGAATATGAAGGGATCGTCCCTACACCCTGTCCACCATAGGCGAGGTACCAGGGGATGACGACATCTACATCATCACCCTCTACCATATTCTGTAGTGCGATAGCGAAGCCTACTATATAGGTATTGACACGTGCGGGAGTGATCAGTGTCTGGTTGGCATTGCTGTCGAAGGGACGTGCCTGAGCACTATTCTCCGTCCACTCTGTCGTCAGGTAGCCCGTGTACTGGCAGCGCACGTTGTCGGTGGCTGCGGGCTTGACCTTGCCAGTGCCTCGGGTATTGTACTTCATGTAGACGAAGTTGCTCCCATAGATACCTGGGATGCTTACCTGACTATAGCCCTCACGTCCCTTGAAGGAGCGGAAGACAGTCTCATTGTTCTCACGACGCTGCTGCTGGGTATCGACGGTGTCATTACAGCTAGGCAGGGCAACGAGAGCCGTGACGCCTAGGGCGAGTGTATATAGAAGCTTGCGTATCATAGGTGTATAGAGCTTATATGCGACGTAGTAGGCTCTTCAGCGAAGTCTCCTCGACGAGGTGATCTCTGAGAGCACTGATGGGAAGACGCTCCTGCTGCATCGTGTCACGATGGCGGAGTGTGACCGTGCCATCCTCCATCGTCTGATGGTCGATGGTCACGCAGTAGGGAGTACCTATGGCATCCTGTCGGCGATAACGCTTACCGATAGAGTCCTTTTCGTCGAGCTGGCAGTTGAAGTCGAACTTGAGGGTATCATACAGCTCACGAGCCTTGTCGTCTAGCCCATCCTTGCGTACGAGAGGCAGGATAGCGAGCTTGACAGGAGCTAGTGCAGCGGGTAGGTGGAGCACTGTGCGCTTCTCTCCACCCTCTAGATCTTCCTCCTCATAGCATCCACAGACTAGGCTGAGGAACATACGGTCTACACCTATTGAGGTCTCGATCACGTATGGGGTGTAGCTCTCCGATAGCTCGGGATCAAAGTACTGCATCTTCTTGCCACTGAACTCCTCGTGACGCTTCAGGTCGAAGTCCG
>NZ_CAJZFJ010000042.1 GCF_915070105.1 uncultured Porphyromonas sp.
AAAAACAGCAGCCGATCACCCAAGGAAATAGGGGAGTGGATATTATAGCCTCTACCTAGATATATCTACTATCCAGACTAAGGAGTAACCATGATTAGGTATGTGTTATGCTAAAGTTGTTTATATTTGTAGCATCCAAACAAATATGAGACATCATGATAATGAACAGATTTCTACAACGACTACCGCGCTTAGGCCATCGTCTGAAGGTGGCCCTGCTGATTGTGGGTGGGGTTGTGGTAGGCTTAGTGGGTCTATTCCTCTATCTGCTCAGGTTCCATACCTACTTAGGAGATGACCCCTCGGCCTGTGTCAACTGCCACATCATGACCCCTTACTATGCCACGTGGATGCACGGAGCGCATGCCCGCAATACCACGTGTAATGACTGTCACGTACCGCACGACAACGTCTTTAGGAAGTACTACTTCAAGGGCAAAGACGGTATGAACCACGTTTACAAGTTTGTCACGCGCCAAGAGCGACAGGCCATACGTGCCATCGATGAGAGCGCTGAGGTAATCATGGAGAACTGCGTGCGATGTCATGCCACCCTCAATACTGAACTAGTCAATACGGGGCGCATCACCTACATGGACGTCAAGTGTGATGCTGGAAAGGCCTGTTGGGACTGCCACCGAGATGTGGCCCACGGCAAGATGAACTCTCTCTCTTCCACTCCTGGGGCAGAGGTGCCATTACCCGAGTCACCTGTGCCCGACTGGCTGCAGAAGATGATGAAGTAACTCCCCTTATTACGCAACAACAACATCCGCATAACAACAACAAAGACACTCAAGATCATGGCACAAAAACTAAAACGTTGGCAAGGATGGCTCCTGTTCGGAGGCTCAATGGTCGTAGTCTTCGTCCTCGGACTTATCGTTTCCTCTCTACTCGAGCGTCGCGCCGAGGTGGTGAGCATCTACAACAATCGTAAGCACCTATTTAAGGACTCTATCGTGTCTCAGAACGAAATGTTTGCCGAGGATTTCCCACGCGAATACCAGACCTGGACAAGGACAGCCGACACTACATACAAGGGTGAGTTCAATAGCTCACAGCGTGTCGATGTGCTCGCAGCTCGTCCTGAGATGGTCGTACTATGGGCCGGCTATTCCTTCTCTATGGAGTACAACACTCCACGGGGGCACAAGCATGCCATCGAGGATATGCAAGAAATCCTGAGAACGGGGTCTCCCGGTGTCGGTGACAATAAGGATATACAGCCCGGTACTTGCTGGACCTGTAAGAGCCCTGATGTACCTCGCATGATGAGGGAGAAGGGTATCGCCGAGTTCTACAAGGCTCCCTGGAGCCAGTGGGGGCCAGAGATCGTGAATACCATCGGGTGCTCCGACTGCCACGATGCTCGTACAATGAATCTCAAGCCCGCACGTCCCGCTCTCTATGAGGCCTTCGCTCGTCGTGGTGAGGATGTCTCCAAGCAGTCCCACCAGCACATGCGCTCCCTCGTCTGTGCTCAGTGCCACACCGAGTACTACTTCAAGGGTGATGGCAAGTACCTCACCTTTCCACACGACAAGGGCTTTACTGTCGAGGATATAGAGGCCTATTATGATGAGATGGACTACTCTGACTACACCCACAAGCTCTCTCGTGCACCTATACTCAAGGCGCAGCATCCCGACTATGAGCTCTGGCGTATGGGCATCCACGGGCAGCGTGGTGTCTCCTGTGCAGACTGCCACATGCCCTATGTGAGCGAAGGCGGGGTAAAGTACTCCGATCACCAGATCGTAAGCCCTCTGGCTCGTATCGACAAGACCTGTCAGACCTGCCATCGTGAGGACGAAGAGACCCTACGCCAGAACGTCTACGAGCGTCAGCGTATGGCCAACGACATACGTAATCGTGTAGAGAAGGAGCTCGCCAAGGCTCATATCGAAGCTAAGTACGCATGGGATCAAGGTGCTACGGAACCCGAGATGAAGGCTGCCCTACAAGCCATCCGCAAGAGTCAGTGGCGCTGGGACTTCGCCGTAGCTAGTCATGGTGCATCTTTCCACGCTCCACAGGAAGTGACACGCATCCTAGGGCAGAGCCTAGGCTACGCTCAAGAGGCACGCCTGGCTATCGCCAAGGTACTAGCTAGACACGGCTTTACGGGCGATGTCCCCATGCCTGATATCTCCAGCAAGGAAAAGGCTTGGGCCTACATCGGTGTCGATGGTAAGAAGCTCCAGGCCAACAAGGCAGAGTTCATGAATACCGTCGTACCTAAGTGGGTACAGTCTGCTAAGCAGCAGGGCAAGCTCATCGAACTCTAAGACTATATCACTTAGGATACACCCCAATCTCCCTCTAACGCGGCGATAGACTTCATCGTCTACCGCCGCGCTTTCTCTCTCCCCAATCTTACCTCCTCTTATGTTCAGCACAATCTGGAAAATGAAAGAGGGCTTTGCCTTCGGTGCAGGGCTGATTCTCGTAGGACTAGCACTACAGTTTAGTGTGGGACCCGTACACTGGTCTGACTTTGCCTTCCCGATCAATGCCTTCTTTCTATTTTTCTACCTCTTAGCTCTCGTCCTTGTCTACGTGCTGCGCCATCGGGTGCGTCTCTTCTCCTTCCTCTTCACGACCGAGGCTGCCGTCCCTACGCTTATCTATGCAGCAGTCCTCACTGTGGTGATGGGGCTCACTCGTCAGGTCTCAGAGCACGAACGAGCCATTGACCCTATTGGGCTCACGCAGATGCTCTCCTTTTGGCCATTCGTGCTTATCTACCTCCAGCTCGCGACCATCGTCGGGCTCATCGCACTGCGTCAGATCTTCCACTTCCGTCTGCGTGAGGTACCTTCGTTGCTCTCCCATGTCGGTCTATTCCTGGCTATCGTTGCTGCTACACTAGGTAGCGCTGATATGGAGCGTGTGAAGCTGAGAGCTACAATGGATATGCCCGAGTGGCGAGGTACACATGAGCGAGGCTTCATCTCTCTACCCCTAGCTATCCAGCTGGAGAAGTTCACCATAGATGAGTATCCCCCCAAGCTTCTCATCATCAATAGCCAAACAGGTAAGTCCATCCCTGCCAAGAACCCAGAGATCGTACTCATCGATAAGCACTTCCGAGAAGGTAAACTCCTACAATGGCGTATCCGAGTACACCAAAACCTCCCTCTCGCAGCTCCCGTCATCACAGCTGATACGACAAAGTATGTGGAATGGGGCTCATCGGGTGCCGTGACCGCTCTCCTCGTCGAAGCCCAGCGTATGGAGGGAGATCGTGCCGTAGGCAAGCCCCTCGTGGGATGGGTCACCTGCGGTAGCTATCTCTTCCCCTTCCAGGAGCTCAAGCTCACCAAGGAGCTGAGCCTAGTCATGGCTCGTCGTGAGCCAGAGCGCTATGCCTCGCGCATACATATCTATACCGAGACGAAGAAGAACATCATCGCTACCGTGGAGGTAAACAAGCCCGTCTCGGTCGATGGCTGGCGTATCTATCAGCTCAGCTATGACGAGTCGATGGGGCGATGGAGCGAAACCAGTACCTTCGAGCTGGTCAAGGATCCTTGGCTCCCCGCTGTCTATATGGGGATCTACCTACTCTTAGCTGGAGCCATACTTACCTTCATCGTCTCGCAGAAGCGACGCTAGGCCACTCCCCCTAGTTTGAGATAAGCCACTTCTCTCCAACTCGTTTAACTCTCTATCCTTATGACTTGGGATTCCTTCATATTCTTCGCTATACCTGCTTTCGCTCTGTGGGCAGGCGGTGCCTGGACTGCTTGGAAGAAGCGTCCTCTCCCTACCTATCTCCTCACGGCAGCGGGACTGCTGGTCTACTTTGCGTTCATCCTGGGCTTATGGCTTTCGCTGGAGCGTCCACCCCTTCGCACGATGGGGGAGACTCGCTTGTGGTACGCCTTCTTCCTCCCTACTGCAGGGCTGATCGTCTATTCCCGATGACGCTATCCCTGGATCTTGGCCTTCAGTACTGTCCTTGCGGGGGTGTTCACTACGATTAACCTCGTAAACCCTGAGATCCATAACAAGACACTGATGCCTGCACTGCAGAGTCCCTGGTTCGCACCGCATGTCATCGTCTATATGTTTGCCTATGCCGTGCTGGGTGCTGGGGCTCTGATGTCGGGCTACCTGCTGTGGTTCAAGAAGTCGCCTATCAACGATCATGAGATGGATATCTGCGACAACCTCGTGCAGGTCGGCTGGGCCTTCATGACCATTGGGATCCTCCTCGGTGCACTTTGGGCCAAGGAAGCTTGGGGGCACTATTGGGCATGGGACCCCAAGGAGACTTGGGCTGCTGCCACATGGTTTGCCTACTTAGCCTATATCCATGTGCGTCTGCGTGCTGATCGTTATCGACGTGCTGCGCTTTGGGGGCTACTCATCTCCTTTATCTTACTGCAGATGTGCTGGTGGGGCATCAACTACTTGCCCTCAGCTCAGGGGGTAAGTGTCCATACCTACAATATGGGCTAGACTAAGGAGGCCTGTTCCTATCACGGTCCGTTCTGACCTAATTATAGAGCCCACCAACCGCCTAAGCGGCTGGTGGGCTCTATGCTTCAAAAGGGCTATCTTTCTACTTCCGTCGCATTAGGACTGACTACAGTCTCTGTTACTCTTGGATGGGAGGTGAAGCTACTCTCGTTCGATCGGATTGTAGGGAATTTGCCAGTCCAGTGCTTCTGCTTCGCTCAAGAAGTCACCTTGTTCATTCTGCGGATATACCCGTTGACCGTTGCTTTTAAAGGTCTGCATCGGATGCTTGTGTAGTCGCTGACAATAGTCTCGGAATTGTGGACGACTAACCTCCTTGACAAGGCGGATCTTCCACTCTACGATATTAGCGCTCCTCTTCTGTAGGGCATCGAGTGTGAAGTGGTGCTCTCCATCCGTACTGCGTAGCTCGAGGATCAGCCCCGGTAGTCCACCGAAGAGGTTCGGTCCCGCAGATATCGGGATACTAGGAGTAAACCAAGCCTCATAGCTACGCCCTCGGAAGAGGCAGGTCGCTAGCTGAGTCTCATAGCCTGATATGGTCTTCTTTTGTCCCGTGATGGACCATGTGAAGGTCGGAGTATCCATATATCTTAGGATAGGCCCTGCTAGAGGTGTTCTATACCATACCTGAGTACGGCCAGTCGTAAGATCTCTATAGTACCAGAATGGAGACAGATCCCCAGATGGGGTTCTCATCGGGGCGGATTTATTGGCCGCATGGGTAAGAGCTGAGTCAGCCTGCCACAGTCGGTAGCTGTAGGACTTGACGATGGACGTCCCTAGCTCTAGTCGGATGATGTCCTCGTTGAAGTCTTTATCCTGAGGGGTAGGCTTGTACTTGTAGATATAGTCCACGAAGTACTCCGACTTCCCTAGGTTCTTCCCAGTCTGCAGTATGATCGGTATTGCAGGCTGCTGTGCCTGTAGGTTGAAGTGCCCGATGTTCCCAGCAACTAACAGGAGTGATAATAGTACTCGTGTGATATACCGACGATCAGCAAGAGGATAGCCCTCTGCGATTCTCACGAGTAGCATGTCAGTGAATACTTGTCGCTTCATAGTGCTTAATCTTTAGGAGGAGGCTTATGCATAAGCTCCCCAGTTACTCTAATTCTATAGGATTGTAGTAGAAGGTAGATACCCCGTGGAATCTAGCCCGAGGGAAAGATGCCTTAAGTGTTCGTGCGAGGTCGGCATGCATACGCCTACACAGTTCTCGGACTTTTCGCCTCTCCGTTCTTTTGTACTCCTCTTTATACTTAACGATGGGTAATACTTTTTGAGGGCGTGAGATGCCCGTAGCCTCAAAGACGTACTCCCTCTCCGTGTCATAAGCCTCCAAGATAAGTCCAGGTGCACCACCCAATAGCCACGGGCCATTAGAGATGGGAATAGCAGTAGCTACCCAGGCTGTGTAGCTACGACCTCTGAAGGTTGTGGTTGCCTTCTGACAGGAATAGCCAAGTATTTCCTTATGTTCGCTAGTCAGAGTCCAAGATTGGGGGTGTAGCTCATCTTGATAAATGAAGGTGTTTACGGCAGAGTAGACGAACAGCCTAACAGTAAGTTCACTATAGGGCTTAGTACCATTTAGATACTTGTAGACCTCTATACCTGCTAATCCTCGAGCATCTATACCACATCCTACTCCTCGATTGTGTATTTCTATGATTTCCTTCTCGTTGTCAAGAACTGAAGAGTGCCCGAATTTCGACATCTTCCGCCCAATGAGCAGGTACATGTCGTTAGTGACCTTTTCCCCATTCTTGGGGTCTAGAATGCAGGTGGTCTTGTAGTCGATGCGATAGCTTGCTGTATCTAGGACAGTGTACTCCCTGACATCAAAAGGGAATATATTGCCGATAGGACTCTGAGCCATGGATGTGAGGCAGAGGCTAAGCAAGGACAAATAGAATAATACTGGCTTCATCAGGGATAATATTAATAACTAGTCCATGGGTGCAATACATCTTGTTCCCATAGACTAATTTTTGAAGTTATTTAACGCATGACTTCGAAGTCACACTCGTTATTAGGGTTGAGCTTCTTACTTGCATAGCCATGCTGGAGGTTCGCAGTTTTGTTATCATGAGTACTGGACCCTCCTTGATTGGCATATGCACAAGCGCGGAGACAACACTTACCACCCTTAATCCCTTGTAACTGATGTTGGGCGGGGGCTTCTTCTGAAAGCTTATTCAGCTTGATTTTCTTTAGTTCCATAATCTATTCATGTGTGATGGAGTTATTCTGCTTGAGTTTTAGCATTGTCGTACGGGAAGAGTCACTCTCTCCTCCAGCCCCTTGCCAAGAAACAACGCTGTGAACTTGACAAGGGCAACAGGCCTAGGTTCATCTTGCAGCGATAGTGAATGTAGGTCTTCTGTAATCTCAAATGTCAGTTGTGGGCTGTTGGATAGGCTCCGCTTGACATCTTCTGATCTAATACCCATCGTTATACGCACTTAAATTTGATTAAACTCGCTTGGCTGGCCTTCATCTTCCTACTTAATGCAGACTGACAATAGGACAAGAGCCATAACCTTCTACCTAGATGAGGCATTCACTACAATATGTCTACAAGGGAGATGGAGAGGGTTTATTCCAACTCAATAGGATTATAGGGACAAGTGTAATTTGCTCCAAGAGGGCCGTTGGGTGTGAATACCTGGGGGGCTCCTATCGACCTAAGGAACTGAGTTGGTTTACGGAACATGCGCGCAATGGTCTGGTTTGCCTTTTCCCTTGTGGTATCTGTATAAGGCCAATTCCAGAGCTTTATGAAGGTCATCCTATGTAAAATCTCATCTGCTGTATACTTTACTTCACCTGTATCATCATAGACCTCAAGGATAAGGCCGGGGAGAGAAGAGAACTTCCAAGGACCAGCAGAAAGAGGCAGTGCGAGTGTAAACCAAGCACTATAGTTTCGTCCTCGGAATCGACAGGTCGCTAGTTGGCAAGAATAGCCTAGGATGGTCTTCTTTTCACTAGAAAACTCCCACTTAATCTGAGGTAAGGGTTCCTGATAGCGTAAGACTGGACCATCAGAGAATGTCCTATATACTGTGGTCACAGATTTATCCTCTAGGCAGGTATATATATCCTCCCTTTGCGTATAGTTAGAATATGTAGGTAGCACTCGTGTCCCCTTTTTTAGCATGATTGTAGCGACAGAGTCTGTCTGGTATAGGTTCTCACTATAGGATTTGGTGTACCGACCTCCAATCTGGAGTGTTACGACATCTTCGTCTGCCACTTCCTGCTGTGTGGAAGCTTTTGATATGTACCTATATCTGACAAGATATCGTGCTGTGTCTAGAGTCCTGTATCTAGCTAGAGAGCGAGCTGTGGTGAAAATACAATCTCGTTGTGCCAACAGAGCTGATGTGGATACAAGAAATAGAATAGCAATGAATACTAGCCGTTTCATAGTACTTATACTTTAGAAAGAGGGTATTAAGCAAGCTCTCACAAGTAAAGAGTACTCAATACCCTCTCTCATTTGAAAGCTAATGTTTGCGCTTACCTTCCACTACAACAGTTCCCAACTCGATATAGTCAGGCTTTACTGATGAGTAGCAATGCTTGGCGTTAGCACAACCATTATCATGAGTAGATGCCCCTCCACTGTATTCATAGTAGCAACCGCAGCTACAGCATGGTGAACCACCTTTAAGCCCCTTCATTTGGCGTTGAGCGAGGGCATCATCTGAGAGCTTATTTAGCTTGATTTTCTTCAGCTCCATATTCTATACATGTTTGATGGAGTTATTCTGTTTGAGTTTTAGCATTGTTGTACGGGAAGAGTAACTCTCTCCTCCAGCCCCTTGCCAAGAAACAACGCTCCGAACTTGACAAGGGCAATAGGCCTAGGTTCGTCTTGCAGAGATAGTGAATGTCGGTCTTCATATGTTGGGAGTGTTTGTTATCGGTTTGATTGCTTCGGGTTATTCGGTGGATTAGAACAGCTTGAGTCGAGCCTTGAGCATGATGGCCGAGGGACGAATGTCGTAGTAGCTGTATGAGGCAGTGAGGTCGCTGATCGAGGCTGTGCTGTAGAGACGAGCGTCTAGGATGTTCGTCCAGTCAAGGGATAGGCGTACCTTCTTCCATGTGTAGGATAGTCCGAGGTCGGCGAGCGTGAAGTGTCTCCCCTTGGTCACGGCATCGTTGTAGTAGTGCTCGGCGGTGAGCTTGATCGCTACATCCTTCAGGACATTCACGTACGAGATGACCTTGTGACTGAGGTTCTGGATTGGGGTAAACCAAGCTGTCCCTTCACGGCGACTACGATGCAGTCCCCACGAGATATTATACTCCATGCTGAGCCATTCGATAGGCTTGAGGGTACATTTAGCGCTCGCACTGATCCACTGGCTCGTATAGCCGAGGAGCTTGCCTTGGAGGTAGCTCTTACCCTCGCTCTGGCCTAGGGCTGCATCCCCAGACACCGAGAGGGAAATCCAGTCATAGCCCTTGCTGAAGCGAGCGTTAGCCGAATAGCTCTGTCCCGAATGGGGGAGAGGCAATCGCTCCACGACCGAGAGCGGGGTCTCGATCTTCACCGAGCTGATCGCATCGCTATGATAGTAGCTGTAGTTCACCCCTCCACCTAGGAAGAGCATGGAGAAGATATCCTTGTAGGCGAGACTGAGACCAGCATTTGTCATAAGGGAGCTGAACTGCCGCATCTCGTTGCGTGTCAAGCTACGGTAGCTGCGCATGATATAGCCCGAATAGAGTGAACTAAGAGTAGGCTGAGTGCGGGACATAGAGCCGTTGAGCGTGATGGTGAAGTCCGGGGAAATCTGGTAGCTTAACCAGCCTCTGGGCTCAAAGTACAGCTTCCCCTCGGATAGTCTGTCCTTAGGACGAAACTCATCCTGCATCAGCGTGTGGTAGTAGAAGAGCGGTAGTACCGCAGATAGCTTAAAGGTCTCAGACTTGTAGCTCAACTCATGTCCTAGTCCAGCACCAAGACGAGTGAAGCTAATCCCGTTGTGCATCTCCCGAGAAGATAAGGGGTGATAAGCGCCAAATAGGCTTGTCGTCCCGAGCTCGGTATCCAGAGCCTGATGCTGGGCATGTAGGAAGAGGGTGGGATTGACGCTTATCCTACCGATATGCCAGGCTGAGAGGAGGGAGAACTGAGCCACGCTGAGGAAGGCCTTGTGCCGTACGTCCTGCGAGAGTTCGGCGTAGGGTATGCCCGCATTGAGCCGAGGAGCATAGAGCCCTGGCTGGATACGTAGGCGATGGGGAGTGGTAGCCACAGCATTGCGCCAGTGGATCTCTACCCCTCGGCCCCCCTCACCCGAGCGTACCCAATGGGAGGTATTCATCGCAGAGAAGTATCGCTGGCGCATCTGTTGCTCTAGCTCCTCGCTGGTAGATACCATGCCGTTCTCTTGCTCCCAAGAGGCCTTTAGCTCTAGGAGATTGTTGAAGTAGAGTTGATCCTTATTGATGTTGTAGCGTAGCTCGCTCTCTAGCTGATTGATCTTGCTACGGTTGCGTAGATCCTCACGGATGATCTGTGTACCCTCGGGTAGGAAGTAGCTTGTCTGGGAGGAGCCGTGTGCCTGCTCTCGGTCGTGGAAGAAGATAAGGTTGGCATTGAGTTCCGCCTCGTTCTTCAGTTTATAAAGGTTATTGGCGGTGAAGGCATGGGTGTCGTTGTGGTAGTAGCGGGGGCGATAGATGTCGGGACTGGTGGGATACTGCAGGGAGGTCATCGTGAGGCTGGGTAGGGGAGAGGTGGCAGTGAAGGAGCGCAGCTCGTTCTGTACGTCTTGACCATTATCGTTGCTCTTACCGGTGAGGATATGCTGTCGGCGCTTGGCGAAGTATAGCCCTACTAGCTCCTCGTTGCGCCTTATCTGAGTGTCATAGCCTAGACCCAGCTGCGCCGTCAGGCTGAAGGTACCCTTGATTTCGTCCTTGAGCTTGAGGTTAATAGCCGCTTGGTCACTGGGTCTAGCCTTATCTAGGGCTTTGACGGGCTGGTGGTTCTCTAGGACCTGCACTGTGGCGACGTCCTTGGCGGAGATGTTGTTGGTAGCGATGCCATAGCGTCCCTGCAGGGCATCCATCCCCTCGATGTAGAACTTATTGATCGGCTTGCCCTGATACTTGATGAGTCCTTCTAGGGTGACCTCTATACCGGGGAGCTTGCGAAGGACATCGGCGATCACGACGTCATTCTTGTCGATGAAGGAGCCTACGGAGTAATTGATTGTATCCTTCTGTCCCCAGATCTTGCGCGCCTTGATGTGCACCTCCTTTAGGACAATGCGTGATTCCTTGACCTTGAAGTCGCAGGTCTGGCTCATGTTCTGTATCCTCTTGTCCGTACGCTCGATCTCCATACTAGCCGCACTGAGGATGAGCTGGGAATGGGGGCTACTTATGCTCAGCCGATAGCTCCCGGAAGCATCTGTGAAGGTGTAGGCGAGGATGGCGCTGTCCGTCGGGGCGAGGGCTAGCACTCGGACATACTCGATCGCTGTCCCTTGGTGGTTACGTACATGTCCGGTGATGATGCTCTGCGCCCAAGACGAGTGCAGTGCCAGTAGGGCGCAGAGGAGGAGTAGGTGGAGTCGCTTCATGATGGTATCATATCGTGTAGTATTCGGCTGTTGGTGCTTAGCAAAGCATAGGACAGCGCTATATATCTAAGCTGTGGAGGAGGTGTAGATTGGCTATTGACATTAAGGGGACTCCTTGTAGTGATGGGGTATTCATAGTCGTGAGTGCTCATTCCCCGAGATCAAAGTGTCGAGAGAAACTCTCAAGGGGGGCTATATGTACATCTACTCATCTAGTGATATCTTCATCTATGGCAATGCCGTGTCTCTTCTTTGTGCTAGCCATGATCTATCCACTCATGACCTATGGGGCAAATGTAGAATATTCCCTTTGCATTTCCAAGCTCCCCTCGCGCGCGTGTACCTTTAATATATATAGGATGGCTCTCGTGTAGGGTGTTCTGAGCGTCTCTATGGGTTTTCTTCTCTAGCTCCGTCTATAGGGTCTCTCTTTTCTCTGACTAGGAGTAGGTCGGGAAGTACCTAAATCGGCTACGTTATGGCTAGGATGTAGAGCCCATTCTGAGGGCGTTTCAGAGGACTAGTAATGAGCCCTAGGATGGACTCGGTATGTTCGCCTCCATCACCTTACATAGGTGACGAGTGCGATCATACCAAGTCCACTATCCCGCTCTCGGTATGTCCTCCAGAGCCCTCTTGATATGCCGGATGTAGAGGTGATGATTAAGTCTGCTTAGAGCTGTCTTTCTCACCTGCGAGGCTCTCCCTCTCTTTCGTACTTTAGGGGAGCTTTATCTCTAGGAGGGGCTTAGCCACATCTTCTGAGGCCTCTAGGCGTTAGCTCCGAGGAATACACGCACATGGGCTCTACGAGAGGGATACTTAGGACGATGCAGTGTACACGTGTGTATACAGTTGTGTACACGCAGGTACACTGTAGTGTACACACGTGTACACAACTCCGTTCTTAGTTAGTAGTCGTGCGCTCGATCGGGATACTCTTTGGCTACAGATCTCTTCTATCTCGAGGGCGTACACCTCGACTACTTAGCCTCCAGTCTCTAGAGCGTCTAAGGGTCTTCTCTGGGTGGTTTGTCTAGTTGCTTGTTTTTTTGTACTTTTGTGCGCTGTTTATCAAATAGTATCGCTTGCGAGCTGAGGGATCGACAGAGTCTTATCGCCCAGTACTGGGAGAGTAATGTGTGATGTGTCTGTGTCCAACTCGTTATGACGCACCACGTGACAAGGCAAAGTCAGTTCATAAAGACTCGCATTTCGTCTAATTTAACTTAACAACAAGACAGAAGGAATGGACACTTTAAGTTTCAAGACCGTTTCTGCGAACAGGGCTACCGTCACCAAGGAGTGGGTCGTCGTGGATGTCGCTGGTCTGAGCTTGGGCCGTGCATGCTCCAAGATCGCCAAGCTACTCCGTGGCAAGTACAAGCCCAACTTCACGCCTCACGTAGACTGTGGGGATAACGTGATCGTAATCAACGCAGACAAGGTAGTCCTCACTGGTAGAAAGTGGGACGACCGAGTTTATCTCAAGTTCTCTGGCTACCCAGGTGGGCAGCGTCAGTTCAGCCCCCGCTTCCTGCAGGCTAAGGGCTCTGATCGCCTCTTCCGCAAGGTGGTCAAGGGCATGCTACCTAAGAACCGCCTCGGCGCAGCTATCCTAGGTAACCTCTACGTATATGATGGGGCAGAGCACAAGCACGAAGCTCAGCAGCCACGTCTCATCGATCTCAACACGCTTAAGTAGTAACGATAAGGACTCATGGAATTGATCAATGCCATTGGCCGTCGTAAGGCCGCAGTAGCGCGCGTGTATGTATCCGCAGGTAGCGGGAAGATCACGATCAACAAGCGTGATATCTCTGTCTACTTCCCCTCTTCCATCCTACAGTATATCGTCCGTCAACCACTGGCGACGCTGGATGCAGTAGAGAAGTACGACATCAAGATCAACCTCAAGGGAGGTGGGTTCAAGGGTCAGAGCGAAGCTGCTCGCCTTGCTATCGCACGTGCCCTCGTCAAGATCAACGAAGAAGACAAGTCAGCCCTCCGTGCAGAAGGCTTCCTCACCCGCGACTCTCGTGTCGTCGAGCGTAAGAAGCCAGGTCGCCCCAAGGCTCGCAAGCGCTTCCAGTTCAGCAAGCGTTAATATTCCTACTCAGGCTCTGGTGGCCTGAGGGATGTTATCTCGCGTTTAGTATCTAAACTGCCTAGAGCTACAGCTGTCCTCCCCCAAGCGTGGGAGCCCTGTCCTACCAGGCAGTTGAAAGTAATCCAGTTACATTTATAGAACGTAAACGAAATCATGTCAAGAGTTTCATTTGACCAACTCATAGAGGCTGGTGCACACTTCGGGCACCTCACTCGTAAGTGGAACGCAGGTATGGCTCCATATATCTTCATGGAGCGTAACGGTATCCACATCATCGACCTTCACAAGACTGTTGTAAAGGTAGACGAAGCAGCAGAAATCGCTAAGGCTATGGCTAAGGGCGGCAAGAAGATCCTCTTCGTTGCCACCAAGAAGCAGCTCAAGGGCGCAGTAGCCGAGCTCGCTAAGGCTGTAGGTATGCCCTACGTCACCGAGCGTTGGCCAGGCGGTATGCTCACGAACTTCGCTACGATCCGCAAGGCCGTAAAGAAGATGAGCGACATCGACAAGATGACTGCTGACGGTACATTTGATAATCTATCCAAGCGTGAGAAGCTTCAGATCTCACGTCAGCGTGCTAAGCTCGAGCTTACCCTCGGCTCTATCGCTGACATGAAGCGTCTGCCCTCTGCTCTCTTCGTCGTAGACGTACTCAAGGAGCACATCGCAGTAGCTGAAGCAAAGCGCCTAGGTATCCCTGTCTTCGCTATTGTGGACACCAATAGCGATCCTACCCCCGTAGACTACATCATCCCAGCCAACGACGACTCCACCGCTGCTGTAGAGGTCATCATCTCTGCCGTATGCGCTGCGATCTCCGAAGGCCTACAGGAACGTAAGGCTGAGGGTAAGGGCGACGACAAGGACGAGAACGAAGAGGGCGCAAAGCGCATCGAGCACGGACGCTCACGCAACGGCGGTGCTCGCCGTCCTCGCAAGGCTGTAGCTACCCCTGCTGAGACAACAGAGGAAGCCTAAAAGCCCCTCTCCCCTGACCTCATCCTCTACAGATGAGACTACCCTAGGGGAGAAGCCGACAGCATCTATAAGAGACGAGGATGAGTGAGCGCAATGCCGCTCATCCTCGCACCTTATCGATACTGCCACAAGAGACTAAAGTCAAACACAATTCAAGCTATACAATACAATGGCTGTATCAATCCAAGACATCGCCAAGCTCCGTAAGCTCACGGGTGCAGGGATGATGGACGTCAAGAAGGCCCTCGAAGAAGCTGCTGGTGACTTCGAAAAGGCTATCGAACTACTCCGTAAGCGTGGTCAGGCTCTAGCTGCTAAGCGCTCTGACCGTGAAGCCGAAGAGGGTTGCATCCTAGCTGCTCACGAGGGTGGCTATGCTGTGGCTATCGAGATCAAGTGTGAAACAGACTTCGTAGCTAAGAACGAAGACTTCATTGCTCTGGCTAAGTCTGTACTAGAAGTAGCAAAGAACAACCCCGAAGCATCTAAGGAAGAACTCCTAGCTGCACCTCTCGCCGATGGTCGCTCTGTACAGGAGCACATCACTGAGCGTAGTGGTGTAACGGGTGAGAAGATGGAACTCGGCTACTACGAGTTCGTCAAGGGCGCCGCTGCTATCTCCTATATCCACCCAGGTAATAGACTTGCTACCATCGTAGCCTTCAACGAAGCTGTAGACGCTCAGGTAGCTCGTGACGTAGCTATGCAGATCGCTGCTATGAACCCCGCTGGTATCACTGAGGATGATGTACCTGCTGAGATCAAGGAGCGTGAGCTCTCTATCGCTCGTGACAAGGCTCGTGAGGCTGGTAAGCCCGAGAACATCATCGAGCACATCGCAGAGGGTGCACTGAAGAAGTACTACAAGGAAAATACCCTCCTAGAGCAGGCATTTGTCAAGGACAACAAGGTAAACATCCAGCAGTACCTACAGGCACAGAGCAAGACCCTTACGGTCACTGCCTTCAAGCGTGCTTCGCTCTCTGCCGAGTAATCCTTCCCATTTCATCGCCTAATAGGTGATGAGCCTAATAGAGGCTACGTCATAAGGCTCTGCTTTATGGCGTAGCCTCTTCCTCTTTGGCAGGCTTCTCTCCCTTCCCTATACCTTATCCCTCGTTTCTCTGTTAGAAGTCTTTTCCTACTCCTCGCTACATGAGCCATCGCAAGATCATACATGTCGATATGGATGCCTTCTTTGCCTCCATAGAGCAGCACGATCACCCCGAGCTGAGAGGGCTACCGATCGCTGTCGGGGGCTCAGAGCCTAGGGGTGTGGTATGTGCTGCGAGCTATGAGGCGCGTCGCTATGGAGTACGATCCGCTATGCCTGGAGCGAAGGCTCGCAGGCTATGTCCTCAGCTGATCTTTGTCGATGTACACTTTGAGAGGTATCGTGAGGTATCGGCAGCTATCCATCGTATCTTCAGAGACTATACCGACCTGATCGAGCCTCTTTCTCTAGACGAAGCCTTTCTCGATGTCACCGAAAATAAACGAGGGGAACCCCTAGCAGTGAAGTTGGCGATTGAGATCAAGGAGCGTATAGCTACAGAGCTAGGGCTGACAGCTTCGGCAGGAGTGTCCTACAACAAGTTCCTAGCTAAGGTCGCCTCCGATGCCCGTAAGCCTAATGGCCTTTGTACGATCCATCCTACCCAAGCTTTAGACTTTATTGCGAACTTGCCTATAGGGGAGTTTTGGGGTGTGGGAAGGGTTACCAAGCGCAAGATGCAGGAGCTAGGTATCCATACGGGAGCTGATCTAAGGGCACGAAGTCTCCCCGAGCTCCAGAGATACTTTGGACGGGCAGGGCAGATGTTTTATGACTTTGCACGGGGGATAGATGAGCGTCCTGTCGAGGTAGAGCGTATCCGCAAGTCTTTGGGTTGTGAGCATACCTTCCTAGATAATACCTCTGAGCCTGCTGTCCTAGAGGAACGCTTGCTACAGGTGGCGGAGGACTTGGCTCACCGTTTAGAGCGAAAAGGCTTCCTCGGACGTACCCTCACACTGAAGGTCAAGTATGGAGACTTCAGCATCGCCTCTCGCTCGACCTCACAGCTGCAGGAGATCCTTACCCTAGAGGAGATCCAGCGTCTCGGACTTAAGCTTCTTCGGGGACTAGACTATACGGAGCACCCTGTACGCCTTCTAGGGCTCACGATCTCCAACCCAAGTGACGAGCTACGTCCGGGGATGTGGGTGCAGCAGTGGATCCAGTTCCCCGACTAAGGCCAAGGCAAAGACACATAAGAACTGCTAATACCTCTTAATCGCTACGGCTGCTACAAAGACATGCACAGCCCTGACACCACAACCCTCGAGTAGGTCACATAGCGTCAGCAGGGTTGCGCCCGTCGTCAGTAGGTCGTCTACGAGCAGGATGCACTTTCCTTGTAGGGATGCCTTGAGTGTCTCATCGGGGGTAAGAGAAAAGGCTCTATGGGCATTCTCCATTCGTTCCTTCCTCCCAAAGGCTGTCTGCGAATGACTACCTCTCCTTCTGAGGAAGTAGTCTTCACTCCACGGAAGATCAAGCCGCTGGCTCATTGCCTGAGCGAGTAGACCAGCCTGGTTGTATCCTCGCTTCTGCAGTCGTCCTTCCTCAATAGGTACAGGTAGGATTAGGTCGATATCCTCGGGACTGAATCGAAGGCACTCCTCTGTAATAGCTGTGCGTACGACGAAGGAGGCTACCTCTCGGTAGCTCTTGTACTTTAGGGCTGTGATGAGGTGGTGTGACTCCGCTTGGTGCTGGTAGGTGAAGGGGGCAGAAAGGCTCTGGATGAGGGGAGAGCCAAGGAGCCGTTCCCGGGCAGCGTAGGTTTCCTCCCTATAGCGAGGTAGGGTTAGTCCGCATTCTAGGCATACGCACCTTTCGCTACTGCCTAGGCGAAGACCACAGACTGCACAGAGCCGAGGAAATACGACATCCAGCAGGATGGAGCCTAGGCGAAGGAGATACGACTTACTCGTCATCTTCTCCTAGGATAGTCCGTGTAGCTTCGCTGACTTCCTCGTACTCATAGCCTCGGTAGAGCCCATAACGCATGAGTCGGTCGAAGGCTTTGCGTCGCTCCAAGCCTTGGGGAAGCGTGCGGTACTTCTTCCTTAGGAGTCCTTCCACTTGTTCGTAGATCGAATGTTCCTCTTCCTCCTCCAGCTCCTCTAGGGCTTCGTCAATGAATTCGCTGGGGATCGCTAGTCGTCTGAGTTCACTTCTTAGGCGAAGAGGCCCCCAGCCATTGAAGCGGTACTTGTCACGTACAAAGGCTACCGCAAAGCGTCTCTCACTGACAAATCCCTCTGCTTTCAGTCGCTCTAGGATCACCTCTGCTTCATCGTCGTCTATGCCCCAGCGCAGTAGCTTTCTCTCTAGTGTAAGCGGTGCTTGCTCGGAGCCCGAGCAGAGGTGGGCAAGACATATATAGGCTTCCTCGGGTGTAAGGGCTTTGCTTCTCATGCCGAGTGATAGGTTAGATGTAGGAAGCGGTTCTTACCACTCATATCCTTGATGAGCTCTGCCTCTGCTTGCTCGCTACCTATTATATGTAGGAGAGCTGTCCGAGTCTGCTCGGCATAGAGTGGGTTCAGCTCCAGCCAAAGGCTTCCCCCAGGACGCAAATATCCTTGGCGAACTAACTGCCCAATAGCTGTATAGTAGGCTAGGGGAGACTCTTCAGGGGCAAAGAGGGCAAGATGTGGCTCATATAGCAGGACATGAGCCGTCATATCCTCTGCTTCGCTTGGGTGAATATAGGGAGGATTACTTACGATCAAGTCAAGCGGGGTAGGCGGGGGAGTATGGGCTTCGACTAAGGCAAAGAGGTCTTCATGCCACAGGTAGACCTCTCGTCCGCTCTGCTCATAGAGCCGGCGGAAGTTCCCCTGAGCGATGGGGATCGCTTGGCTCGAGACCTCGAGGGCAATAGCTTGGTCGAGCTGGGGAAGGTGCTTGGCAAGTGCCCACGCAAGACACCCACTACCTGTCCCTACGTCTAGTAGACGTCGCCAAGAGGAAGCCTCGGGATGCTGGAGGATGAGCTGGGCAAGCTCCTCTGTCTCTGGCCTCGGGATGAGTACTCCGGGAGCTACGTAAAGCTCTTCGTCGAGGAAGGTTGCACTCCCGAGCACGTACTGCAGAGGTTCAGCAGCCTCTAGCCTAGAGAGTGCAGCCTCTAGCTTAGCGATCTCCTCGGGGGACAAAAGCGTATCTTTGCCTGTGAGGAGGAGCAAGTCTGTGCGCCGCAGTCCCCGCAGGTCCTCGATGAGACGCCTTGCGATCTCCCGAGCTTCTGCGGGCTCATATTCTGGGGCTAAGCGAAGGATCGTAGCCTCCTCTACTTGTCGAATTGTTTCCATTTTACTGAGCAAATATAGCTATAAGAGATGATAGAGACCGAAGAGATCTTCATGCGTAGAGCCCTCGAGCTTGCCGCCCTTGGCTTAGGTACGGCTCGCCCAAATCCTATGGTGGGGGCTGTGATCGTACATGAGGGTAGGATCATAGGCGAAGGCTACCATCATCGCCCCGGAGAGGGACATGCAGAGGTAATGGCAGTGGCTAGTGTGCGAGAGCGGCACCTCCTGCCCGAGAGTACGCTCTACGTGACCTTAGAGCCCTGCGCACACTACGGGAAGACGCCCCCATGCGTGGAGCTCATCCTCCGTGAACGTATTCCGAGGGTTGTGGTGGCTATGGAGGATCCCTTCCCAGCAGTCTCGGGAAGAGGCATACGTCGCCTTAGGGAAGAGGGGGGCGTAGAGGTCTCGGTGGGCTTGCTGGAGGAGGAAGCTCGAAGCCTAAACGCAGCCTTCATAACAGCACACACACTTCATCGCCCCTATGTCACGCTCAAGTGGGCACAAAGCATCGATGGCTATATGGATCGGGTACGCTCCTCTCGTGAGGAGAGTCCCGAGGTCTTCTCTAGTCCACTTCACCAGCGTATTGTCCATCAGGTTCGCCTAGCCCATGAGGCTATTCTCGTGGGATACCGCACGGCACTACTGGATGATCCTCAGCTGGGCAACCGCCTCTGGTATGGGCCCTCTCCCCTGCGTGTCATCCTAGACCCTCACCTCCAGCTACCACAGGACTTGCGGGTCTTCACTGATAGCTCTTCCCCCACACTCGTCCTGCATCTTAGCTCGGTAGTAGCACCCTCATCACAAGAGGAGGGACATTCGCACCTGCGCTATCGAGCCCTAGAGGGTACGAGGCTTACCCCAGAGGCGATCCTATCGGCGCTCTACGAAGGGGAGGGGGTACAGTCGCTCCTTGTCGAAGGGGGAGCTGCTACACTGGAGCTCTTTATGGCGGGGGGACTCTATGATGAGATCTTACTTGAGGTCTCCCCTCGAGCCTTGGGGAAGGGTGTCTTAGCTCCATCTCTGGGGGAGCGTAGGGGCTAACTCTTTGTTTATCGCATAAGCCTAGGCAAGCTTGCCTTTTGGAAGTCGAGTAGCGGGTAGGGGAATAATCATTCCCTTATCTGCTACTCTTCTTTTATGCCTTTGATAGAGGGGAGGGAGAGGTGTGGGGATAAAGCCTCGTGAGGTAGTGGTGGTACCTTGCTTGAGGTTTGCCCGCTACCTCACGAGAGGTTCCCTTAGTAGCCTTGGAGAGTTTTCCCTAGTACTTCATCAGAGGATTGG
>NZ_CAJZFJ010000043.1 GCF_915070105.1 uncultured Porphyromonas sp.
CTCCGATGGAGCGGTGCAGGTGAGGGCTGACCTCGTAGTGGACGTTCATCGTGTCCACACCAAGGGCGGCAAACTCTCGGACGAACTTCATCGGCTCGACGATCATCAGATGCACATCTAGGGGCTTCTGGATCACGGGGCGTATGGCCTCGAGGATCGGGAACCCAAAGGAGATATTGGGTACGAAGACCCCATCCATCACGTCGATATGTAGCCAGTCAGCCTCGCTCTCGTTGATCATCCTGACGGCCTCGTCGAGGTGTAGGAAGTCCGCGGAGAGGAGTGACGGAGCTACGATCGTAGTCGTTGCACTCATGTCTTGTCTATTGGGGGGGGTGGTTAGATGGCCGTGGCTAGCAGGCGTAGGCGACGCAGGGTCTCTTGGTGCCTTGGGCGTGTGCGCTCATAGGCTGCACGGGCGATGATGTTAAGCTTCTCTCTCTCTGTACGGGGGTAAGTTTGTACCATAAGCAGGTTAAAAGTATAAAGTCGAAACAATTTCCGTTCGGGAGCGACTGCTCCCTACTACGCTCATATAACGACCTCGCTCCTGCTACTATTATACTATGGAGAGAAAATAAATACCCCGCCAGCGAGGGGGCAGTGTGAGCTCTGCCGAAGGCTCCTCGTGGCGGGGTATGGGACTAGGGAATGGGGGGATTAAGACTGCTTGAGGAGCTCCTTGATACCTCCGAGGGACGAGAGTACGCCCGAGGCTTCGTAGGGCAGGTAGACCGTCTTGGTGTCCTTGCCTGAGGTCATCTCCTTGAGGGTCTCTAGGTAGCGGACGGCGATGAGGTACTGGGCGGGGTTGGCGCCTGAGCCCTCTACGGCCATAGCGATCTTGCGGATGGCTTGTGCTTCGGCTTCGGCGGTGAGGAGCTTAGCCTCGGCCTCTGCCTTAGCGTGTAGGACCTGTGCCTGACGCTCACCCTCTGCGTGGTTGATAGCCTGCTGCATGCGTCCCTCTGATTCTCGGATGGTAGCCTCCTTCTGCCCTTCGGCATTGAGGATCTGGGCACGCTTGTCACGCTCGGCACGCATCTGCTTCTCCATAGCGTCACGGATGTCACGGGGAGGATTGATGTCCTGTAGCTCTACACGATTGACCTTGACGCCCCACTTGTTCGTAGCCTCGTCGAGGATGATGCGGAGCTTGTTGTTGATGGTGTCACGGCTGGTGAGGGTCTCATCGAGGTCCATCTCCCCGATGATGTTACGTAGGCTCGTCTGGGTGAGCTTCTCGATGGCATCGGGTAGGTTCTGGATCTCGTACATGGCACGCATGGGATCGACGATCTGGAAGTAGAGGATGGCATTGATCTCGGTGACGACGTTGTCCTTGGTGATCACGCTCTGGCGAGGGAAGTCATAGACGGTCTCACGCAGGTCGATATTCGTGATCTCGGTGAAGCGCACGTAGGTCTGCCCATTAGGCCCAGGCATGGTGTAGCGCCAGCGCATGGGGCGGGGACGATCGATGAAGGGGATGATGATGTTTACCCCGGAGCTTAGGGTGCGGTAGTACTTCCCTAGACGCTCGATGATGACCGTCTGTGACTGCTGTACGATGCATAGTCCCTGGTAGATAGCGAGGATCACCAGGATGACGATGACGGCGGGGATGAGGAAGGGGATGAATTCTTCTGACATTTGTTTTTCCTTTATTATAGGGGGTTAGTGGTTATGTTCGATAGGCTCTACCTCGAGAATGAGGCTCTTGTAGCCATGTATGCGCACCTCGGTACCGGCAGGGATGGGCTTGGCAGTCCCGACCGAGATGGCTCGCCAGCTATCTCCGTCCACGGCTACACGTCCGCCAGCGTCTCCGGGGAGGATCTCCTCGCTGACGAAGACCCGACGACCGATGAGGGCATCCATGCCGGTCTTGGCATCGTGTGACTTGAACCACTTGCACATCAGTGGCTGTAGCAGCCACAGTGCCAGCAGGCTCCCAGCGCAGAAGCAGAGGACCTGTATGAGCCAGCTTAGCCCAAGGGCGGCAGCAGGGATGGCCAGTAGAGCACCCACCCCGAAGCAGGCAAGGATGAAGCCTGGTGTGACGACCTCGAGTGCGAAGAGTGCGAAGGCAGCTATCAGCCAGAGCTGCCAGACAGGTATCTGATGGATAAGTTCTACCATAGGGATAGTCCGTGTATCAGGGTTTACTAAATACTTGCCCAGCAAAGTTAGCCAATAGCACTCATTTTTCCTATACCTATATAATAGGGGACTCTTCCTACTCTCTGCTCTCCCTCCACCTTGTCCCAACGAGAGCGAGGTCTGTGTGGGAGCTATGCCCACACAGACCTCGCCTGTCCACAGCCTAAGGCGTGGAGGTGTCGTTTAGTAGGCGGGTAGGCAGAGGAGGGTTGCCTTGTGCGTACGTAGCCCCTCGCCGGTAGCGAGGCGCTCGGTCAGAAGGCTAGCGATCTTCCCCTTGGCGAAGGCTTGACTCTGCTGGCTACCTCTTGGGTCTAATAGGACGCTTCTATCATCGGTCTCCCCTCCGTCACAGATGATCTGTAGCTTGTGGGGGGGCTCTGTGGGCTCTGTGTCGGGGACTGAGCCGAAGAGGTCTCTGTCGAGGAGCAGTAGGGGGACCAAGACCCCAAACTGATCCTCGAGTGAGGCATAGATCCCAAACTCCTGTACGTAGACCTCTCGCTTGATCTCATCGTCACAGATGAGGACGAAGGCTGTATTGCCCTTAGCGGGATCGACGTGCTGGGGGAGCATGGTGAGTAGTCGGTCAGCGAGCTTGGTTAGGGCTTCTGCACGGGCGGATTTAGGGTCAAGGGCTAGGCTCTTGGCGTTGGGCTGGTTATAGCTTACCCGTAGGGGAGCGAGCTGGGCGCTCTGGAGGTATACGATATCCTCCTTGACTTCCTCTGGTAGCTGCTCAGTAGAGGGAGCAGACTCGGGCTCAGCTACGGTCTCTATGTCTCGATCCTTGGTGCAGGCGAATGCACATAGGAGGATGAGGCAGAGAGAACTGAATAATGTCTTTGGTGTCATAATCGGCTTTTTAGGCTTGATGATTGGACTTGACTGTGATCTCTCTTAGAGTTGGGGTGTGGTACAGCCCACCCATCTAGGGCGTGGGCTATGTCACATCTCCCCCAAAGGTAGTGAATGTGTGGCAGTCTATCCCCTCGTATCGCTAGTCTCCCTCTATCTGCTGATGGATAGAGTGTTGCGCTGGGGCTGGTGACCCCCCGCATACCCCTGCCAGAAGGGGGCTCAGACGCTCTTACCGAGAGCGCCTTTGCGTTCTTACCGAGAGCGGTCTGGCGTTCATACCGAGAGCGTCTCAGCGCTCTTATCGAGGGCGCATCGGCGTTCTTACCGAGAGCGTTTTTGGGCGCAGTTCTACGTATCCTCTAGCCCTCTCGGAAAAGGGGGCTCCACGGGGTGCGTGTAGACCGCTGGTAATGTGTGGGCAGGAGGGGGGTAGGAGGCTCGTCGTCAGCTCGTATTGTTTTTTAGGAAAAGTGTACCTTTGCGGTATCTGCCACTCTGGGATGAGGATAGGGGCTTTGAGCCTACCTTGCTCCTCATAAATCAGATGGCGGTATGCAGTATGAATAAGCCCAATACACTCACCTTGTCAGCTCATGTCCTCGGGCAGACCTTTACGCAGACAATCACCGAGGAGGAGCTCCGTAGAGCTTATGCTCAGGCGCTAGATAGTCATAGATAGCACCTGTGCATGGGTTCTCGCAAGTATAATCATATCTATCAGCTCCTCGTACAGGGAGACGATGACCTAATCGGTCAGGTGGCCTATGCCCTCTACAAGAAGGAGAAGTATGCGTGGGTCGAGCGCTTTTGGGATGAGCACGACCAGGAGCCCACGGATGATGATGTGGCGAACTTTCACTGCTTCATCTGCTCAGAAGAGAATATAGATCGCTTCCGACTCCAAGCCAAAAGTATTGTCCAGGAGACGATCAACTCTGTTACCGCAGAGACACTCCATCGTGCACAGGAGGAACTCAATCGCAACCATCAGGCACAGCTGAAGGCTATCATCGAGCCCCTCATCCCGGGCTTTTGGGATGGCGTTAAACAAGGGGTCGTAGCCTCCCTCCTCTTCTCTATCCTTATCGTAGTCTTCATCTTCATTATCAGGCTCGGGAGCATTGACTTCGGAGCCTTATTTGAGTGGTTGCGCTAGTCTTCTTGGGCGATGGTTAGTAGCTGGTCTTTTTGGGGGTATATCCCTATGATTTGCTCAGGTCAAGAAGATTGTGTACCTTTGCCCCTGCAAATCGCCAAAGAGGCCTTTGCAGAAGTCTCCACAACGGGCCTATAGCTCAGCTGGTTTAGAGCACCTGCCTTACAAGCAGGGGGTCATAGGTTCGAATCCTATTGGGCCCACTTCTCACTTCAAGTTAAGTAACTATGGAGTCCCATCACTCGAGAGAGTGGTGGGACTCGCTCTTTTTATTCCCATAGCACCCTTAGACTAGGCGGGGCATGGGTCGGGAAGATTATGGTATGGTAAAAATTGTGATAATAAGTGAACATTTCCCCCTCTTATTTGTCTTAATGGTGCAGGACAGGGAGAGGCTTCGGTCATTCTACGATTATATGGATTAGAGGATTCTTTTATTATTCTCCCTGTCGTGCCTTGTAACGAGGTCAGTATCCTACAGACGGCAGGGCTCACGACAAGCATAGTTATCCATCGAGCCCCTAAAGCCAAGGGGAGCAAGCTGACCCTAGGTGGCGCGAAGGCCATCATCGCCCCTATGCGCTACTAGAGACGCATAGGGGCGATCGTGCTTCTGTGCCTTCCCTCGGTGTGCTGGTAGAGCAGGGGGAGGGCATTGGTGTGGAATGGATACCTTTGTCGTAAAGAATACTAAAACGATAGACCAAGATGAAGCAAGTAAAGGCCTATGGCACTCAGGCCGTGAATGCCCCACTGGAGGCACTGACGATCCCCCGACGGGAGCTACGCCCCAATGATATACAGTTCGACATCCTCTATTGTGGTATCTGCCACTCCGACCTACATACGATACGGGGGGACTTCGGTGAACCCCTCTTCCCCCTCGTGCCTGGGCATGAGATCCTCGGGCGGGTGACAACTTTGGGAGCTGATGTCCGGGGCTTCGAGGTCGGCGAACTGGTCGGTGTAGGCTGTATCGTTGGGAGCTGTGGGCAGTGTGATGCCTGCGAGCACGGGCTGGAGCAGTTCTGTGATGAGGGGGTGACCTTCTCCTTCAATGGGCGGGACAAGATCTCCGGAGGACAGACCTTCGGGGGCTTCTCCAAGAGCTATGTCTGCGAGGACAAGTATGTGCTACACATGCCTGCCTTCGAGGATCTACCTATGGCAGCTCCTCTGCTCTGTGCTGGTATCACGGTCTACTCGCCCCTGAGACACTGGCAGGCAGGCCCAGGCAAGCATGTGGGGATCCTCGGGATAGGTGGGTTAGGACATCTAGCGGTACGAATCGCCAAGGCCATGGGGGCAGAGGTGACCGTCTTCACGACCTCACCCTCTAAGGTGGAGGATGCCCATCGCCTCGGTGCTGACCATGCTGTCCTCTCCAGCGACAGAGAGGCTATGAAGGGTATGCGTGGTCGTCTGGACCTAATCCTCGACACCGTCTCTGCTGGGCACGATGTCAATGGCTATCTCGGACTGCTGCGCCACGATGGGAGTGTCGTCGTAGTGGGACTACCCGCCGAACCTCTACAGGTCGCAGCCTACTCCATCGTGCGAGGACGCCGTAGCCTATCGGGCTCTAATATCGGGGGAATCGCCGAGACACAGGAGATGCTGAACTTCTGCTACGAGCATGGTATAGTCGCCGAGGGCGAGGTGCTCCCGATCAGCAGGGTCAATGAGGCGCTGGATCGCCTAGAGCGAGGGGATGTGCGCTATCGCTTCGTCCTCTCGATGGAGGAGCTCTAGCCTAGTCTTCTTCACTTGGGTCGAGGAGGGCAGGTTTTGTCCGTCTCTTCTTCGCCTAGTGCATCTGCATATATAATGAGTAACCACCGACATCACCCCTTCCCTAAGGGGTGATGTCGGTGGCTATCGTTTTGGTGGAGCTTGTGACCTTAGATTTAGGAGGGGCTAGCTCGTCGGAGGCTCTAGGAGGGAATGCTCTGTAGGCTTAGTGCCCCCTAGGGGTGGACGGCACGTACATTGAGCCCAATGAAGCGTAGATCCGAATGCATCAGTGGCTTAGGTTTATCATAGAAGAAGACGGGTACGTAGCGGGTCTTGCTCCCTGTGTCCGTGAATTCGCTGAGGCGGTTAGTCCAAAAGATACTTGCTGCCCCACGGAGCATAAGCTTCGTCCTCTCCAAACGGCCATTCTTGCTCAGGATGATGGACTTGTGGTTGATCTTGCTGGTGGCCCTTAGACATACGATACCATTGATTGTTTCCTCCAACCAGATGCAGTTATCGATGAGCTCCCAGATCTCCTCGTTGGTGGGGATACGAAAGGGTGCACCTAGCTTGGCTCGAGCGGCATCATCCTCGGGATCAAGAACGTCCTTGTTGTCGACGGAGCCATCGAAGCTGAGCCAAGAAGAGAAGCAGTACTTGGTGAAGCCATAGTTCAGCGGGTCATTCACTTGGGGCTTGGCGAGCTTATAGGTGCTCATCTCGAAGCTGTTTGTCCTAGGCTCTGTCTCGCCCCAGGCATAGTAGTCGCCATAGTCCTCGGGGTTTACGGCTCCGAGGTATCTGGTAGACCACTTGACACTGAGCCCGAGGTCTACGTACTCCATTGGGTCGTTCTCGAGCAGGCGTTTGATCTCGGATAGTCTCTTGAGGATCTCGGTAAAGGCTACTTCTGCAGGGGTACTCTTGTCTCTCAGCTTATCCAGCTGGGCATCAATGGCGGTGATGAGTCTCATGACTAGCCTCTTGCCCTCGCTGCTGAGGAAGTGGTGGTTCTTGACCTGGGTCGAGAGGAGTGGGGTAGCTTTCTCTAGGAGGGCGAGTTTCTCCTTAGGGGTGGACGTCAGATCCTTGACGACTACTTCGAGGAGGTCAAATTTTTTCACCAGCACGAGCTCTGACCTTATCGCAGCCTCTATGAGATAGAGCTTGGTCTTCATCTGGTACTTCGCATTGACGAGCACCTCGGCGATTTTGATGAACTTCTCGTGTTCGCCTGCTCTCATTTTGTTTATGAGCTCAATGAGCTTATGGGTGGCCTCCTCATCCTTGAGTGTACCGTCCTCGATCGCCTTGATGGCCTCCTCGTAGGTCTTGGGGTCCGTGATCTCGACTGGGGGCTTAGGAGGATCCTTCTTGCAGGAGGAGCAGGAGGAGATGCAGGTTAGGGCTAGGGCGCCCAGCGCCAGTAGTAGGGTGATAGGTCTCCGTGTCATGTCTGTATGTATTGAGTTTGGTACGTCTTGTAGGGTGAGGTGTATCCACCTATCCGAGGGTGACTAGGTGCATTTGCCTAGGGGCTGCTAGTCACAGTCTAAGCTGTGGGGGTAGGGAGGTTGACCTCTTCATGTTGGTCCCGTGTCTTGGTTGGAAAAATAGATGATGCTCATGCTTGTCTCTTTGGATAGCAGGGGGAGGCGAAATTCTCCCCCTGCACCAGTAACCAAATCTACAATATGACTATCTACAATAAGTCAATCTGAAACTCATGAAGAGCACCCTGCGGTAGGTGTCTCCTTATCCCGATACAAAGGTAGAGAGGTTATTTAAGGCTGGGGCTGTGCTAATCGGACAGAAAGCTGCTCTAATTGGACATCTTTGCTTAGGCTAGCTCTCGGTGGGCTGTGTATATCGGAGATTTAGCAGTCCTGATCTGACGTGCTATCTGCATGGATGAGTGTCGGTATGCTGTGTGCTGCTGGTATAGATACTACCCGAGGGGAGGTGTGGGCAAAGAGTCCCTTGCATCCATATATACGCCAAGCCCCCACCTAGGTCTGTAGTCCTAGGTGGGGGCTTGGCGTGGTATGCTATCTTGCTATGAGCGTGGCAGGCTCGGGCTAGCCCTCGCACTCGATGATGACCCCCTCTTCCTGCTGGAGGGTTACTGGGGCTAGGTAGTCCCGTGAGACGATGATCGCCACGAAGGGACGCATCTTGGCTCCATGGAGGCTGAAGCCTTCCCTAAGTCGATAGGTGAGGGTCAGCCCCCCAGAGGAGTTTCGGACGAGGGAGACGGGGATAATCTCCGTTTCCGTACCGGCGGGGGGAAGGGCAATAGGAATCACGAACTCCCGAGACCAGTCGATCTCGGTCGGGAGCTGTCCCATAGCGGCTGCCATGCCGAGGTACTTCTCTTGGTCCTTAGCCGAGGTGATGACGGTGGGTAGGCTATCGCTCGTGGCGAAGTAGTTCTCCGCTAGGCGGTAGGGGACGATTGAGTCCGTGGTGACGACTCCTGCCGTGGCAGTGCTGTCGGTAGCAGTGCTGTCGGTACTTGCGCTCCCGCTCTGTCCCGAGCTACAGGCTATGAGGCTAGTGACGGCAAGAGGGAGTGCGAGGAGGATAAGCTTCTTCATATTCTCTTGATCTTGTTTGTTTGCGAAGGCTCCCCTCCGCCCAGAGCTATGCCCTATATAATATACGGAGGAGGTATATCATATAACGTACCTCATATAGAGGAACGTATCTTAGCCGTAGTCTCTCGTGACTAGGTGCTAGCCCCGAGAAATAGACCTAGGAGAGATCGCTATCGGGGACATACCGAGAGCGGTGTTGTGTACACGCGTGTATACAACAGTGTACACACGTGTACACAATGGTATACACGCGTGTACACTCAGCCCTCCTAGGTAGTAGGTGTATCCTTGGTACGTCTACAGCTGGGACACGGATGCTCTATTCAGAGGGTCTACTCCTCGACTACCCAGCCCTTGAGCTCTAGTGATTTCAAGCCTCAGCTCTAGGGAGTAGGGGATGAGGAGGGTGGTGTTTGGAGAAGTGCGTATTTTTACCGAAAATTGTAGCCCAAAAGCCTTATTACAGCACCCTATAACTAGGGTCAAGGCGAGACAAAGATGAATATAGGCACTATGACAGAAGAGAATAGTAGGGCGGTGGTCCTAGGGGCAGGAGAGAGCGGCGTAGGTGCTGCTCTGCTCTACCAGAGTAGAGGGATCCCCGTCTTTGTATCTGACTATGGTCGGATAGCGGAGAAGTACAAGGCGGAGCTCGAGGAGCATCGTATCCCCTACGAAGAAGGGGCACATAGCCAAGAGGTCATCCTACGAGCCACCGAGGTAGTCAAGAGCCCCGGCATCCCCGAGAAGGCACCGATCATGCAGGCCATCCGTGAGCGAGGGATCCCCGTCCTCTCGGAGATCGAACTGGCTGGTCGCTACCTCAAGAGTAAGGTCATCGGCATCACGGGAAGTAATGGTAAGACTACGACGACGATGTGGATCCACCACATTCTCTCCGAGGCAGGTATCCGAGTGGGGCTAGCGGGGAACGTCGGCTTTAGCCTAGCCCGTCAGGTGATCAGTGAGGATCAGCCCGAGTACTTCGTCGTAGAGCTAAGCAGCTTCCAGCTCGACGACATGCACCGCTTCCGTGTGCATATCGCCCTGCTGATGAATATCACCCCTGACCATCTGGATCGCTATCACTATGACTTCGAGGAGTACGCTATGGCTAAGATGCGTATCCTGCAGAATCAGACGAAGAAGGATGCCTTCATCTACTGGGGCGAGGATGAGTTCATCTCCCGCTATGTGATGATGCATCAGCCGATGGCGATGAAGTGCCTGCCCTTCCTAACCTATCCGCAGGTGGGCTCAGCGGCAGACCGATCGGATGACAATGTGATGCGCCTACACTTCGATGGTAAGCACTTCGAGATCCCGATCGATCAGCTTGCGCTACAGGGGCCTCACAACCTACAGAATGCGATGGCAGCCTCGATCACGGCACTGCATATAGGTGTCTCTCCTGAGGTGCTCACTCGTGCCCTGCGGGACTTCGTGAACGTGCCACACCGCCTAGAGAAGGTCGGGGTACTCGATGGAGTACGCTATATCAATGACTCTAAGGCGACCAATATCAGTTCTACCTACTATGCCCTGCGCACGATGACCACCCCCTATGTGCTCATCCTCGGGGGCGAGGATAAGGGGAACGACTACCTCGATATCACCGAGCAGATCGTCTCGGGGGCACGCGGGCTCATCTTCCTGACGACCGATGTGCTGAAGCTCTACCGAGCCTTCCACGGCAAGGTGGAGCATATCGCCTCTGCCCTCTCTATGGAGGAGGCGATCGCCCACGCCCGAGAGATGGCTCGGCCGGGAGATACCGTCCTGCTCTCGCCTGCATGTGCGAGCTTTGACCTCTTTAAGAGCTACATTCACCGAGGCGATTGCTTCCGTGAGATCGTGCAGAGACTGATCAAGGAGGAGAGCAGGCATGATTAGCTCGATATCTACACTAGAGGGTGCACCCCCAGGCCAGCAGCGTCGGTGGTATCAGCGTGTCTTCGATGGGAATGGACTGCTGTGGGTCTTGTACTTCACGTTCATTATCCTCTCGGTCTTCACTGTCTCTAGTGCGATCAGCTCGGACTTCTATAAGAGCCTCTCCTCGGGAGGGTTCAATCCGATAGCCAAGCATTGGATGATGCTCTTCATGGGGGTCTGTACAGCGATCTTCATGAGCTCGCTCCCAGCTAAGTACTATCGGGTGTATGTGCCGATATTCCTACTGTTCATAGTCCTAGCTCTGACGGTCTATCTACTCATGTTTGGGAAGTCCATTAATGGGGCTGAGCGATGGGTCGATCTCGGCTTCATCACGATACAGCCCTCAGAATTCATGCGTGTGCTCCTCGTCCTGTGGGGGGCGCTCATTGCAGGTTCTGATCGGAAGGAAAATCCCAAGAAAGCTATCGTCTACTATGCCTATTGGATCTTCTTTGGGGGGATCTGTCTGCTGCTGAGCATCGGCAACCTCTCCACGGGGCTTATTCTCCTCTCCTTCCTCTTCGTCTACTCCTGGGTGCTGAAGGCTCCTCGGCGAGCCTTGTTGCGCTTTTCGGGTATAGGGCTGGGGCTGGCGCTTATGTCCGTTATTGTCCTTTTCACTCTTCCTGACAGCCTCCTCCCTGGGCGAGCCACGACGTGGCGTAACCGACTCGAGCGAGCAGTGAGCACGCCCGAGGATCAGTTTAAGATCACAGATGAGAACCGCCAGGAGCAGATGGGGCGTATCGCTATCGCCCGTGGGCAAACCCCACATGGCCCCGGCAAGAGTAAGATCCGAGATACGCTGGCTATGGCCTACTCCGACTATCTCTATGCAATCATCATCGAGGAGTATAGCTTCCTGGGCTTGCTCCTCATCCCAGGTCTCTACCTCTGCTGGATGTATCTAGCGCTGAGGGAGGCGCGAAAACAGACGAATACCTATCGGAGTAACCTCCTCAAGGGCTTCGGTATCCTCTATCCGATGCAGGCCATCGTCAATATGGTGGTGGCCTCGGGGATTATCAGCACGGGGCAGACCCTGCCTCTGCTGAGCTATGGAGGCTCCTCCATCATCGCTGCGAGCATGGCCTTCGGGATCATGATCGGAGCTAGCCGAGTGGACAAGGATAAGCGAATCAAGAAGGCTGAGGCATCTGAGGAGGATCACTTCGCCCAGCAAATAGAACAGCTATGATACAGAGAGCTATCATCAGTGGAGGAGGTACAGGAGGGCATATCTTCCCTGCGGTCTCCATCGCCGAAGCGCTGAAGCGGCGCTACCCAGATATCGAACTCCTCTTCATCGGTGCAGAGGGACGCATGGAGATGCAGCGTGTGCCTCAGGCTGGCTTCCCGATACGGGGGCTGAAGATCAGGGGGCTAGACCGTCGTCGCCTCTGGCGTAATGTCGGGGTCATACGAGACTTCCTACGGGCACTGGTCACGGCACGAGATATTATCCGAGACTTCCAGCCCCAGATCGTCATCGGGGTAGGGGGCTATGCAAGTGCTCCTACGCTCAAGGCCGCACAGAGCCTTGGCATCCCAACACTGATCCAAGAGCAGAACTCCTACGCAGGCGTTACGAATAAGTTCCTCGCACGTCGTGCTACGCGCATCTGTGTCGCCTATCCCGATATGGAGCGCTTCTTCCCTAAGGATAAGATCATACTGACGGGTAATCCCATCCGTCCCATGATCGAGCACCTAACGGCGACGAGAGAGGAGGCCTTGGCCTACTTCTCCCTTCCCCCCGAAACCCAGCGAGTGGTGCTCGTCGTCGGGGGTAGTCTCGGTGCACGGACGATCAACGAAGCTGTAGGCTCACGACTCAAGGAGTGGGAGGTCTCGGGTGTTGCTCTCATCTGGCAGACAGGAGAGGCCTTTGAGCCTCAGGCACAGCAGCTCTGTCAGGGGCGTGACTTCCCCCATTGGGTCTCTGCCTTCATCCAGCGGATGGATCTAGCCTATACCCTAGCAGATGTCGTGGTGTCACGTGCGGGAGCAAGTGCGATCTCTGAGCTCTGTCAGCTAGGCAAGCCTACGATCCTTGTGCCCTCGCCCAACGTAGCCGAGGATCATCAGACGAAGAATGCTCTAGCTCTATCGCTCCGTGGAGCTGCCATCCTCGTCCCCGACCAGGAGGCACAGAGGGACCTCACTCCCCGAGCCCTAGAGCTGGTGGGCGATGAGCCTGCACGTCGATCGCTCTCCGAAGAGATCCTAAAGCTAGCTCTGCCTGCCGCTGCTGATCGGATCGTCGATGAGATCGAGAGGCTTGTCCCTTAGTGAGACCTCTCCTCCCTCCTAGACCTATTAAGAGGGAGAGCTCTGGGTCGCATAGATGTCCTGGAATGGGGGGCTCTTGGGGAATGCCCCCATCCTATATATTAAGGAGTCCGGGGGCTCGGAATGGCCAAGAAGCCCGATAGGATAGGGGAAGAATCGCAGGTAAGTTTTGGTATATTCAGAAAAGTCTGTATATTTGCACCCGAATTGGTCTGTGTACCACCTGATTCGCAGACGAAATCGTGGAGAAGAGGCGTCTTCTCTCACTACGTAAGATGACAAGCCAATGTAGCTCAGCGGTAGAGCACTTCCTTGGTAAGGAAGAGGTCCCGGGTTCAAGTCCCGGCATCGGCTCACAGGTCAGAGTCGACGTAAGACAACGCAGAATATTTTCTTAAGAATAGATAGATTTTAGTTATGGCTAAAGAAACATTTAACAGATCGAAACCACACGTAAATATTGGTACGATCGGTCACGTTGACCACGGTAAGACGACCCTTACTGCTGCAATCACGACGGTGCTTGCTAAGAAGGGTCTCTCTGAGCTCCGTTCGTTCGACTCGATCGACAATGCTCCTGAAGAAAAGGAGCGTGGTATCACGATCAATACCTCTCACGTAGAGTATCAGACGGCTAACCGTCACTATGCTCACGTAGACTGCCCAGGGCACGCTGACTATGTGAAGAACATGGTAACGGGTGCTGCTCAGATGGACGGTGCTATCATCGTTGTTGCTGCAACGGATGGTCCTATGCCTCAGACTCGTGAGCACGTTCTGCTCGCTCGTCAGGTAAACGTTCCACGCCTTGTTATCTTCATGAACAAGTGCGATATGGTAGACGACGAGGAAATGCTCGAGCTTGTCGAGATGGACATGCGTGAGCTACTCTCTAGCTACGACTTCGATGGCGACAACACGCCTGTGATCCGTGGTTCTGCCCTCGGTGCGCTCAACGGTGAGCCCCAGTGGGAAGACAAGGTCATGGAGCTGATGGACGCTGTTGATACTTGGATCCCCCTGCCTCCACGTGATATCGATAAGCCCTTCCTTATGCCTGTCGAAGACGTATTCTCGATCACGGGTCGTGGTACGGTTGCTACGGGTCGTATCGAAACGGGTGTCATCCACACGGGTGATGAAGTCCAGATCATCGGTCTCGGTGCTGAAGGCCTCAAGTCCGTTGTAACGGGTGTCGAAATGTTCCGTAAGATCCTTGACGAAGGTCAGGCTGGTGACAACGTCGGTCTTCTCCTCCGTGGTATCGACAAGAACGAAATCAAGCGTGGTATGGTGATCGCTAAGCCTGGTCAGGTAAAGCCTCACTCTCGCTTCAAGGCTTCTGTCTACGTCCTGAAGAAGGAAGAAGGTGGTCGTCACACTCCATTCCACAACAAGTATCGTCCTCAGTTCTACATCCGTACGCTCGACGTAACTGGTGAGATCACACTCCCCGAAGGTGTAGAAATGGTGATGCCTGGTGACAACGTTGAAATCAACGTTGAGCTCATCTACCCAGTAGCCTGCAGCGTAGGTCTTCGCTTCGCTATCCGTGAAGGTGGCCGTACGGTAGGTTCTGGTCAGATCACCGAGATCCTCGACTAATAATATACCTCAGATGGGTGAGGCAACGCATATTGCCTCACCCATCTAGTCTACGGGTTTAGCTCAGTTGGTAGAGCACTGGTCTCCAAAACCAGGTGTCGGGAGTTCGAGTCTCTCAACCCGTGCAAGAGAAAAAAAACGATAATGAGTTTCCTGAACAAAGTAGGAGTCGCCTTCCGCGACTCATACACTGAGCTAACACAAAAGGTGAGCTGGCCTACGCGCTCTGAGCTCACCAATAGTGCTGTGGTGGTGTTGATTGCTTCCCTTATCATCGCCGCAGTTGTGCTCGTGATGGACAAGACCTTCGAGCTATCCCTGAGCACTGTGTATCGTATGATCGCAGGGGCCTAGGGCTTTTGCTTGTATTCTGTCCCCTCTCCTTGGTGAACGATAAAGGTTATGACTGAAGTAGCAGAAAAGAGATTCTATGTGCTCCGAGCCGTCAGCGGTAAGGAGGAGAAGGTGCGTGAGCAGCTAGAGGCCGAGATGAGAAACTCCAACCTCGGTCAGTATGTCTCTCGGGTCATCATCCCAACAGAGAAGATCGTTACTCAGCGTGCTGGTAAGAAGATCGTCAAGGAGCGTCCTTATCTCCCAGGCTACGTGCTGGTGGAGGCTGTCCTCGTAGGTGATGTGGCGCATACGCTGCGCAATCTGCCTAATGTGATTGGCTTCCTCGGTGGTAAGCGTGGGGGGGAACCCGAGCCTCTCAAGCACTCAGAGGTCGAGCGCATCCTAGGTCGTGCAGACCAGATGGCAGACTCTGAGGGTATCTATGACCTTGAGCTCTTCGTAGGTGATGTCGTACGTATCATAGATGGTGCGTTCGCTAACTACGAGGCTTCTGTCGAGGAGGTAACTCCCGAGAAGCAGAAGCTACGTGTGATGGTCAAGATGTTCGGGCGTAAGACGCCGCTGGAACTCAGTTATTCGCAGGTGGTCAAGGAATAGGCTGGTTACGCAGGCTATTCTTTTACTGCATTATGTTAGTGTGTAACACTCAAGATTCAAGACAATGGCTAAGGAAGTTGCTGGACAACTAAAATTGCAAATTAAGGGTGGGGCTGCAAACCCCTCACCTCCCGTAGGACCTGCACTGGGTGCTAAGGGGATCAATATAATGGAGTTTTGCAAGCAATTCAACGCCAGGACTCAAGACCAGGCTGGTAAGGTGCTCCCAGTGGTGATCACCTACTACGCTGACAAGTCTTTTGATTTCATCGTTAAGACCCCCCCCGTGGCCGTACAGCTCAAGGAGGTAGCCAAGCTCAAGAGCGGCTCTGCCCAGCCTAACCGTAACAAGGTGGCCGAGCTAACATGGGATCAGGTTCGCGCGATTGCACAGGATAAGATCGTAGACCTAAACTGCTTCACGGTAGAAGCTGCGATGAAGATCGTAGCCGGTACTGCACGCAGTATGGGTATCACAGTAAAGGGCGAATTCCCCGGTAACTAATACATCAAGCAAAGATGAGTAAACTTACGAAAAAGCAGAAGATCGCTTTTAGCAAGCTCGAGCCCGGGAAGACCTATTCACTCAAGGAAGCAGCAGCTCTCGTCAAGGAGATTACCGACACGAAGTTCGACGCATCTGTAGACGTGGATGTCCGCCTCGGTGTCGATCCTCGCAAGGCAAATCAAATGGTCCGTGGTGTCGTTACTCTCCCTCACGGGACGGGTAAGCAGGTACGCGTGCTTGCACTCTGTACTCCCGACAAGGAAGCCGAAGCACAGGCTGCTGGCGCTGACTATGTAGGGCTAGACGAGTATATCGAGAAGATCCGCGGTGGCTGGACAGAGATCGATGTCATCATCACTATGCCCGCTATCATGGGTAAGATCGGTGCTCTCGGTCGTGTCCTCGGTCCTCGTGGTCTGATGCCTAACCCTAAGAGCGGTACGGTGACGAACGATGTCGCAGCTGCTGTCAAGGAGGTAAAGTCTGGTAAGATCGACTTCAAGGTAGACAAGACGGGTATCGTCCATACCTCGATCGGTAAGGTCTCCTTCACTCCCGAACAGATCTACGACAATGCTCATGAGATCATCTCTACGCTCATTCGTCTCAAGCCAACAGCTGCTAAGGGGACTTATGTCAAGAGCATCTACCTCTCCAGCACTATGAGCCCAAGTATCAAGATCGATCCTAAGTCAATAGAAGAATAATAGCAAAGGAAGAAATCATGAGAAAGGAAAATAAAGGAGTCGTAGTAGAGCAGCTCAAGGGCTTCCTCAGCGAGTACCCACACTTCTATCTGACCAACATCGAAGGTCTCGATGCAGCCAAGACAGCACAGCTCCGTCGTGCCTGCAACAAGGGCGGTATCAAGCTCGTCGTAGCTAAGAATACGCTCCTGAGAAAGGCACTCTCCGAGGCAGAGGTTGACTTCGCTACGCTGTACTCAGCGCTGAAGGGTAACACGGCGATCATGTTCACCACGGTCGCTAATGCCCCTGCAAAGATCATCAAGGACTTCGCAAAGGATAAGAAGGAAGAGTCTAAGCTTCGCCTCAAGGCTGCTTATGCTGAGACAGGCTTCTACGGAGCTGATCAGCTCGCAGAGCTCGTCGCTATCAAGAGCAAGGAAGAGCTCATCGCAGACGTCGTCGCTCTGCTCCAGTCTCCCATCCGCAATATCGTCTCCGCCCTGGAGAACAAGGATGCAGACAAGGATGCAGCAGTCGCTGATGCCCCTGCAGAGTAAAGCCCCTATAGTAAACAAGAACAACAACAAACGAAATAATCAATCGACATGGCAGATATCAAAGCAATTGCCGAACAGCTTGTAAACCTGACGGTAAAGGAAGTAAGCGAACTCGCAGCTATCCTTAAGGATGAGTACGGAATCGAACCAGCAGCTGCAGCTGTTGTCGTAGCAGGCCCCGCCGAAGGTGCCCAGGAAGAAGAAAAGTCTTCTTTCGATGTAATCCTTAAGAGTGCAGGTGCTGCTAAGCTTCAGGTCGTTAAGGCTGTCAAGGAACACTGCGGTCTTGGGCTGAAGGAAGCAAAGGACATCGTAGACGCTGCTCCTGCACCCGTCAAGGAAGGTGTAGACAAGGCTACTGCTGAGGCTCTCAAGAAGGCTCTTGAGGAAGCCGGCGCTGAAGTTGAACTTAAGTAAGCTTCCACTATAACACCTGTAATCAGGTGTTTATGGTTAAGATCCCCCGACGAGGGGGGTCTTAACCATTTCGTGTCTAAACACAACGAACCCGTACCCTTATCACCTCAAGCAATAAAATAGATGGCCGCCAACCCACAACCACGGAGGATCAATTTCGCTTCGATCAAGAACCCGCTTGACTTCCCGGACTTTCTCGAGGTACAGCTGAAGTCCTTCCGCGACTTCTTCCAGCTCGACACTGCTACCGAGTCTCGTCGTTCGGAGGGTCTCTACCGAGTGTTCAATGAGAACTTCCCCATAGCAGATACCCGGAACAACTTCGTCCTCGAGTTCCTCGACTACTATGTCGATCCTCCCAAGTACACCATTGAGGAATGCTTTAGTCGTGGCCTGACCTACAGTGTCCCGCTCAAGGCTAAGCTCAAGCTCTCATGTACGGATCCCGACCACGAGGACTTCAGCACAGTCGTGCAGGATGTCTTCCTCGGCTATATCCCCTACATGACTGAGTCGGGTACGTTTGTGATCAATGGAGCAGAGCGCGTGGTCGTCTCCCAGCTCCACCGCTCGCCTGGGGTATTCTTTGGGACGAGCACGCACACCAACGGCTCTCAGCTTTACTCCGCACGTATCATCCCCTTCAAGGGCTCTTGGATCGAGTTCGCAACAGACATCAACAATGTCATGTATGCCTACATCGATCGTAAGAAGAAGCTCCCTGTCACGACCCTCCTTCGTGCCATCGGCTTTGAGTCAGATAAGCAGATCCTAGACCTCTTCGATCTATCCGAGGAGATCAAGGTCACACGCACCAACCTAGAGAAGAACATCGGTCGCCGTCTAGCAGGACGTGTGACCAAGACCTATATTGATGACCTCAGTGATGAGGACACGGGTGAGGTGGTGTCCATGGAGCGTATCTCTGTGCTCGTAGAGCGTGAAGCAGAGATCACCGAGGACAATATTGACCTGATCCTAGAGTCTAGCAATAAGACGATCCTCCTTCACAAGGAGAAGACTGAGGATTCGCTGGACTTCGCCCTAATCTTCAATACCCTACAGAAGGACCCATGTAACTCTGAGCACGATGCCCTCTACTACATCTACCGTCAGCTCCGTAATGCAGACCCAGCAGATGAGGCTAACGCTCGTGAAGTGCTGACCAATCTCTTCTTCTCCGACAAGCGTTATGACCTCGGTGAGGTAGGACGCTATCGAATAAACAAGAAGCTAGGTCTAGACATCGATCCCGACAACCGTGTCCTAACCAACGAGGACATCGTGGCCATCATCAAGTACCTCGTCGGGCTCGTGAACTCCAAGGAAGTGGTGGACGACATTGACCACCTCTCCAATCGTCGTGTACGTACAGTCGGTGAGCAGCTCTACAACCAGTTCGGTGTGGGGCTAGCACGTATGGCTCGTACCGTACGTGAGCGTATGAATGTACGTGACAACGAAGTCTTCGTACCTACCGATCTGATCAACGCAAAGGCTCTCTCCTCTGTCGTGAACTCCTTCTTCGGTACGAATGCCCTATCTCAGTTCATGGACCAGACGAATCCTCTGGCTGAGATTACCCACAAGCGACGCCTCTCTGCCCTCGGTCCTGGCGGTCTGTCCCGTGAGCGTGCAGGCTTCGAGGTACGTGACGTACACTATACCCACTATGGTCGTCTCTGTCCAATTGAGACACCTGAAGGACCTAACATCGGTCTTATCTCCTCCCTCTGTGTCTATGCCAAGATCAATAGCCTTGGCTTCATCGCTACTCCTTACCGTCTAGTGAAGGATGGCCGTGTGGACTTCTCTGAGGAAGGGCTACAATACTACACCGCAGAGGAGGAAGAAGAGCTCGTCGTAGCTCAGGGGAATGCTCCCCTAGACAACGATGGTAACTTCATCCGTGATGCGGTCAAGGCTCGTAAGGAAGCCGACTTCCCCGTTGTATCTCCCAGCGAGGTACAGCTCATGGACGTTGCTCCTACACAGATCGCTTCCATCGCAGCCTCTCTGATCCCATTCCTCGAGCACGATGACGCTAACCGTGCCCTCATGGGATCGAATATGATGCGTCAGGCTGTTCCCCTTCTTCGTCCCGAAGCTCCTATCGTAGGTACGGGTATTGAGGGCCAGCTGGTGCGTGACTCTCGTACGCAGATCGTGGCTGAGCGTACCGGTGAAGTTG
>NZ_CAJZFJ010000044.1 GCF_915070105.1 uncultured Porphyromonas sp.
AGTAGGAGGGAATGCTATGGGAAATAAGCAAAAAGCCATCTCTCTAGAAGATAAAAGTACAGACCTACAAACGAGGCGATCTACACTCGCTAGGAGATAAGGTGTCAAGTAGAGGAAAATATCACTGCTACACTAATTTCTACACCTGATTTTGTGTAGCAGAGCTGACCGATTGATGACGATTAGAGCCTAGGGTTAACCTGTCAGGTTTATGGACTGTATACAAAGAAAAATCGTTGTAAGACCATGTCCTACAACGATTACTGATTGATTGAAACCTTCATCTGCGGAGAGAGCGGGATTCGAACCCGCGAAACGCTTTTGGCGTTTACACACTTTCCAGGCGTGCCTCTTCAACCACTCGAGCACCTCTCCTTTCCACAAGATTTCACTTAGGGTAGTCCCCTAAATGCGCCACAAAGGTAGCAATATATCCTCATTCTGCAAAATGCCGTTCGATACGCTACCCGCTTAGGTCTTCCCTACCCATCAGTCTCTATCAGCTCCCTACCCTAAGTCACCTTATCTTCCCTGTCCAAATCGCTGGCTTTTCCCGACTCTCCTCTTAGTTATTCTTCCAACCCGAGCCTACATACCCTTCCCCCTAAAGTAGGTTAGAGGCGATGCATGATCTCCTTTGCACACTCTAGGCTTTGGCTCTTGGGGGATATTATTTCATGTCCTAGGGAGCCTTAGACGTATCCCTAGAGTGCCTAGACGTTAGCCCCGAGGAGAGCTGTATGCAAGAGCTCTCCCGGGGACATACTTAGAGCGAGGTTGTGTACACGTGGGTATACAGTTGTATACACGCAGGTACACTGTTGTGTACACACGTGTATACTCACCCCTCCTAAGTAGTAGGTATACGCTAGGTATGGCTACAGCTAGGATACAGATACCTCTATCTTCGGAGTATGCTCCTTGACTACTTTGCTCTCACACTAGAGTGACTTCATGCCACGGTCCTCTCCCTACAGCCCTCCCTGCTCTCTCGTGCGCGCGTATCATTATTATAGTGATCTGTCTGGGGGGGGACGATCTGGGAGGAGTAGAGCCCATAGGAGGCAGGCAGGCATCACCGCCCACCCTAACTACCTCTGTTTCTTGCTCCTCGAGAGGAGGCAAGAGGACATACCGAGAGCGCACTAGAGGACATATAATGTTCGCCCTCGTCACCTATGTAAGGTGACGAAGGCGAACATACCGAGTCCGCACCAGAGGTCATTACGTGTTCGTAGATGGGCTCTCAGAATGCCCGCCACGACGGCTCTCTGGGAGGACAGCCTACGCAGGCTTCGGAAGGGGACTATAGGGGGAACGGACAAAGGACGGGGCATAATAGGATCTCTTGCCTATTCATATCTTGCCTATTCGTTAGAGTGTTTGTATCTTTGTGGCTCAAAGAATTGAATATAAACACTCTTATATAATTATAGGTAATCAGATACAATGGCAGTATTAGAGAAGATCCGTAGCCACTCGGTCATGCTCGTTGTCATCATTGGGATAGCCTTGGCAGGCTTTGTCATCGGTGACCTCTTTACCAGTGGGCGCACCTTCTGGAGCAAGAATGAGCAGGTCGCCCTATCTATCGATGGGAAGGACATTTCGATCCAAGACTACAGCGCCCGCCTAGAGCAGCTCCAGGCACAGTCCGAGGCACAAGGTCAGCTAACCGATGAGCAGCGCATGCAGCTCAATAACCAACTCGCACAGCAGTACCTCTCGGAGTATGCACTAGAGAAGGTCTCAGGCGCCATCGGACTGAGCGTCTCGGATGATGAGCTCTATGCCCTACTCGTAGGTAAGGGGATCTCCCCCTCTCCGCTGGCCTCCCAGTTCTTCGGGACGACAGATGAGAAGCAGGTCAATGAGTTCATCCGCCAGCTCTCCGACAAGCAGATCCAGGCAGCCCCCCAAGACCAGCGTCAGCAGCTACGTGCGATGCAGGCGCAGTTCACCCTACTGCAGGAGCAGATCCGCACACAGCGTCTACAGCAGAAGCTCGGGACACTACTCTCTCGTACCTATAAGCTGAACGACCTTGACCGTGAGCTCTCTCTCGGCAACGAGACCCGTACCGTGGCACTCGTACGTACCTCCTCGGCTATGATCGCCGACTCCACGGCTAAGCCAAGCGATGCCGAGGTGCAGAAGTACTACGACAGCCATAAGGACTTCTACCGCATGCAGTACCCGCTCACTGAGGTCAGCTATATCAGTCTACAGGTCGTCCCCTCGCAGGCAGACTACAAGGCTGCCGAGCAGGAGAAGACCAAGGCTGTAGAAGAGCTACGTCAGGCCTCCGCCTCCAGCATCGAGAGCACCCTACGTGCCTACTCTACCTCCAGCAAGTACTTCAGCTCCGTCTACCTCACAGGTGCTGAGCTCGACGAGCTAGGTCTAGGTGCCGAGCAGGTCGCCTTCGTCAAGAGCGCAGAGGTCGGTGCAGTCCTAGACCCACAGCTCGTAAACGATCGCTACGAGATCGCTAAGCTCGTCGGCAAGAAGAGCTCTACAGGTGCTCTCTCTGTCCGTATGATCATCCTCAACGACAGTCTCAAGACTCAGACCGATAGCCTCCTCAACGCCCTCAACGGGGGTGCGAGCTTCGCCGAACTAGCCCGGAAGCACAGCATCGACCCACAGACAGCTGGACGAGGTGGTCTAATCTCTATACCCAACCGCTTCGGCACGGAGGATAGCACCTTCTCCGAGCACATGCTCTATCAGCTCGGTGCCAATTCTGGACTGAAGCTCGATACCCTCTATCAGGTGCCCGTCGGCACTGTCGTGCGTCTCGGCCAAGCTCCTCTCTCCATCCTCGTGAAGGCAGAGAATGCACAGCCCGCAGTAGAGAAGTATCAGGTGGCTTTCCTTTCGATCCCTGCGACCTTCTCCCCCGACACCTACAATGCCAAGTATAGTGCGATGAACAAGATCCTCGGCGAAGGCGGAGGCTTCGAAGCCATGGCACAGAAGGCACAGAAGGAGGGCTTCAACGTCTCTCGTAACGTCCTCGTGACCACACAGAGCCCCATGCTCGGTCAGGTTCCTAGCTCTCGCCAGATCGTAAGCTGGGCGATCAATGCCAAGGATGGTGAGGTCAGCCCCAAGCTCTACACTTGTGGCACTGACTACCTCGTGATCCCAGCCGTAGGGAAGCATATTCCCGCTGGCTTCGCACCCCTCTCAGCTGTCAAGGATGAGATCTTTGCCTACCTAGCTGGGCAGAAGAAGGCAGAGCAGCTTGCCAAGAGCCTAGAGGCTAAGAAGCTCACCAGCCTCGATGCCTACGCTGCTGACCTACAGTCCAAGGTCGATACCCTCGTCGATGTCAGCTACGTCGTACGTGGCAGCGAGCCAGCTACCTTCAATGGCATCGCGATGACGACGCCCGTTGGTCAGCTCTCCAAGCCCTTCGCAGCGAACAATACCGAGGTGATGGTCCTACAGCCCGTAGCTAAGACCCCAGTAGACAAGGTCGCTGCTAAGGCTCAGTTCCAGCAGCAGGAGGCTGGGCTCGCTCGCCAGTATGGCTATCGTGCCTTCGCTGACTACATCCAGCGTCTGAAGATACAGGACAATAGAGCTCGCTTCTACTAGTCCCGCCCTACCCGCTCCGTGGCATCGCCACGAGAGGCGGTATCTCACGACAGGGCGAACTCTTTCGTACCGACATTAGTTATACAAAGGCTGTCCTAGGGCTTATTTCCCTTAGGACAGCCTTTGTTAATAAGATTACTTTCACCCACCACTAAGGACGATGACCCCAACCCCACAGAAGCGTATCCTACTCGGCCTAACCCTCGAGGAGCTTACCACTGTCGTCACCGAGCTCGGTATGCCTCGCTTCACAGCCCGGCAGATAGCTGGATGGCTCTACGACAAGCGTGTGAGCGAGATCGACGAGATGACGAACATCTCTAAGGCCAATCGCCTCCTACTCTCGGAGCACTTCGAGGTAGGGCGTAGCCTGCCGATCACGAGCGAACTATCCCGTGACGGTACACGTAAGTACCTCTTCCGTGTGCGCTCTGGTGGACTCGTCGAGGCGGTCTACATCCCCGAGAAGGATCGGGCTACGCTCTGTATCTCCTCGCAGGTAGGGTGCAAGATGGACTGCCTCTTCTGCATGACGGGCAAGCAGGGCTTCCGTGGCAACCTCTCCGCAGGCGAGATCCTCAACCAAGTACTCTCTGTCGAAGAGTCCCCCAAACTAACCAACATCGTTTACATGGGTATGGGTGAGCCTCTGGACAATGCCACCAATGTCCTCTCCAGCATCTCGGTGATGACGGCTTCGTGGGGACTCGGCTGGTCACCCAAGCGCCTCACTCTGTCCACCGTCGGGGTACGTCGTGGGCTGGAGCGGTTCCTCGGCGAGACGACTTGTCACCTAGCCGTGAGCCTGCACAACCCCTTCCACGAAGGTCGCCTTGAGCTCATGCCCGCCGAGGGGGGAATGCCCCTAGAGGACACGCTACGTATGATTCGTGAGGCAGACTTCACGGGGCAGCGCCGTGTCTCCTTTGAGTACATCGTCTTCGAGGGAGTCAATGATAGTCTCCAGCACGCAGAGGAACTCGCAAGGCTTCTACGTGGCATCCCTTGTAGGATCAATCTCATCCCCTTCCACCAGATCCCAGGAGTACCCCTGCGACCCCTGACGGCTGAGGGTATGGAGCGCTTCAAGGGTTGGCTCGAGACCCGGGGCTATGTCACGACCATACGTACCTCCCGTGGGGAGGACATCTCGGCAGCCTGTGGGATGCTCTCCACCAAGGAGCAGATGGCAGGGGGAGCATCCCAAGCCTCACACTAACGAGCACCTACGACCGTGATACTTACCCGACTCCATCTGATCGACTTCAAGAGCATAGTCACCGCCAGCTGTGACTTCTCGCCCAAGGTGAACTGCTTCATCGGCCTCAACGGCATGGGCAAGACCAATATGCTCGATGCCCTACACTACCTCTCCTTCACCAAGAGCCACCTCTCTATCACCGATACCCTAGCAGTCAGACGTGGGCAGGAGCGGGCTCTGCTGGAGGGCACCTACCAGAGTGATCACGGCGATGAGCGACACCTACTGCTACAGATACGACCGGGTGCAAGGAAGGTGCTCAAGCGTAACCGCAAGGAGTACACGCGCCTCAGTGAGCATATCGGTGCCTTTCCCCTCGTAATCGCCTCCCCACAGGACTACCAACTGATCCTAGGGGGGAGTGAGGAGCGCAGACGCTTCGTCGATCGTCAGCTCTCCCAGCAGGACAGCGTCTATATGGCGGCCTTGGCGCAGTATCATCGGGTCCTGGAGCAACGCAATACGCTCCTCAAGGCTCCCTCCACTCCCTCCCCCAGCGTGCTCGATGTACTCGACCTCCAGCTCGAGCAAGTCTCCCCGATCATCTTCAATAGGCGAAAGCGCTTCGTCGAGCAGTTTGTCCCCCTCTTCCAGCGTTACTATACTGCGATCAGTGGTGGGCAGGAGCAGGTGAGCCTCAGCTACCTCTCTCCGCTGGAGAGCACCGAGGGACATATCGCCGACCTACTGCGTGAGAGCCGAGAGCGGGATCGTATCCTAGGGCATACCAGCGTAGGCCTGCATCGGGATGATTTGCTGATGCTCCTAGATGGAGAACTCATACGTCGCATCGGCTCCGAGGGGCAAAACAAGACCTACCTCCTAGCGCTTAAGTTCGCCCAATACACCCTCCTCTCTGAGACCAACCCCGAGCGTCCACTCCTGCTGCTGGACGACATCTTCGACAAGCTCGATGCCGAGCGTGTCGCACGGATCATCCACCTCGTCGGCGGGAGTGACTTCGGGCAGATCTTTATCACCGACACCAATAGAGAGCACCTCGATGAGTTGGTCGGAAGCTGGGGAAGGGACTACCGACTCTTTGAGGTCGTCGAGGGTGCACTCCATCTAATCGCCGAGCAAGCAAATGAAGCGAAGTGAGACCATAAACTTCCGTGAGGCACTGGCCAACCTCTGGGACGAAGACCCCGAGATGTACGAGCAGCTCCTAGAGCACCGTGCGCTAGACCACCTGCCCATACTCCTAGGCTCACTCTCCCGATGGGTCGGGGAGACTCGTATCGACGATGGTGTACTGCGTATCCGTACGACCTCACCGATCGCACGGCAGGAGCTTAACCTGAGACTAAACACCCTTCGCCAGCAGCTCAATAGCCACCTCCAGGCCGAGCTCATTCGCATCATTCAGGTCTATTGACCGCCCCCGCTTCCGCACGTCCTCCCGACTTGACGGTGAGTGACAAATCGCACCTCGACATACCCCAAAGAAAGTCCCCCACAGCTAGAGCCCTAATTGCTCCAGCTATGGGGGACTTCTCTTTGGCCTCTTCCTCCAAGTCCTCTCCTCGGGGAACACCACCCTTCGCCTCTATCGGATATGCCCCCTCACTCTAAGAGGACAGCATATACCCGAGCTAGCGGGAGCAACATACCCCGAATTATAGCCCCAACATACCCATACTCTCTAGGGGATAAACGACACCTGCACAATGAGGACAAAACTTCCTACTCTAGAGCACTTGAGACTAGGCCGTGAAGCCCATTCCGAGAGCCCTATCCTAGGGCATATCGTGACCCCTAAAATAGGTCCTATAATGATCGCACCCATCACCTATGTAAGGTGACGGGTGCGATCATACCGAGTCCTCTACTGCGCTCTCGGTATGTCCACTAGAGCGCTCTAGTAATGTTCGGAATAGAGGGGAAAAGCTACCCATTCCTCGGCTCACCCATGGGGACATCTATGGGAGGAGACGAAGGGGTTACTCGGCTTGACTTGCTCGGACGAAGGGGATTAGTTTCAGCTCTCCATTCTCATACTCGGCGAGGAATATCTCTGCGGCAGAGTTATAGCCTGCCCTCTGAAGTTCGTCAGTCAGCCACTCCTCTGTCTTATCGACGTCATCTAGGACGCTAGTCTGCACGATACCATCGGTGATAATGGGATACTTGGGGTTCTCCTCACCACGGAGGACGATGATGAGCTCTCCGTTCTGCTCGAAGACCGCACGCTTGACATCCCGTACGTGATAGACACCCTCTCGCCGTAGCTTAAAGGCGACTTCGGCCGCCGTGATCTTAGCTCTACGACAAGCCTCGACATCTACCTCCCCATGCTTGATGAGTACGATGGGAGCTCCGTCTACAAACTGCTTGAGGGCGTGGTTCTTTGTCTTGAGCCTACGCAGACCGATGATGAGTAGCGCCCATATAGCTAGGACGACGGCAAACTGTAGGATGGAGACCGATGGGCTGTAGATGACCCCACCGATGATGCCCCCAAGGACATAGTTCTGTACCTGGTCTATGGCGGAGGTGGGGGCTAGGTTACCCTTGCCCGATCTATTGATGATAAATACAATAGCTACAAGACCTAGGAGCAACTTTAGGAAGACATTCAGATAGAAGAACTCTTCGGTCTGAAGATAGGAGACTACAAACATATCTATAGAGATAAATAAAGATGGGGCTTGGGGCTCTTGCTAGAAGGAGAGGTCAATGCCTGCCTCGACGACATTATAATCCTTGCGGATGGGCACTATGGGGGCAGTGTCGTAGATCAAGCGGCAGGTACCACGTAGTCCGATTGAGGGGGTGATATGGAGCCTGAGGTCGACAGCACCGCCGAAGCGAGCAGCCTTGAAGTAGCTATCGGGAGAACCTTGGTGGATAGCGGTCGTCGTGAGCTCCCAGTGCTCCCCTAGCTGATGGCGAAAGCTTAGCGAGAAGTGGCTCTTAACCTTATTGCTATGAGCATACTTCCCTACAAGGGGGCTGGAGTCGGGATACTTCCACTCCTCGTGCTCGAAGAATAAGCCTAGCGTAGCGAACATGAGACTGCGACTGCTATTCACTAGTCGATAGCGAGACTGCAGACCTGTGGAGATCTTGAAGGTCATACCCCTACTCTCTGCCCACTGGGACTCAGCATAGGGGTAGAGCTCGAAGGCTCGGTGTAGCAGATAGCGATACTCGAGATGTACATATCCTCCGCTCACTGTGACCTTGTCGCCATAGGTAGAGAACTCGAGCTTATTGATCAGATTGATCACTCGACTACGCTTGATCAAGAGGTTGATATTGGCTGTATTCTTTAGGGTAAAGACATTTTCCTTCTCGTTCTGGAAGTTGAGGACGGGCATGATCGTACCTTGTAGGGTCTTTGTACTATCTAGGCTCATCGTCAAGTTCTCCGAGAAGAGCATTTGAGCAAACATCTGTGCTGGTGCCATGAGAAGGACCAGCAAGTAAAACAAACGTTTCATATCGAATCTACTATTACTCATTATTGAAGTGCAAAGATAAATAAAATCACATGCGGGTTTTCCATAAGAAGTATCCCCCCTTTTCTTAGGACAAGGGGGTAGAGAAAAGCCCCCGACCGAAGGAGCTTATAGCTTCTTCGCCGGGGGCTCTGTGGATAGGGGGTATACCTGGGGCAGTAGTGGTATGTGCAGCCCAATAGCCCTCCGTACGGGAGAGCGGACTATGATGCCCTTGGGCAGGCGATACTTCCCTGATAAGTGAGGGCGATGGAGAGGGGGTTAGTCCTCCTTCAGCTCGTAGGCGAAGGTTTCGCCCTCGATATGGCGGGTGCTTAGGGTATAGCTATGACCAGTCTCTACTGTGACGGTGAGGAGAGAGCTGGGGCTGACCTTAGTACGAGCCTTGCCACGCTCGATCGTATTGTATTGGGTGGAGAGGTAGAGATCATGCTTCCCAGGGGCAAGGAGAAGGACGACCTTCAGGCCATCATTGGTCAGCACGGGGGTCTCCCCCTCATCCACAGCGTCTACAGAGACGCTACCGGTGATGATGCTGTCTACGAGGCTTGAGGCGAGACGTACCCGCACGGCATCGGGGTGCTTGGCGAGGAAGGCCTCTACCCCTCGCTTGTTCTTACGCATCATGTAGAGCTGTACGAGCAGTCCCAGTAGCAGGACTGCTGCGATAAGGACAATTGTCGATGGTGACATAGGATTTGTTTCTGTTTCTTAGACCTTAGTATGCTTGATGTAGGTTGGAGGCTGTAGCACTAAGTAGCCCCTATCCTACCCTGTAAAGGTAGTGTTTTTTGATTGGAGTGATCCTGATCGATACTTCACACACGGGGCAGGGAGCAAAGAGAGAAAAGGAAGGATAGCCCCAACATACGAGACGAGGTAAAGGGGGACGAAGAGAGCGACAGCCCTCAATATACAGATGGGAAAGAGAGGAGATGCCCCGCTCCCCTAAGCTAAAAGCCAAGCGGCTACGATACACAGGGTATCGCAGCCGCTTGGCTTTCTGTTGCTAAAGGGATCTACACGTGAGCCGTATAGGCTGGGAGCATGTAGCGGAGAGGGGGCTACTTGCGCTGGAGCTTGGGCTGGGCAAAGACCTCGACCACACCACGGAAGTGCTCGCTGTCGATAGCAGTCTTCGAGGTAGACTTACCGATGGCGTATGAGCCCCAGGTCTGCACGGGAGAGAGAGCCTGATACTGCTCGAAGACGAGTTCACCCTTGGTCGTGATGTTGATACGCAGGGGATCACGGTTCCCGATAATGACCGTTGGGTTCTCTGCATTGGTATCATCGGCAGCGAGGAGCGAGATGTAGTAGATGGGCTTGCCATCCTCGGTATCCTCATAGAGCGTACGACCATTGGTTAGGACAAAGCCACGACCTGGGGTAAAGTCGATATCCCAGGAGAACATATCCTCGATGATGAACTGCGCCTTGGTGTCGGTGACACGGACGATCTTGATATTGGCCATCGTCTCGACGAGCTTGTTCCCATCGATCGTATGAGCTGTCTGGATATACTCACCAGCGACATCCTTGAGCGAGGCCTGCGTGACCTGCAGGGAGTCGATCTTGCCAAGCGCAGTAGCCGTGACCCAGGCAGTACGTGGACGGCCAGTGGTGTTAGCTGCGGTCTTGATGGTGAGGATATTCCCAGAGAGGGTAGCTGTGACCCAGCTATCTGTGGTAGCATAGGTCACGGGGACGTTGGAGGTCACCTTGACAGCACGCTCTACGGCTTCGTCACCGCCGATGATGTTATTCGTCTTGGAGAGACCGAAGTTCACACCTTCCTGCATGACGTTTAGGGCGATGGAGTCACCTGTGGCGTTCTTGATGACGAGGAGCGTGTTGCGGGACTCCAGCTGCTCGTTGGTCTTGGCCGTGAGGTGAAGGCTCGTACCACTCACGGTGACACTGAGCCAGCTGTCCTCGGCGTAGGCACTGCTGGGCGCCTTGTCGAGGGTGACATCCTGAGTGCCACCGATGACCTTGAAGAGCTTGGGCGCAGAGAGCACCGAGAAGGTGGCCTTGGGCTGCTCGGGGGTATCCTTACGGCAGGAGGCGAAGAGGAGCACGACTGCCGATAGGGCTATGATGAACTTGTTCATATATCGATCTTAGTTGTGATTAGAGCCATTACTACTTCCTAGTCATGTGTTCGATCTTAGGCATGACGATCGGAGTGACAAGCTTACCTTCACGTACCATAGGTACACGCTGGTTGCCTTGGAACTCGTAGGCCACACCGAAGAAGGAGTTGATAACACCGACATCGGGGGTCTTATCACCCGAGGCTATCGCCATGCCCATATCTTCGTCCCAAGCGAAGGTAATACCATACTCGGACTGCTCCTGATGGATATTGGTCTTGCCATCCTCCGTGATATTAGCAGGATAGAGTACCATACCAGCAGGTGCCTCGGGCGTATTCTTGACAATCGGCTGCATGATGATGCGGATAGCACCCTTGGCCTTGTCGTAGGGGACGAGGATCGGATAGGTCTTCTTCTGGAAGGTGAGTGTACCCTTGAGGAGACCCTTCGCCTTGTCGTTATCCGAGGTAGGAGCCTCAATCTGTAGGAGCGTAGGTGTGCGTCGTACACCGGGGACAGCTGCGTGCTTGATGCTCCAGGTGCCGTACCAGAAGTCCTGAGTCTTGTAGCTATTGGGGCGGAAGAGCTCTGCGGAGAGATTGCCAGAGACAAACTTCTTAGCAGCGGAGTCCCAGGTGAAGGTGCTGTACTCCTTACCCTCTACGACGAGGGGCGAATGTAGGACAATGCCCTTGTCGGTGAAGTTGAACGGAGTATCGAACTCCTTACCACCGATGGTGACATTGAGGCGGTTCTGAGTAGTATTGATCGTACCCTCAGCCAGCTCCTTATCTCCGAGCTTGAAGGAGAAGGAGCTCGAGGTAAGCTCATCCTTGATCGTCACGATGGCGAGCATGTACTCCTCCCACGATGAGCCCTTGGGCATACGGGTGAGGGTCATGTTGTTCTTCCACTTCTTCCCTCTGAGGTTGATCACGTCCGTAGAGGTAGAGATGAAGGCGAACTCATAGTCCCCCTGGATACCATCGGGGTAACCGAGGGCAGCGGAGGCGAGGAAGTGCAGAGCCTCGTTGTAGGTATTGACCGTGAGCACGGGGCCTTGGTCCTGGACGACATCGTAGTCGGAGGTATAGGCTTGGTCGGGCACACGCTCGGAGAGGACGGTGATCTTCCCATCCTTGAACTTCATCAGCAGGGTGTAGCTGGGGCCAGAATAGTCCTTGCCAGCATAGTAGTGCATGATCCAGCCCTCGGGGGAGGACTCGAGTAGCTCCTTGTTCACCCGTACGGCTTCGTCTAGTCGCTCAGCAGGGGACTTGTCGAAGATCGTCTTGCTATCCTTCAGACACGAGGGCGCACTGAGGGTCACCAGCGCCAGAAGGATATATATGCATATCTTGTACATGTTGTCTAAGTGCTGTTAGTTGATAATTCGGGATAGCCCCGAGGAGCGGAGGAGTCAGCTCACAGAGGAGCGACCTCAGCACCCCGAGAGAGGGGCTAGTGCCCAGCTATTATTTGAGCTTAGAGAGATCAAGCGTAGCGACCTGTCCTCCACGGCGGATCACGACATCACGTAGCTGGTCGAGATCTAGTCCCCAAGAGCCCTGCGTGTACTCCTTGATGAGGGTGAGCTTCTGATTGATGAGATTAGCCCCTCGGGTACCCGCCTCATCAAGGATCGCCTGCCAAGCCTGTGGCGTGTAGGTGACGTAGAAGGAGAGCATCTCGGCGAAGTCCTCCGCACCATTCATCATAGCATAGGGCGAGACGAAGCCTGCACGGCGGGCATCACGGGTGGAGACGTTGAGCCAGTTCCCACTGACGTAGCCCGACTGTGTGACGAGGTCAAAGGCAGGGTTGTAGGGCTTGCGCTGGTTGAGGATGTGGGTGAACTCGTGGTGCATCGTGTGGAAGTAATACTCCGTCATTGCACTATAGTCATGTAGGAGCTCATCGGTGAGGGCATTGATCTTGTTGAGTGTGACCTTGTAGCCCCCCTCTGCACTCCCGACGACCTCGGTGCGCTGGCGGGTATAGGCGGATGAGCCCACGGCGACGATGATACGTGGTGCGCTCTCCTTGAGGAAGTCTGGGCCGACGACCTCATTATAGGCATCGAACCAAAGGAACTTAGTGATCATCGCCAGCTTGGCTGTCTTGGCGGAGTCGGCGGGTACGAGGTTGTACGTTAGGTCGGTCTCGCCATCCTTGAGCTTGTACTGGAAGTCGATGTTATAGGGGTTCGTATAGTTCTTCAGTAGCCAACGCTCGAAGGTATTACGCGCCACGGGTGTCGTGGGGAATATCGTTGCGCCACTGGGGGTATCTTTGCTGCACGAGCTGATAGCTCCTACCGAGAGGAGGAGGGCTAGGCTCATTGCTTTCAGGATCTGTTTCATATACCTTGTTCGTATTAAGTAGTCTAGGTGAGCCCTAGTGCCTCTATCGGAGAGGCAGAGGGCTCAGACCATTTACGGTGAGGAAGAATAGCCGTTAGCGAGGGTTAGCCGTTAGTCCAGCAGAGATCACATCCTGAGGGATCTGGATGGCTAGACGTGGGTCTCTAGCCTGCATCTGGTCTGTGACCTGCTCCAGTACCCCCGTAGAGCTGATGCGTCTGCGGTAGATAGTGATACCATAGCGCTTGACATCCTGCATACGTAGCCCCTCGTGGATCGTCAGCACACGACGGAGCTGGAGGATACACTGTAGGAGAGGCTCCTGAGTCACCATATCGAGGGTAATGGAGGTATGAAGCTCCTTCTTAGGCGTAGGGGCATCAGGCTTGTAGTAGGCCGTACCGTTGTAGAAGGTCTTGATCTGATCTAGGGTGATCTGGACACCACGCTTGGTGAAGACCGAGAGCTCGGCATTGAGGTCTGCGAGAGCCTCGTCATAGCGACCAAGCAGAGCAAGAGCCTCGGCACGCACGAGTAGAGTCTCGTCTGTGGTGAAGACGGGGTACTGCGAATAGGGAATCCCGATACCCGCCTGACGGTCGATGTACTTCGGTGTATAGGGGAGCTTGTGCAGGGCGTACTTAGAGATACCCGAGTTATTCACCACGACGTAGTTCATCTCCTGACCACTAGCAGCCCAAGGGCTAGGAGCCTGTAGGGTCTCCTTGTCTGAGATCAGGTTGCCATGAGCGAACTTGCTACCGGCAGAGATAGGGATGCTGATCCCACCCCATTCCGTAGCGATGACCTGTAGGAAGAGGTTCGCTTTATTGGAGGACTTAACGAAGTCGTTGGGCTGGATGTTGCCACTCAGACCCAGCTTGCTCCATGCAGACCAGTCACGTAGGACGCTGGCGGGGCTACTCCCTAGGACACGTGTAGCGTGCTCGACAGCCTTATCGAACTTGCGGTAGTAGAGATAGAAGCGAGCGGCGAAGGCATGTGCTGCATTCACATTGAAGTGGAACTTAGGAGACACATACCTGCTACCTAGCTCAGGGATCCCCTCCGTGATGTCCTTCTCTATATGAGCATAGAGCTCCGCCAGTGTACCACGCTGATAGGTGATACCGGGACGATCCTCGGGGATCTCGGGGTAAGGTAGCCCTAGGTCCTTGCCAGCTGTCTCTGGAGCGTAAGCCTGACAGAAGACATTAGCGAGCTGGAACATCGCATACGCACGACAGAGCTTAGCCTCGGCGAGCTGTGTCGAGTAGGCGGACTTATCGGAGACCGAGTTGATATGCTTGATGACCTCGTTAGCCGTCGTGATAGCGGTGTAGTGGGCATCCCAGAGCTGCTGTGGGGTCTCCTGATCACGTACCTCGGAGATATCCTCCCAGCGATAGGCCTGCTCCTGGAAGCGGTTAGCCGCAGTCCACGTAGCATAGTTATGCTCATCGGTATTGTCCGAATACATCTCTAGCAGGTAGGCAGGGTGTCCCTCGGGGTATGCTGTGACGAGAAGTTTACTTGCATCCTCGGGGCTTGAGAGCTCCATTCTATTATCGGGGTACTTATCCAGGTACTGGTTACATGCTGTGAAGGCAAAGGCCGTCAGGAGCAGTGTGGATACGATATATAGTCTCATCGTTGTCAAGTGCATATTAGAGTCCGACCTTCAGAGAGAATGTAAACTGCCTAGGCATGGGAGAGGCTACGCCACCAGCGTTGAAGAACTCGGGGTCTTGCCCGTTGAGCTTCTTGTCTGCATAGAGTAGGAAGAGGTTCGTCGCCTGTAGCTTCACCGAGATGCTGTTGATCGGGGTGTGCTTGAGCAGCGTCTTCGGCAGGTCATAGGCTAGGGAGATCTCCTTCAGACGGATGAAGTCACCCTTAGCGATGCGAGCCGTAGAGTAGTTGTAGCCATTGTAGGCATAGCGCAGATTGGTATTCTTCTCATACTCTCTGCGGCTGAGGATGCCTGGTACGTCTGTCTTCTTCTCCTCGCCGGACTGTACCCAGCGGTTGTTGAAGGCTTGGGTCATGGAGGACATATCGTTGTACTTGGCTCTGAACTTCGGGTCTAGTCGTACGACATTGCCAAACGAGTAGGTGAGGAAGACATTCAAGTGGAAGCCCTTATAGGAGAATACGTTCCCCAGCGACCCGGTGTACTTAGGATCTGTAGGACCTTCGTACTTGAGGAAGTCAGTGTTGTTACGCTCCTGGAAGTTGATGTTATCCGTCGTGATCTGTCCCTTCTCATTGACGAGCATGGGGATACCCTCACTGTTGATCCCTGCGAAGGGGATAGAGAAGAGGGCACGAGCAGGATAACCCTTCTTGGCGAAGCCATTACCACTGACAAGCTCGATCACACGACCTTGGTTGTAGAGCTTCGTAATCTCGGAGTTGGTGTAGGAGTAGACGAAGCTCGTAGACCAAGAGAAGTCCTTGGTGCGGATGCTGGTCGAGGAGATGCTGAGCTCCATACCATTGGACTTCATCTCTGCCACGTTAGCAGGGCGAATGACCGTACCACCGATCCCCTGAGTGATCATGGGGCCCATCTCGTCGAAGTTGTTACGAGTGTAGATATCGAAGGTGAGGTTCAGGCGATCATCCCAGAGACCAGCGTCGATACCGAAGTTCAGCTCGTTCTTCTTCTCATAGGTCAGATTGACATTACCCAGCTGCTCGATGGCGATCCCGGGTTCCTTGTCCTCGGCAAAGAGCTTGAAGGGAGTCGTGGACTTGAAGATCGGGGTGGAGTTGCTATACGAAGCATCGGGAGGTGTCCCCGTGAGGCTATAAGAGAGACGAGTCGTCAGGTGAGAGAGCGGACGGAGACGCTCGAAGAAGCTCTCCTCATGTACGTTCCAGGCACCCGAGACATTCCACGTAGACATCCAGCGGGCATTGCTGCTACGACCAAGCTGGTTAGAGCCCTCATAGCGGTAAGTACCGTTGAAGACATAGCGACCCTTGTAGGCATAGGTAGCATTGGTATAGAAGGCAGCTGTACGCCAGTTCGTATTCGTCAGACCATAGTAGTCGTTCCCCTCCTCGACCTGCTTCTTGAAGTACTGGTAAGGATAGAATGGGGTCTCCCCAGCATAATACTGCATACCCCAGCCCTCATAGGAGGAGCGGTTGCGCTGAATGTCTACGGTCTCCATCCCCCCGAAGAGGTTGATGACGTGCTTGTGGTCGAACGTACGGTTGTAGTTCGCCGTCACACGGAAGTCATAGTCGCTCAGCGTATTCTCCGTCTTGTGGAGGATCCCCCCGTTGGGCAGGATACTCATCGGTAGGCTGTTGGGGTTATCGGGATCTCGGTAGAGGTACTTATTGGCGTCGCGGATGATCGAGTTCTGCATCGCACGATAGGCCAGCGCTTGGTTGGAGTTATCCTTGATATTGTGCTGCTGCGAGGTCGTAGTGTGCTTGAAGGCACCGAGCACCGCTAGCTCTAGCCCCTGGATAGGCTTGTACTTCAGTTCTACCTGAAACTTAGCGTCCTGCACCCCTAGGTCAATGTAGTTATTCTCTAGCTCATTGAAGATATTGAAGGGGGCGTAGTTCGCTCTATAGTAGGTACGGGGATCGAGTACACGGGAGGTATTCGTAGCGTACGAATAGGGATTGATGTCGAAGTCTCGCTTCACCTCACCCCCTACGACGTCTACATCCTGCCCGAGCGTACCTGGGGCACGCTGCTTACGATAGGCAGCACCAGCGATGACGTTGATGGAGAGGTTGGAGAGGATATTATGTGAGACGTTGAGGTTCGCCGTGTAGCGGTTCACATTGCTCTGCTTGTACCATCCTGGGTCGATCATGGCGCTGACAGAGGCATAGTAGTTGGACTTCGAGGTACCACCGCTCATGCTGACGGAGTGGTTCTGCATGATAGCGGGAGAGAAGAGCTCCTTGAACCAATTCGTGTTGCGGAACTCAGCCTGCTGTAGGTAGCGGTTCTGTGCCTCGGTGGTGTTGTCGAGTAGGAAGCGACCCTGCTTGGGATCATAGGTGTTGATGAGCTCGTACATCTTACCATAGATACCATAGTCGCTGCCGTTGAGCACCTCGGAGAGGTTCAGCCAACCCTTCGCACGAAGCTCACGATAGATACCCATCTGCTGCTGAGAGTTGAGGATATCGAAGTTGGAGTATGAGGGGATGAGGCGGGAGGTGAACTCACCGGAGTAGTTGATATGAGCCTGACCCTGCTTCCCCTTCTTCGTCGTCACGACGATCACACCTGCCATAGCACGTGCACCGTAGATAGAGGTAGCGGATCCATCCTTGAGGATCTGGAAGCTCTCGATGTCATCAGAGTTAAGCCCTGCGATAGCGGAGCTGATGAGGGTCTCGGGGTTACCAGAGGCGAGGTCATCAGCTCCTACGTTGGAGACGTCCTCCATGATTACACCGTCTACCACCCAGAGCGGCTTAGAGCTCCCGTAGATAGAGGTAGCACCACGGACACGGATCTTCGGAGCGGAGCCGAAGGTACCACTAACGTTCTGTACCGAGACCCCAGCGGCCTGTCCCTCTAGGGAGCGACTGACGTCGGCTACCCCACTGAGGCGAGCCTTGCCGGCATCGACCTTGTTGGTAGCTCCGGTGAAGAGTCGGCGGTCGGTCTTCGCTAGACCAGTGACGACGACCTCATTCAGTAGCTGGTTGTCCTTGAGTAGGATCTGCATGTTCTCCCCTGCGGGCAGTGTCAGAGTCTCCATCCCTACGTAGCTCACGGCTATCTTCGGGTTCTTGACCGTCGTCGTCATGGCGAACTTACCATTGATGTCTGTGGCCACGAACTGCTGCGTGCCCACGATCTGGACACGTGCCGAGGGAAGCGGCTCGTTGTCTGCGGCCGAGAGGACGACCCCAGAGATCTTGGTCTGTGCCACAGCCTGCCCCACGGCAAGCAAGAGCGTGAGCACGAACCAGAGTAGTCTTTTCTTCATCGATTCGTTGGATTGATTACATATAGTTAATTAGTATCATGATATGCGAGGATAGGATGTCTACAGAGGAAGATATTTACATCTTAAGCATAGTGATCTCCCTATATGCAATAGCATGTGTCTGGGTATACTTATAGAGATAGGGAGGGAGGGGGATAAGGACTGTTACCATGGGCGTGTCGCGGAGTATTTGCCTATCGTTATGCTTTACTCAAGAGATGAACTAACCTTATGCCACACATCTAGATTTCCATACTAGAATAGTAGACATAGCAAAAGTAATCATTCCTATGAATAAGTACAATTTATCCAACATTTAACGTTGCGCAATGGGCAAAGGCTCTCTTTGAGCCACATAGACAGCCCCTATCCAATACGTATACATCCCTTTAGGGAAAGGGGTAACTCGTGATCATACGGCTTATTATACACCTAATGTTTACCCTTAACATAAGGAGAGGTTATCCCTACCCCACCTTCCCTCTCCTGCGATCCTCTCCCCTCCCCCTATGATGTGATTATTCTTGGAAAAAGCCTATCTATCTGATACTCTCCAGTGAGAAGCCCCATCTCTGAGATTGATCAGAAGAGCAGAAAAATGCCCTCCCGTAACTCGCTCTGTATCGGGCATTACGGGAGGGGCAAAACGAACATACCGAGAGCGCAGTTGCGCTCCTATAAAGAACGTCCTCGTCACCTTACATAGGTGACGAGGACGTTCTT
>NZ_CAJZFJ010000045.1 GCF_915070105.1 uncultured Porphyromonas sp.
ACACGTGGGTATACAGTTGTGTACACACGTGTATACTCATGCCTCCTCGGTAGGAGGTATTCGCTTGGCATATTTGTGCTGGTACGTAGATACTTCTATCTTTGGTGTATGCTCCTTGACGACCTTGCCCTCGCACTATGGGTGATTTCATGCATCAGCCCCGCAGTACAAATAGGGGAAGATAACCTCCTACACGTAGAATAAGATGAATGGTGGATGAGAGAGCTAGGTAAGGGATGAAAATAATAGGATACATAGGCTTACTCGGAGCCCTATGCGTAATCGCCCTAAAAAGTGTATATTTGCGACTATAAATTCGGAGACATTAGACGTGTTCAAGATAGTAGATAGATACATACTGAAGACCTTCTTGCCGCTCTTTGCGATGAGCTTCTCGGTGTGTTGGTTCATCGTGATCATGCAGTTCCTCTGGCGATATGTAGATGAGCTAGTAGGAAAGGGCTTGGGGGTCTTCGTCATGGCCAAGATTATCTTCTACGCTGCACTCTCCTTTATCCCGATGTCTCTCCCTCTGGGTATCTTGTTAGCCTCCCTTATGACCTTTGGGAATCTAGGAGAGCGACTAGAGCTCCTCTCACTGAAGGCATCAGGCATCCCCCTCTATCGGATCATGCGCCCCCTCTTCCTGCTCATTACAGCGATGGCTGTAGTGCTCTTCCAGTTTCAGAACGACTGGATGATCCAAGCACAGGTGCGTATGTGGACCCTCATCCTATCAGCCAAGTATGCTGCGCCAGAGATGGAGATCACAGAGGGGGTCTTCTATACAGGTATCCCAGGCTACAGCTTGTATGCACGGCATAGGGACCCCTCGGGTAAGCTCCAGCAACTGATGGTCTATGATATGAGCCGAGGCTATCTGAACCCTCGTATCATACGTGCCGACTCTGGTCGCCTAGTGATGGACAAGAGTAAGACCTTCCTTGTCCTCAAGCTGTATAATGGGGAGAGCTATGAAAACCTCCGTGCTCAGAGCTATAATACCTCAAGTGAGCCTGTCCCCTATATGCTCCCCCGCTTCGAGTATAGTGAGACCTTTATCGCCCATGATGCCAATATTAACTATCAGGACGAGAAGCAACTCGGGGGGCTCTATGTATCTAAGAATCTATCCCAGCTCCGATACTCTATGGACTCTACAGCACGACTGATAGACAGTGCACGTGCTGTCATCACAGCAGGAGTAGATAGGGATCTACTCTCAGCTCACTACCAGACCTTTGCCTATAATACGAGTGACTCTGCGACCTTTGTGGAGCAACGCAGAGAGCTAGCCGAGCTCTCTCAACGACTTCAAGATACTAAGGGGACGGAGCATAGTGGAGATAGCCTGCTTACACTATCCTCAGCTTCTGATAGTCTACGTATCCTGCAGATCGCATCCTCTAATCTGGAGAGGGCAAAGAATCAAGCAAGCATCCTTAAGGATGAGGATGACAATACATTCTACTATTTCCGAACCTTTAGCCAGGAGTGGCATCGTAAGTTTACAGCTTCTGTAGCCTGCCTGATTTTCTTCCTCATAGGAGCCCCCCTAGGTGCGATTGTCCGACGGGGTGGGATCGGGATGCCCGTGATCGTCTCCATCTTCTTCTTCGTCATCTACTATATGATCGAGTCGTTTGGCGACAATATGTTACGTAGTGGGTCGATCTCTGTATGGCTGGGCATGTGGTTAAGCAACTTAGTACTCCTGCCCGTGGGGCTTTTCCTTTCATTCAAGGCAAACCAAGATTCCTCAACGCTGAATGCCGAGGCCTATATAATCTTCTTCCGTAAGCTCGTTGGTTATCGAGGTGTGCGCAAGGTGGAATATCAAGAGGTAAGTATGGAGGAGGTGGACTATGCTGGTGAACTACGGGCGATGCATACCCCCATTGAGCGAGTGAAGAGCCTTCTTGCCTCTCCTCTATTCTCTCAGCCTGCTTGGCGTATTTGGAATAATGGGGAGAGACAGCATGAGTTGGCGCATCTGCGTGAGGAGGTCAATATGCTCGTAGAGCGACTACATCATTCTCCCGATAGGCTCTTGGTCTCGAAGCTTAATGACCTGCCCATATTGCCCAAGCACTTCTCTCCACTGCTGCCCAAGCAAAGTAAGCATGGGCGTATAGCTGGGCTTATCCTTCCTTACTCGCTCCCAGTGACGCTTTACTTTAGCCGACTCAGGAAGCATCTAAGAGGAGACCTAGAGACGACACGGACAGTACTGCTAGCTCTAGAGGAACAACTTCGGCTCATCATCAAGCAGCAGGCTCAGCCTGATGACGGACAAGATGGAGCAGACAACATAAAGAACAAAGCAAATAAAGACTAATAATGATCTCCATCCCCGCACTACCTTTGTGAGGTAGAGTAGGGAGGACAAAGAATATAGAGATATGAGTGAAATCAAGCTAAACACGATCGAGGAGGCTCTTGAGGACTTCCGCAACGGAGAGTTCGTCATCGTCGTAGATGATGAGGATCGTGAGAATGAAGGTGACTTCATCATCGCAGCAGAGAAGGTGACCCCAGAGAAGATCAACTTCATGATGCGCTATGGTAGAGGTGTCCTCTGTGCTCCCATCACCGAGGATCGAGCCAAGGAGCTCGAGCTGGAGATGCAGGTGCCGAATAATACCTCCGTGCATGAGACCCCCTTCACGGTGACCGTTGATCGTCTCGGTAATGGCTGTACAACAGGGGTCTCTATGTATGACCGTTGTCAGACGATACTGGCACTAGCAGATCCCAAGACGACTCCAGGGGATCTCGGCCGTCCAGGACATATTTGCCCACTTCGTGCTCGCAACAAAGGGGTGCTCCGTCGTGCAGGACATACCGAGGCTGCAGTAGACCTAGCTCGTCTCTCAGGGCTGCAGCCCGCTGCCGCACTCATTGAAATCATCAACGAGGATGGTACGATGGCTCGACTGCCCCAGCTGTGGGAGGTCGCCCAGCACTTCGGGCTGAAGATCATCACGATCAAGGATCTTATCGCCTATCGCCTACGCTCAGAGAGTATCGTAGAGCGAGGAGAGGAAGTAATGATGCCTACACAATGGGGGCAGTTCCGCCTCATTCCCTTTAAGCAGAAGAGTAATGGCCTAGAGCATGTCGTTCTCTTCAAGGGGGATATCTCTGATGGTAATCCCGTACTCGTACGTGTCCATTCAAGCTGTGCTACAGGAGACATCTTTGGCTCCATGCGCTGTGAGTGTGGCGAACAGCTACACCGATCGATGGAACTCATCGAGCAGGAGGGACGTGGTCTCATCGTCTACCTCAATCAAGAGGGCCGTGGTATCGGTCTAATGGAGAAGATCAAGGCCTACAAGCTACAAGAGGAAGGGCTAGATACAGTAGAGGCTAATCTCCACCTCGGGCATATGGCCGACGAACGAGACTATGGTGTAGGGGCACAGATCCTGCAGCAGCTCGGTGTACAGCAGATGCGTCTCATGTCGAATAATCCCATCAAGCGTGTTGGCCTAGAGGGCTATGGTCTAGAGGTCGTAGAGACGATTCCCCTAGAGATCCAGCCCAACGAGTATAATGCCTTCTATATGCAAACTAAGAAGGAGCGCATGGGGCATATCCTACATAACGTCAAGTAATCATTCACTCGATTATCTATATAAGATCATGGCAATCTTCGTCAATGAAGTGTCTCGTACCTTCGGTGAGTACCTCCTCATCCCAGGGCTTACGACACGTGCATGTACTCCACAGAACGTCACCCTGACTACACCGCTGGTTCGTTTCTCACGGGGACAGCAGTCTCGGATCAAACTCAATATACCCTTCGTCTCGGCTATCATGCAGTCTGTCTCTAACGACACTCTAGCTATCGAGCTGGCTCGTAATGGCGGACTATCGTTCATCTTCGGGTCACAGCCCATCGCAGAGCAAGCCGAGATGGTACGAAGAGTAAAGAAGTTCAAGGCAGGCTTTGTCTCTAGCGACTCTAATATTCGCCCTGATGCTACTCTAAAGGATGTCTTAGCCCTACGCCTGCGCACTGGGCATTCGACGATAGGAGTTACTGAGGATGGCTCACCCAATGGTCGCCTGCTAGGGATCGTCACCAGCCGAGACTATCGCATAGGTACGACTCCCGAGGATGCCCCAGTGAGAGACTTTATGACCCCATTTGAGAAGCTTAAGGTGGGACGTCTTGGCATCACGCTTAAGGAAGCGAACAGCATCATTTGGGAGCACAAGCTGAATACCTTACCTATCATCGACGATGAGGATCGACTAGTCTACTTGGTCTTCCGTAAGGACTATGATGCCCATAAGGAGAACCCAGTCGAGCTATCCAATAAGGCTACGAAGGAGCTCCTCGTAGGTGCAGGGATCAATACCCGTGACTTCAAGGAGCGTGTACCTGCATTGGTAGAAGCGGGGGCAGATGTCCTCTGTATAGACTCCTCTGATGGCTACTCCGAATGGCAGTATGATACACTTCGCTGGATCAAGGATACCTACGGTGATAAGGTGCTCGTAGGGGCTGGTAATGTCGTAGACGAAGAGGGCTTCCGTTACTTAGCTGATGCAGGTGCCGACTTTGTCAAGGTCGGTATCGGTGGAGGCTCCATCTGTATCACTCGTGAGCAAAAGGGTATTGGTCGTGGTCAGGCGACAGCTATTATAGATGTCGCTCAGGCTCGTGATCGCTATTATGAGGAGCATGGTGTCTATGTCCCCATCTGCAGTGATGGTGGTCTGGTACACGACTATCACATGACTCTTGCCATAGCTATGGGGGCTGACTTCCTGATGATGGGACGCTACTTTGCCCGTTTCGATGAGTCTCCTACACGTAAGCTGAAGATCGGTAATAATATCGTCAAGGAATACTGGGGAGAAGGCTCTAATAGAGCACAGAACTGGCAACGCTACGATAGTGGAGGTGGCGATGGCCTAAAGTTCGAAGAAGGAGTAGATAGCTATGTCCCCTACGCAGGTAAGCTCAAGGACAACCTTGATATTACCCTAGGCAAGATGAAGGCGACGATGTGTAGCTGCGGTGCGATCACAATCGAGGAACTCCAGCGTACCGCCAAGATCACACTCGTCTCAAGCACCTCAATAGTAGAGGGGGGGGCGCATGATGTGATCCTCAAGGATCGAGGATGATCACACTCCTCGGTCCGACAGCCTCGGGCAAGACTTCTCTCGCAGTCCATCTAGCCTATGAATTGGGAGGAGAGATTCTCAGTGCAGACTCTCGCCAGCTCTATAAGGGGATGGACATCGGCACAGGGAAGGATCTTGATGAGTATATCCTCCATGGACGGAGGATTCCATATCACCTGATCGACCTAGTGCCTGCGGGGGAGCGTTACAGTCTCTTTGCGTGGCAGAGAGCCTTCCACCGAGCCTATGAAGACTTGGTAGGAAGGGGGATTCGCTACCCAATCCTTTGTGGCGGAACGGGACTGTATGCAGAGGCTGTCCTACGAGGATATCATTTACCTGATGTTCCCCCCAACCCTTCCTTGAGAGAGGAGCTACGAGGGGAGCCTCTTGATGAGCTGCGAGTGCGCCTCTCTAGCTATGGGCCTCTCCACAACACGACAGACCTAGACTCTGCTCAGCGTGCTATCCGAGCGATCGAGATAGCCGAGTACATAAGAGAGCAAAAGGCCTCTAGTATCGACCACACTGAGTATCCTCCTATAGATAGCCTTATCCTGTGCCTAGACCTCCCTCGTGAGGAGCGTCGCTCTCGTATTACTTTACGTTTAAGGGAGCGACTAGAGCATCAGGATATGATCGGGGAAGTGAAGGAGCTACTCGCCTCAGGTATACCAGCCGAGGATCTGATCTACTATGGTCTGGAGTATAAGTTTGTCACACGTTACCTCCTCGGGGAGCTAAGCTATGATGAGATGTTTGTCTCCTTGGAGACGGCCATCCATCAGTTTGCTAAGAGGCAGATGACTTGGTTCCGAGGAATGGAGCGGCGAGGGTTTACCCTCCACTATATAGATGCTTTGCTCCCGATGCAGGATAAGGTAGAGATCGCTCTACAGCTACTCCATAGTTGGGAAACAGATAATCAAAGATAAGTATGATCACATATAAAGACCTGACCCAAGGGCCTAACTTCTTCCTCATGGCCGGTCCCTGTGCCATAGAGGATGAAGATACGCCACTCTTCATCGCAGAGCGTATCGTCGAGATTACTTCCCGACTGAATATACCTTACATATTCAAGGGATCGTACCGCAAGGCTAATCGCTCTCGGGTAGATAGCTTCACCGGCATAGGCGATGAGAAGGCTCTGCGTATCCTACGTCGGGTACGTGAAGCTTTTGATATCCCCGTAGTCACGGATATACATGAGACCCAAGAGGCTGAGATCGCAGCACAGTATGTGGATGTCCTGCAGATACCAGCCTTCCTATGTCGGCAGACAGACCTCATCGCAGCTGCAGCTCGTACAGGGAAGATTGTGAATATAAAGAAGGGGCAGTTCCTATCAGCCTCGGGTATGGAGCATGCGGCACATAAGGTCACGGAGTGTGGCAATGACCAAGTGATCCTCACCGAGCGAGGCAATAGCTTTGGCTACTCGGATCTTGTCGTGGACTTTACCAATATCCCTGCTATGCGAGCCACAGGCTTCCCAACAGTAATGGATGTGACGCACTCCCTGCAGCGCCCTAACCAGTCCTGCGGTGTCACGGGAGGGAAGCCTGCACTGATCGAGACCATAGCCAAGGCGGCTGTGGCAGTAGGTGCTGATGGCCTCTTCTTCGAGACACACCCCAACCCCTCCGAAGCCAAGAGTGATGGGGCGAATATGCTCCCTCTGGATCTATTCGAGGGTCTACTAGAGCGTCTAGTCCGACTTAGGGCTGCATTGTAGTAAGATATGTTATTGACCAAGGAGTCTCCAGGAGAGCTTTTGCTCTCTCCTTGCAGCCTGCTTTGTGCTTTGCATCCTAGTCTTGCACTGTTAGGTTGGGGGCTCTCTGGTCTCATTCATCGCTTGCCTCGCTTCACTTCGGAGAGGGATAGCACGACCTTCACGCCCTTTACCCATACCAAATAGTAAATGCGCAAATGAAAACTAAGCATGTCCTCATAGCTGCCATCGCAGTCATCATTGCTCTAGTTGTAGGCTTCTTCTTTATCCTACGCAATGAGCGTGCGGAGCTACAGCAAGAGAAAGAAGTCCTCGTCAATCAGCAGAAGGAAATCATGGAGGAGGAGCTCACCAAGCTCGCTGCCGAGTACGATATCCAATATAAGAAACTTTCAGAGGGGCAGGGGGAACAGAAGTTCTCCCTCGCAACAGATTCCCTGATTAGTCAGATCCTAGCAGAGCGTGCTAAGGTGGAGCAGCTTCAGAAGGAGCTCAAGACCAGCAAGGCAACTAGTGCGAAGCGTATCGATCAGCTGAGTCGTGAGGTGACTACTCTGCGTAACGTCCTTCGGACCTATGTTGTGCAAATAGATTCACTCCAAGTTGCAAATGAGCGACTGAGAGCTGAGAATACCGAGGTCAAGGCCAACTATGAGCGTGTAACCTCTCAGGCGCAACAACTCTCTTCCGAAAAAGCACATCTTACTGATCGAGTGAAGCTCGCCGCCAAGCTTGATGCTACTGCTATCAGTATCACTCCTGTCGATAAGCGAGGCAAGCCGACCAAGAACCTATCCAAGATCACCAACCTACAGATTCGCTTCACCGTAGCCAAGAATGTCACAGCCGAAGTAGGCGAGAAGACCTTCTACTGTCGCATCATGCAGCCCAATGATGAGCTCCTTACCAAGGCTGGGGGGGGGACCTTCGCCTTTGAGGGGAAGCAAATACCTTACTCCATACGTCGTATGATCGAGTACAACGGGGAGGAGACTCAGCTCTCTATGTACTGGCCTGTCGAGGAGAGTCTGCAGCATGGTACTTATAGTCTAAGGATCTTCGCCGACGGTAATCTCATCGGATCAGCTACCTTCTCTCTCTAAGCGAAGGTAGTAGTAGGAAGATGATAGTATATTCGCTACTTTTGTAGCATAACTCGTATCCATAGATAGTTAAATGATATAACTATGCTTACAGATAACTATTGTGTAATAATGGGCGGAGGTGTCGGTAGTCGCTTCTGGCCCTACAGTAGAGAGAGCAAGCCTAAGCAGTTCCTTGACATATTTGGTACAGGGCGCACACTCCTTCAGATGACCTTTGATCGCTTTTCGAAGGTAATACCTAAGGAAAACTTCGTCGTCGTAACAAATGCTACCTATCGGGATCTCGTCCTAGAGCAGTTGCCAGAGCTACATCCGAGCCAACTCCTACTCGAGCCTATGCGACGGAACACGGCTCCCTGTATCGGATGGGCTACTTACCACATACAGGCGAAAAACCCTAATGCCAACATCATAGTCACCCCTGCAGATCATCTCATCCTGCAGGAAGAAGTCTTCAGTAAGGCTATCCAGCAGGCACTCAAGTATGTCGCTAATCATCCTCAGCTCGTCACCCTAGGTGTACGCCCCTCTCGACCTGAGACTGGCTATGGTTATATCCAGATCACAGGCGGGACAGAGCATGACTTCGTCAAGGTAAAGACCTTCACCGAGAAGCCCAACCTAGAGATGGCCAAGGTCTTCTATGAGAGTGGAGAGTTCCTCTGGAACAGCGGGATGTTTGCCTGGAATGTACAGACCATCCTCGAAGCCTTCGAGCGCTACCTCCCAGCTCTGACCTCTGTACTCGATGAGGCTAAGGGACACTATGCCCAGCCTGATGAGCAGAACCGAGTAAGCGCTATCTTCTCCCAGTGCCCCAATATCTCCATCGACTATGCGGTGCTAGAGAAGGCGGATAATGTGATGGTGCTCCCCGTGGACTTTGGTTGGGCAGACCTCGGCACATGGGGTTCGCTTTACGATCTCAAGAAGACCGAAGAGCGAGGCAATGTAGCTCTACATACCGAGGCTCTCTTCTACGAGGCAGAGGGTAATGTCGTCTCCATCGATGGTGAAGGTGATAAGCTCGTCGTCGTGCAAGGGATCGCTGACTGCATCATCGCAGAGAGCAATGGTGTGCTACTCATCTGCAAGCGTGGTGAGGAGCAGCGCATCAAGGAGTTTATGGGCGAGGCTTCGCTGCGCTACTCCAAGAAGTTTGATTAGTACATCTCCCACCGCCCTTTCTAGTGAGGCTTTATCATTTCCTCACCTGAAGTGATTTACAACTAAAAGCGAAGGAGCAGATACCGATTCTGGTATCTGCTCCTTCGCTTTTTGCTAGATCAGGATCTCCCTGCATTTAGCCTTCTACTCGTGAGACACGATGAGTGCTGTCGCATAGGCGGCCATACCCTCGCGATGTCCTACGAAGCCTAGGCGTTCGCTAGTCGTAGCTTTGATCGAAATGGCTCCGACCTCTAGGCCCATGACCTCGGCCATTACCTGCTTCATCGCTGGGATATGAGGATTGAGCTTAGGTGCTTCTGCTGCGATCGTTGCATCAATATTCCCGATCACATACCCCTCTTGGTCAAGGAGCTCGCAGACACGACGGAGGAGAATCTTGCTGTCTATCCCCTTATAAGCCATATCTGTAGGGGGGAAGTGCACCCCGATATCACCTAAGGCTGCTGCACCTAGGAGGGCATCACAAACTGCGTGTAGGAGCACATCGGCATCCGAGTGCCCTTCTAGTCCTGCCTCATGTGGGATCTTCACCCCCCCGAGCCAAAGGTCATATCCCTGCTCCATACGGTGCACGTCATAGCCAAAGCCAATCCTGTAGGGTATCTTCATCTTTAGTTTACTTTAGGAGAGTACGTAGCCCATCGATATCAAAGGCTAGGGTAAAGCGTAGTGTCTGATCAAGAGGGTTGTTGGCAATCGTAGAGATCAGATAAGAGGCATCGATACGGAATGCCTTGGTGCGGAAGCCAGCTCCAGCCGTCAGTGCTTGTAGGTTACCCTTCGTAGGATGGAGGTAGCTGTAGCCCGCACGAACGAAGAACTTATCGTTATGATTATACTCAGCTCCGAGGCTTAGGCGCACCTCACGGAGCTCTTCCTTGAAGCCTCCCGTAGCATCGCCGAAGCTCTTGAAGATTCCACCTATTGAGGAGGTACTGTTATAGTCCTTGACCTTCTGCACATTGCCAGCCAGGGGAGGTGTGGGGACGAGGAGCTTGTTTGCCTCGATGTTGAGTGAGACGGCATTGGTCTCATCGATGGGATAGAGGAGTCCCGTCCCTAGACCTAGGTTGGTCGGGATAAAGGCGGAGTTCGTCCCACCATCAAAGGAAATCTTGGTACCGATGTTACGTACGTTGAAGCCCAGTGTCCAAAGAGCCTCGGCACTACCGAGAGTCACATACTTGTGGAGGTAGCCAGCGATGTCGGCGGCAAAGGCTTTGCCTGCGCTCTGACCTTGCCCAGCTCCCTGGTCTGAATGGATATAGCGCAGGGCGACAGCCATTGAATAGTTCTCGGAGAGCTTGCGGGAGTAGCTGACATCGAAGGCAAACTCATTGGGCTGCGCATCTCCCAGGCTCTTCCCTGAAGCATCCCAGCGGGTGAGTTTCCCCAGAGTGAAGTAACGGAGTGAGGCAGCTAACGCCTGCGTCCCTTCCTCACCACCGATCTTGTAGTATCCTCCGACATGCATCAGGGCAATGTCCGAGACTAGACGGGAGAGCCACGGTGTATAGCCCAGTGATACTCCCGCACTGCTCTTGATGAAAGCAAACTTAGCAGGGTTCCAGTACTGAGCGTATGGGTCGGGGCTGGTCGAGGTGCCTAAGTCTCCCATACCTGCCGCACGAGCATCAGGTGTAATCTGTAGCGATGGGACGGCTGTGAGTACAGGGGAGAAGGTCTCCACAGTCTGAGCCTCAGCGGTGACTACCCCAAGGAGGGCAAGGATACCCGCTGTGACGAGAGTTTTGGTCTTGCTTTGTTTCATTATGTACTTCTTTTCTGTCTTATGGGGCTCTGCATTAGGCTAAGAGTGCTGGAGCAGAGCTATCACGATACCATAAATGTCTTTTATAACTACAAAGATACACGATTTTTCCACGCTAGATATGCCCCATAGCTTGAGGAGAAGAGGCATAGTGAAGCTCTCATCATAGCCCCTCCGAATCCTGGAGCAGAGATGGCTCACTATACCTTATTATATATGGTGTGATTTCCGTGCCTCTCTAGCAGGGTACTCCATATAATATATGAGTCTCCATGCATTTAAGATTTTACTGGGGAGACTCGATTAAGTCTTTATGAATGAAGCAACTAGCAGGCGAGGGCTAAGTCTCGAAAAGCATACACTCAAGATAGCAGCATCTGTATCCTAGGTCTTGGCTTGCCAAGCGTCTACCTGCTGCCTAAGAGAGAAAAGTGTACACGTGTGTATACCATCGTGTACTCACGTGTACACTTTTGTATACCCACGTGTACACTACCTCGCTCTAAGTATATCCCCAGTAGAGCTTCCCTAGGATGTTCGTTTCTTGGGGGGACGATGTGTATTCTAGAGATAAGGCTAAGCCCCCGTTGGACATAAAGTAATGTCTCCAAAGAGCCGAAACGAGTAAGAATACTAAAAGAGGCCATGAGGAAGCCCGGAGCTCCCTGCATTCAATCTAGGATGTCGCTCATTGATCCAGTTGTCGCGAAGGTGGAGCTTCCATAAGAATAATGATCAGCCTACACAGCGTGAGTAGTTTCAGTATCGTTTCTACCTCTACTATGCTCTCTATATCATGCATATCGATAAGCGGATATAGGACATACCGAGAGCGGGTGATAGGACATATAATGTTCGCAGCCGCCACCTATGTAAGGTGATGCTCGCGAACATTACGTGTCCTATAGGAGGAAGCATTACGCTTTCTATAGGTGTGCCCCTTATTGGCCATGAAAGGGGAAACCTGGACTATTCATATAGAGTGCTATCTGTGACTCTTTAGTGTGGAGCAGCCTTGGTATAGATAGCAGTTAGTCTTAGCTTGGCTAAAGAGAGATTTTGCTTCCAGACAGTACTGCATATTGAGGGATGGAGCGTCGTCGATAATTTTGAAGTGATCTAGGGGAACAAAGGAAGTAGCACAAGGATTGGCACTCAATACAGAGAAAGTCATCGCTCATCTAAGAATCGGTCTAAAGAGATGGTTCGTATAGGCTCAATTTATAGTCTGCCATAATGACAACTGGAGGCGATATAGAGGAGGCCTCGTATGTTGGAGGATATTTGAGATTATGAATCGAGGAGATGTTCCACGGAGAGATTAGTGCGGGATTCGAGATTCGGAATCCCAAATACAAACATAAGCAGATTGCGACGACATAAATATTCACGTGCGCAATTTGATATCTAAATATTGAATATGGAATTGTGCCCCCTAATCTTCTATCGATATATACCCCCTATTCTCAGATATTTATAGATCCAAATCTGTGTATTTACTGAAGTTTAAGGGCGCTTTAGAATACAATTGAGGTTGTTTGTGCCGTAATATTTACATCTATATGGTTATAGACGAGATCATTGTAAACTTAATGCTAAAGTATCTCTATAGCTATATAGGTGCTTAGATTTATATTTGTTCGACTGGTATGTTTACCGTTTGAACTTTGAAATTCCGATATTTGAATTTGGATATCCGAAAACCAAAGTTTGCCTTTTTGATTTTGTTTTCGTAATTTTGAATCATAAATCAAGTGACACAATGGCAGACTTTCTAAACCTGGAAGAGATTACCAGACGACTACGAACAGTCGTCGAGGCAAGCAAGATGAGCGCAAAGGACTTTGCCCTAGGCGCAGGGATCCCTCAGGCCTCACTATCTCAAATGCTAAATGAAAAGCAGGTAATCAGTGTAGCAACGATAAACAAGGTTATCGAGCATTATCCCAACTTAGTAGACCCCTATGAGTTCCTATTCGGCACACCTGCACCATCTTCCGATCCCTATGAGATGGGGCTTTTCCCTTCGCAGATGGTGCCAAGTACGGGAGGAGATAAGAGTAGCGAAGGGATGCGTGAGATCATCCGTACACAGTCGGAGGAGATCGTTAAGCTAAAGACAGAGCTTGCACTACGCTCAGATAAGGAGATCGATCGTATCATGGTCTTCTATACGGATAATAGCTTCAAGACCTTTAGATGTAATGACTGAACACGCAGGATGACTCTAAGCCATGAAGGATGAGAGAATCTAGCTATCTTTGTCCCGATTTCATTCGTACGCATTGATGAAGAAGTATTCACTCCAGTTCACCCTCCTTTCTACCCAAGAGCTAGGCGCAGGTAACTATCTGCTGCGCCTCTTCCTCCCACAAGAGCAGGGGAAATTCCCCCTTATGGCACCTGGGCAGTTCGTCCAAGTGGCGGTGCCAGGAGGCATGGTCTTACTACGCCGTCCCATCTCTATCTGCAATGCCTGCCGAGAAAGTAGAGAATTATGGCTCCTCATAGGACGAGTAGGACGAGGCACCTCTATCCTGACGACCTTGGCTGAGGGCACTAAGCTAGACCTATTGATTCCCCTTGGGAATGTATTTAGCCTAGAGGGGGCTCAACAGCCTCTCCTCGTGGGAGGTGGTGTCGGGATTGCCCCGATGTATTTCCTTGCTAAGGCCTTTAGGGAGCATGGGATACGCCCCTCTATACTCCTTGGGGGACGCACTGCAGCTCATATTGTCCTAAGAGAGGAGCTTAGTCTGCTGGGCGATGTCTACTGCACAACAGACAATGGAGAGCTCGGGGTACATGGGCGAGTAACAGATCATCCCATAATGCGAGATGGTACCTTTGACCGTATCTATACCTGTGGACCAAGGGGGATGATGCTCGCCGTGGCAAAGATCGCCGAGCAGCGTGGTATCGACTGCGAAGTCTCTCTGGAGAATACTATGGCATGCGGTATAGGCGCCTGCCTATGCTGTGTCGAGGATCTAGTGGGGCAGGGCAATACGTGCGTCTGTACCGAGGGCCCAGTATTCAATTCCCGATTGATAAAGAAGGACTAACTCAGGAGAAATGCTTCAGACAAGTGTAAACATCGGTAGGGGGCTCGTAATTAAGAACCCTGTGATGACCGCCTCTGGTACCTTTGGCTATGGTACGGAGTATGACGACTTCGTTGATCTAAATAGACTGGGAGGAATCATGGTCAAGGGTACGACCCTGCATCCACGACAAGGGAATCCTTACCCTCGGATGGCTGAGACTCCCTCTGGGATGCTCAATGCTGTTGGATTACAGAACAAAGGTGTAGACTACTTCTGCCAGCATATCTATCCTCAGATTAGTGCCTATGATACGGCGATGATCGTCAATGTCAGTGGCTCCCAAGTCGAGGACTATATAGCTACAGCAGAGAAAATCAATGACCTAGAGCATATCCCCGCCATCGAACTGAACATCTCCTGCCCCAATGTCAAGGAGGGGGGGATGGCTTTTGGGGTTACCTGTGCTGGTGCTGCATCCGTAGTACGCGCTGTCCGTGAGGTCTACGACAAGACTCTCATCGTGAAGCTATCCCCTAATGTCACAGATATTACAGAGATCGCACGTGCTGTAGAGGCTGAGGGTGCAGACTCTATCTCTATGATCAATACCTTGCTCGGGATGGCTATTGATGCGGAGCGTAGACAGCCTTGCCTCTCGACGATTACGGGGGGGCTATCTGGCCCTGCAGTCAAGCCCATTGCCCTGCGAATGGTATGGCAGACAGCTCAAGCTGTACAGATCCCGATAATAGGCATGGGAGGGATCGCAACGGCGATAGATGCTATTGAGTTCCTCCTTGCAGGAGCGACAGCCATAGAGATTGGTACATATAACTTCGTAGATCCTACGGCCCCCATACAAATTCTAGAAGGGATAGAAGCCTATATGCAGCGACATGGCTTCACTGATATTAAGGAGATCATTGGGGCTCTTGAGATCCCCAAGAGATAGTTCTCTTTAGCTCGCTCATCCTGCGAAGTAAGTTAGGGCTCCCGTCCTAGTAAAAGTAGGGGAGTGCAAACCACGATATTTTCACCTATAGTACAGTTATAATGCGTTCAGCCCCCGATGATCCTTGTGTCATCGGGGGCTGAACTTTTGTGACTACGAAGGTGATCCTAGTCTCGTGAAGCCTCTAGGGTAAAGGCTGCTTCGGATACCTCTCCAGGGAAGGGAGGCTTAACCTTAGATAAGGTGAGGCTTATTCGATCTAGTCGGGGGAAAGCCTTGAACAGATGTTGACCTATCCTCCCTACGACATGCTCCAGGAGCTTTGAGGGGATCGCCATCTCCTCAGCGATCACATCATATATCTCTGCATAGCTGACAGTATGCTCTAGCTTATCTGTGACGAGGCTATGGGGGACATCTACCCAAGCTGTCAACTGCAGGACAAAGTTGTTGCCTACATGTCGCTCCTGCTCCATCACGCCATGGTAGGCATAGAAATGCATGTCATGGAGCTCAATCTTCGTTGCCGTTACTTTCATCGTATACTTATTATATCGGTTTGCTAGGAGTGCACCTTCTCTGTGGATCCTGATGGCAGGGGCACTCTGCCGGCTCTACGTGGATCGTGATATGAGTCATCTCACCGAAGTGGCTATATAGAGCCTCCTCTAGAGATAGAGTGATGTCGTGCCCTTCGGTGACAGTAATCGTACCATCGATGAGGATATCGAGCTCTATTGCATAGCGCTCACCGATGCTACGTGTGCGTAGCTTACTTATCCCCTTTATGCTGGGTATCTGATATGCAATCTGTCGGATCTCTTCCTCTATATGGGCTGGGAGACTCTCTTCCGTAAGTTCGCAGAAGGCGGGACGAAGTACCGCCCATCCCATACGCAGTATGAATAGACTGACAATGGCTGCTGCCATCGGCTCAAGGAAGAGGCATTGATCCCCTAGAAAGATAGCACCAGCCAAGCCTAATGAGACTGCGAGAAGAGCCAATGTATCCCCCCTGTGATCGGCAGCCTTAGCCCTAAGAGCAGAGCTCTTCAGTCGATGCGCCCAGCGAGAAGTATAGCGGTAGAGTAGCTCCTTGATAACGAGAGACACAAGGGCTATAATAAGCGTCAGTATGCTCGGGGAGGGTAGCACTAGCCTTAAGAATAGTAGACCATATACATCTCGGACACTATGGAAGAGAAGCAACAGCCCGACAGTCATCATTACGACTGCCATTACCACAGAGGCAAGTGTCTCATACTTTCCATGCCCGTAGTGGTGATCGTCGTCCTGAGGCTTTCCCGATATATGAATAAAGATTAGTGCTATTAAGTCTGTAGCGAAGTCCGAGATAGAGTTAATTGCCTCTGCAATAAGAGCGCTACTATGCCCCAGCACCCCGACAACAAGCTTCAAGACGACCAGCAGAATATTGGAGGCACTACCAAGGAGTGTTACCTCTAAGATCTTCTTTGTCCGCTCAGAGTAGTAGGGTTTGTTAGCCATGGTTCGATAGAGCCTTTGCGAGCTCATGAGCCATCAGTGTAGCCTGTTGTACTCGGTCAGACATGCCGATGCCGTCACGTATCGCACCAGCTAGGTGAAGCCCAGGATAGCGAGCCTCGAGCTGTGCTATCTGTGCTATTCTTGCTTCTGAACTTGCCTCGTACTGGGGGATGGCATAGCGGTGACGAAAGATCCTTAGTAGGTCTGGGTTACCCTCTATCCGCAGTAGCCGTCTCAAGCGATCGGAGACGATTTGTTTGATCTCCTCGTCTGATGCATCAATGAGATCTGGCCTTCTCATCCCACCGAGGAAGATCGAAAGGAGAGTGCCTCCCTTCGGTGCACGATCTGGGAAGCAGGCACTTGGATTTAGGATACCCAGTAGCTGCTTATCTTCCAGTGAGGGTACAAGCCCCCCAAAGGCATGGAAGTGGGGGAGTGAGAGCCCTTCCTTCCCCCAACTAACCTGTATCACAGGGGCATAGCGAAGAGAGAGGATGGGGGCTAAGTCCACCTCGGAGAGGAAGGGGAGGAGGGAGCGGAGCTGAGGTGCAGCGCAGGTCGTGATGATATGCTTTCCTCGTAGCTGGTAGGATATACCGGTCTGCGTATAGCTAGCTTCCCAGTTTCCATCAGATAGTGGGGTAATGCTACAGTCTGAGACCCCTAAGTGGATGTTTGCTCTCCCAATCAAATCAGCGAGTCTATCTGTGAGTGCACCTAGACCTCCACGAGTCGAGAAGACCTCTCGTGTGATGAGCTCTGCCTTAGGCGCTTTGGGCTCCTTACGCTTGGCAATCGCTCCTCTGATGAAGCTCCCGTAGTTCTGCTCTAGAGCATAGAGCTTGGGGAGAGCATAGCGAGTGACTAGTAGCCGAGGATCACCAGCGTATATGCCACCGATGAAGGGATCTACTGCATACTTGAGGTAGCTCTTGCCTAGTCGTCTCTCTACTAGGCTGGCTAAGGACTCGTTGGGATCCGTGCCTGGCTTTCGGAAGGGCTCCAGGAGTAGTCGAAACTTGTCCTTCAGACTCACCAGAGGTGTTTTTATCCCAGACTTAGCTCCCGAGGGCAAGGGGTAGAATTGACCATTCTTTAGGATTAAGCGTTTCTTGGCCGAGGGATCAGCTATTAGCCGAAGGTCAGGAACCTGCCCCAGCAGCTCAGCCATCTCAACGCTTCCCACCACACCTGTATTAGGCCCGCTCTCGAAGGTAAAGCCTCCCTGATGAAAGGTCTGTATTGCTCCTCCCACATGTTTGGAGCATTCTAATATCTGGACCTTTAGTCCGAGTTCCTTTAGGTGATATGCCGCAGTTAGCCCTGTCAGCCCAGCACCAATAATTATAATGTCTACCTGCTCTATTTTTTCCCTAGTCATTCGTTGCACGTACCTTGATACACAAAAATACGGCTTTTCGTTTGGTTTATCTTGGTGTTCTTCTCTGATTGGGGGTGTCGTTAGAGGTAATACTCTACGGAACGATAGCAGTGTAGATAGCAAGAGCTATTTGTGAGAATAGCACACTCCACATCAGGATATATTGCCACGATAGGGATATATCTCTCTTCTTTGTGCTGATGAAGTAAAGGATAGATATAGCTATCATCACTAAGTTGGGGAATATCCTTGCTGGCGTAATACGTTCAGCGTTCTTAATGATGTCGAAGATCGATACGAACACACCCATTATCATCAATACTCGAAAGAACAAACTGTCATATATCGAGTATACCCTCCGAGAAGTATGGAAAATGGTCTTCATAAGGTCCTTTGTTTTTTTGTAGACTTAGATTTGAATCAAGTATAGGGATTATTTCTTTTTAGCTCGATATAAGTCGGCTTGCTCAAAGAATCCTTTGTTCCTT
>NZ_CAJZFJ010000046.1 GCF_915070105.1 uncultured Porphyromonas sp.
GCGTGTACACAAGTGCGCTCTAAGTATCTCCTCTCTAGGGCTCGCTTGTAGGTCTGTTTCTTGAGGATAATGCCTAGGATCTTTAGTGATGGGCTAAGGCTCCCTGGGATATGAAATGATACCCCCAAAGATCGAAAGCAGGAGTGTGCGAGCGAGCTCATGCGGCGGCCCTGAGCATGGGAATGATAGGGACTCATTAAGTGCTTATTTTTCGTATCTTTGTACAGATATTATAATAGCATTCAATGAAATCAATGAGCGAAGAGCTGTTTGACCAAGCAAGTGAAAAGGAATACTCGGCCAGTAGCATCCAAGTCCTGGAGGGACTAGAAGCTGTGCGCAAGCGTCCTGCCATGTACATAGGTGACATCGGTGAAAAGGGACTCCATCACTTGGTATACGAGGTAGTAGATAACTCCATCGACGAAGCCCTCGCAGGCTACTGTAATGACATCAAGGTCATCATCCACGAAGATAACTCGATCGAGGTACAGGATAATGGTCGTGGTATCCCCGTTGATATCCATGAGAAAGAAGGCAAGAGTGCACTAGAAGTCGTACTTACCGTCCTACACGCAGGGGGAAAATTTGACAAGGGTTCTTATAAGGTCTCTGGTGGACTCCATGGTGTTGGGGTATCTTGTGTGAATGCACTCTCCACCTACCTCAAGGCTGTTGTACATCGAGATGGCAAGATCTATACAGAAGAGTTCAGTCAAGGTGTCCCTACAACGGATCTACAGACTATAGGGACAACTGATCATACAGGGACGACCATCATCTTCAAGCCAGATGACTCCATATTCTCCGTCACAGAGTATCAATTCAAGATTCTCTCAAATCGTCTCCGCGAGCTAGCATTCCTCAATGCTGGCATCACACTCACCCTCATCGATGAGCGAGTAAAAGACGAAGAAGGCAAGCCCCTAAAGGAGGTCTACTATTCGCAAGAGGGACTGAAGGAATTCGCCAAGTACATTGACCGCTCTAAGGAGCATCTTGTAGATGATGTAATCCACATCGTCACGGAGAAGCAAGGCATCCCCGTAGAGGTAGCGATGACCTACAACACCTCCTACAACGAGAATATCTATAGCTACGTCAATAACATCAATACGATCGAAGGAGGGACACACCTGGCTGGCTTCCGACGCGGCCTAACACGTACTCTAAAGAAGTATGCTACCGACTCCAAGCTCCTAGACAAGGTAAAGGTTGAGATCACCGGTGATGACTTCCGTGAAGGTCTTACTGCTGTAATTAGCATCAAGGTAGCTGAGCCTCAGTTTGAGGGTCAGACCAAGACCAAGCTGGGGAACAATGAAGTCATGGGTGCTGTAGACATCGCCGTAAGCGAAGCATTAGAGATCTACCTAGAAGAGCATCCCAAGGAAGCCAAGGTCATCGTCGATAAGGTCATCCTAGCTGCTACTGCACGTCAGGCTGCGCGCAAAGCCCGTGAGATGGTACAGCGTAAATCTCCCCTCTCTGGAGGTGGCCTACCAGGGAAGCTAGCAGACTGCTCCTCTAAGGATCCTGTCCTCTCCGAACTCTTCCTTGTGGAGGGTGACTCTGCAGGAGGTACAGCAAAGCAGGGGCGTGACCGAGAGTTCCAGGCCATCCTACCTCTACGTGGTAAGATCTTGAATGTAGAGAAGGCGATGCAGCACAAGGTACTCGAGAGCGAAGAGATAAGGAATATCTACACAGCACTAGGTGTAACAATCGGTACAGAAGAGGACGCCAAGGAACTCAACCTAGCTAAGCTCCGCTATCACAAGGTCATCATCATGACCGATGCTGACGTCGATGGTAGCCACATCGCAACGCTTATCCTCACATTCTTCTTCCGCAATATGCGTTCCCTCATTGAGAACGGCTACGTATACATAGCGACTCCCCCACTCTATCTCTGTACTAGAGGAAAGGAGAAGGAATACTGCTGGACTGAACAGCAGCGTCAGGCATTCATCGACCGTGTGGGAGGTGGTGACGAAAAGCGTGTGCATGTACAGCGATACAAGGGTCTCGGTGAGATGAATGACGAGCAGCTCTGGGAGACAACAATGAACCCAGAGAACCGCACGTTGCGCAAGATCACGATCGAGAATGCGGCTGAGGCAGATGCGATATTCTCCATGTTAATGGGAGATGAGGTAGCGCCACGCCGTGAGTTCATCGAGGCTAATGCAACCTATGCCCGCATTGATGCCTAGTCAAGACTAGTAGCAAAGAGGCTCACCCTCCCTAGACTAGCGGAGGATGAGCCTCTTCTGTATTATATACACCTCCAAGTCATACTATTAAAAAGTCTTGTAACCATTTCCTCCCTTTTCTAGTTAGGTAATAGATGACAAGAGCTTACTACCATATTAGTACATCCCGAGATCCCTACTACAACATTGCCTTAGAGGACTATCTCTATAGGCAACTACGCTCCTTGGATACAATTTACTTTCTCTGGATCAATAGCCCCTCAGTCTTCATGGGGCGCTATCAGCATCCAGAGGCCGAGCTAGACGTTGAGTACCTTCAATCTAGAGGGATAGCACTGCTACGTCGTACCTCTGGAGGAGGTACCGTCTACCACGATGAGGGCAACCTAAACTTCTCTGTAATCAAGAATGGAGAAGCATCAAAAGGTTTTGATCTAGCAGCCTGCCCACTCCCTATCCAAACAGCTCTTGCTAAGAAGGGGGTAGAGGTCGTGCGTTCACCTCGTGGAGACCTTCGACTAAATGGCTTCAAGGTCGGAGGATCGGCCGAAGCTATGACACGAGGACGTCTACTCTACCATATTTGCCTACTCTTTGACACAGACCTCGATGAACTGGAGCGAATACTCACAGTGGCTCCAGATATTACCGCTCGGTCGAGAGTTGCATCTGTTCGCTCTAAGGTCACCAACCTATGCCCGACGCTCCCCGAAGGCTATACTATTATAGATCTACAGACTCTCATACTTGATGAACTGAAGGAAGTAGAGGATGACCTAACTCCATTAGTATTGGGGGAAGAGGTCGAGGAATATATCAAGCTCAAGCGTGCGGAGCACTTTGAGCACCTAGACTGGATTCATTCTCCGATTGGGAAGGCTAAGGGAAGCTAGACGACAATGGCTGAGATATCCCCCTATATAGACTTTGCCTCCTTTCTCAAGGGGCATTTTCCCGAGCAGAAAGTACAGAAAATCACCCTCACTGCTGGCTTCTCTTGCCCGACACGAGATGGCTCCAGAGGACGAGGGGGATGCACTTATTGCAACAACAAAAGCTTTAGTCCAAACTATGCGACAAAGCTTAGACCCATTACGGAGCAAATAGACGAAGGTATATCATTTTTTAGGAGAAAGTACCCTGAGATGAAGTACCTAGCCTACTTTCAGTCATACACGAATACTTATGGAGAGGTTGACGACTGCATAGCCAAGTATGAGGAGGCTCTAGCACACCCTGACGTCGTGGGGCTTATCATAGGGACACGTCCAGACTGTATGCCTGAGCCCCTACTCCACTACCTCAGCGAACTATCCAAGCGGACTTTTCTCTTGATTGAATATGGGGTAGAGAGCACTTGGGACAAAAGCCTAGAGCGCATCCAGCGTGGACATACTTGGCAAGATAGTGTCGATACGATCTGGAGGACTCACCATGCTGGGATCATGGTCGGCGCCCATATCATCCTAGGCCTCCCAGGAGAGAGTAGAGAGGAGATCCTCCAGCATGCAGATCGTCTCTCCGAGCTTCCCATCACGACACTAAAGGTTCATCAGCTACAGATCATCCGAGGGACAATCATGGCAGGCGAGTACCTACGCAACCCCGAAGACTTTCATTTGTTTACAGAAGAGGAGTATATCGAGCTATGCGTAGACTTTGTCCGCCGCCTTCGACCTAACATCGTCCTAGAGCGATTCGTCTCTCAGTCACCGCCTGACTTACTCCTAGCTCCACGCTGGGGATGGAAGAACTACGAGTTCACTGCTAAGATCCGAAGGGCTCTCTCCACCCCACCGAGCATTCAATAAACACTCTAATCATAAAACCTAAATAACAAGACAGAAATGAAGAAGATCTTTATTTCGCTTGCACTCCTAGCCTCTGTAGCTATCAGTGCTCAAGCACAAGACAACACGACCGAGACTCCTGCCCCAGAGAGCAACTGGAAGGTTAGTGGTATCACCGGTGCCAATACCGCTCAGACTGCTCTAGTGAACTGGTCTGCTGGGGGTGAGAACTCTGTTGCATGGAACATCTATCTCAATGCTACCGCCAACTATAAGAAGGATAAGTGGAGCTGGGATAATGCACTCGTGACAGACTTCGGGATGACCTATACGACTAGCAATGAGTGGCTCAAGAATGTCGATAAGCTCAATCTCAGTTCAAAGGTAGGTCGTCTCATCAGCGAGCACTGGAGTATCTCGGCTCTTGGTGATCTGCTCACTCAGTTCGCTCGTGGTTATGATGCCTCCACCAATCCCAACGTAGCTGGGAATAGAGATAAGTACATCTCCACCCTCTTTGCCCCTGGCTATCTAACAGCTGCTCTTGGTGCGGACTATAAGCCTAATGACGACCTCTCTGTCCTACTCTCTCCTGTAACGGGTAAGATGACCTTTGTCCTAGACAAGAAGCTCTCCAACTCAGGTGCCTTCGGGGTGAAGCCTGGCAATAAGCTCCTAGCTGAGCTCGGTGCCTCAGTTGTAGCAAACTATAAGAAGAAGCTAGCTGAGAACATCAACTTCTCGACAAAGCTCACGCTCTTCACTGCCTACAATTCAGACTTTGGCAACATCGACGTGAACTGGGATATGATGATCGCCTTTAAGATCAACAAGTTCCTCACGACTACCCTCACGACAAACCTTATCTACGATGACAACGTCAAGAGCGTAGATAAGGCTGGTAATATCGCTGGTCCTAAGGTGCAGTTCCGCGAAGTCCTAGGCCTAGGACTCTCCTACAGCTTCTAGGCATTGACGCAATTATATAGGAGAAGCCCCTGCCCTTTTGGGTGAGGGCTTCTTTTTTGTAGGTATATCGGAGGGAAAGCTAATCAGATGAGCACGCAGAAGTCCTACTGCTCCAAATCTCGGATAATAGAGGGATAGCTTAGGGATTAGATTGGGAAATAGTATGGGCAGATTGAAAGATTTGCACTATATTTGCAAAGCAAAAGAATGATATTCATCCAATTAAAATAATTTCATCATCTATGACGAAAGCAGAAGTGGTGAGCGACATCGCCAAGAACACAGGGGTAGACAAAGAGACTACCTTGGCTGTGGTAGAAGCATTCATGGAGTCGGTCAAAGAGTCTCTGGTTCGTGGAGAGAATGTTTACCTTCGTGGCTTCGGTAGCTTCATCATAAAGGAGCGCGCTGAGAAGACAGCTCGTAATATCTCCAAGAAGACTACGATCATCATCCCCAAGCGTCGCATCCCTGCCTTCAAGCCCTCTAAGCTCTTTGCTTCGAAGGTGAAGTAGAGGAGAAATCGCAGATAACTATAATATAAAAAACAAAAGAAAGCTATGCCAAGCGGAAAGAAAAGAAAGCGCCATAAGATGGCTACGCACAAGCGTAAGAAGAGACTCAAGAAGAATAGACATAAGAAGAAGAAATAGTGTCTTACATGAGGGGTCTAGGGCAAGTGACAAGCTAGCTCTTACCCCTTGTGTGCTTTTTGTAAGCAGCATCTATCCCCTACATTCTTATCGATACATCATTTACGCTAAGTGACCAGTGAACTAATCGTCGATGTCTCCCCTAAGGAGATATCCATGGCTCTACTAGAAGACCAAAGACTGGTAGAGCTACAGCGTGAGCGCAGGGACTTAGCCTTCGCCGTCGGGGACATATACCTCGGACGAGTGAAGAAGGTCATGCCTGGGCTGAATGCAGCGTTCGTTGATGTAGGCTACAAGAAAGATGCTTTTCTTCACTATCTTGATCTAGGGATGATCTATCAGGCGCAGCAGCGCTTCCTCGAGCAGATCGAGAAGACCAAAGCAGTGCCCGCCCTACATAAGATCCCTAACTTCCCAGACCTACCCAAGGATGGTAAGATCGCTGACTACATCAAGGCTGGACAGAACGTCCTCGTACAAGTAGTCAAAGAACCCATATCCACCAAGGGACCACGTCTATCTGCTGAGATCTCTATCGCTGGACGAAACCTCGTCCTAGTCCCCTTCTCTGACAAGGTCTCAGTCAGTACAAAGATCGAATCACACGAGGAGCGTGCTCGCCTCAAGCAGCTGGTGCTAAGCATGAAGCCTAAGAACTTCAGCGTCATCATCCGTACCTCTGCCGAAGGTAAGCGAGCCTCGGAGCTGGACCAAGAGCTCCGTCGTCTCCTCCGTCGCTGGGAAGAGAGCGTACAGAAGCTCCCTAAGATCACCAAGACACCCAAGATCGTCTACGAAGAGTCTAGCCGAGCCCTCGGGATACTCCGTGATACGTTCAACCCTTCCTTCCAGAGCATTCAAGTCAATGACAAAGCCTATTTCGAGGAGATACGTGAGTATGTCGCTCAGATAGCACCAGGAAGAGAGGAGATCGTACACCTGTATACAGGGAACTTACCCATCTTTGATGAAAAGGGGGTAACGAAGCAGATCAAGTCGTCCTTTGGGCGTACCGTCACCTGTAAGAGTGGTGCCTACCTGATCATTGAGCAGACCGAAGCTATGTATGTCGTAGACGTCAATAGCGGTAATAGGTCTCGAAAGAACAACGAGCAGGAGGGTACAGCCATTGATGTGAACCTAATCGCAGCCGAAGAGCTGGCACGCCAGCTCCGCCTGAGGGATATGGGGGGCATCATTGCGGTAGACTTCATTGATATGCATGACCAGAAGAATCGTCAGCTCCTCTATGAGCACATGGTCAAGCTGATGGAGTCTGATCGCACGAGGCATAATATACTCCCCTTGAGTAAGTTCGGCGTGATGCAGATCACCCGACAGCGAGTACGCCCCGCCACGCAGATCAATACAGATGAGACCTGTCCGACCTGTATGGGTACTGGGAAGATGAAGGGCTCTGTGCTCTTCACCGACCAACTAGAAGAAAAGCTCAAGGACCTAGTCCATCGACTAAGTCTATCCTACGTAAATGTACACGTACATCCCTACGTAGCAGCCTACCTCACCAAGGGACTCCTCGTCTCCATCGCCCGACGATGGAAGCTACAGATAGCACGAGGAGTCCGTGTTACTCCTAACCAAAGTCTCGGATTCCTCGAGTACAAGTTCCTCGACAAGGAGGGCAACGAGATCGAGACCTTGGACGAATAGACTTGACTAGGAAGCCCATAGAGAGATAGCCCCTGAGAGGTGATGATCACCGATCATACTTGGGTGTTTGCTCTCTATGGGCTTTCTTACTTTACGACTAGGAGAATATTACGAGATGCTCTCTTATCCATCTAAGCTCGTAGAGCGTGCCGTCGAGCAGCTAGCGACACTCCCGGGTATTGGACGCAAGAGTGCCCTTCGCCTAGCCCTACATCTGCTCTCTCGCCCCGAGGGTGACACGCACGCCTTCGCTCATGCTCTAGTAGAGATGCGTGATGGAATCATCTACTGCCGTCAGTGTCACAATATCAGTGATACCGAGCTCTGTAGTATATGTGCTAATCCTAGTCGTGACGCCTCCACGGTCTGTGTCGTACAGCACGTAGGAGATGTCTTGGCGATCGAGAATACCGGGCAGTATCGTGGCCTCTACCATGTCCTCGGAGGGGTAATATCTCCTATCGATGGGATCGGTCCAGAGGAGTTACTTATCGATGAGCTCGTTGAGCGTGTTCACTCTGATGCGGTGAAGGAGGTCATCCTCGCCCTAGGGACTACGATGGAGGGGGATACCACGAACTTCTTCATCTATCGCCGCCTACAGTCCCTCGATGTGAAGGTATCTGTCATCGCTCGTGGTATCGCTATCGGCGATGAGATCGAGTATACAGACGAGGTAACCCTCGGTAGATCGATCCTCACTCGAACAGACTTCGACCAATCCCTACGCTTCTGATCAAGTTTCCTCTCGACTATGGCACATCTACTGGAGAATGACGACCTCCGACTGAGAGCTCTCTCACAGGATGATCTACCGCTTCTGGAGGCTTGGGAGAATGACGCCGAGGGCTGGCTATCCAGCAACACCATCAACCCTCTCTCCAAGGACTTCATTCAGCAGTACATCACCACCTCCTCACGACACATCATGGAGACCGGGACGATGAGCCTCATTATAGAGCGACGGGGCACATCCCCAGCTGCCCTTGGGCACTTGGTGCTATACGACTACACTCCCCTACACTTCCGTACAGGCATTGGGATCTATATCGCCCCTGAACATAGACGATCGGGATATGCCTCAGAGGGCATTAGGTTAGCCTGCCACTATGCCTTTGAGCAGCTACGTTGCCAGCAGGTATATGCCGAGATCTTAGCCTACAATATCCCTTCACAGAGGATGCTCCTAGCCCTTGGATTCGAGCACACGGCTACACTACCACGCTGGCAGTGGGTCAGAGGAGACTATCAGGATCTCTATTACTATCAGAAATGGAACGAATAGACGAACACATCAAGGCCCTCCGGGAAGAGATCAATAGGCACAACCATGCCTATTATGTCCTATCTACCCCTACCATCTCGGACTATGACTTCGATCATCTGCTCAAGGAGCTAGAGGCACTCGAGTCACAGCACCCCGAGCTCATCACTCCCGACTCCCCGACCCAAAGAGTCGGAGCAGACCGTACCGAGGGCTTTGCACAGGTGGCACACCGCTACCCTATGCTCTCCCTTGGCAATACCTATAGCTACGAAGAGGTCGATAGCTTCTACGAGCGAATAAAGAAGGATCTGGGAGGGAAGCCCTTCGCTATAGCTGCCGAACTGAAGTATGATGGTCTATCCATATCACTCATCTACGAGGAAGGTATCCTCGTACGTGCTGTCACCCGAGGTGATGGTCAGGTAGGGGATGATGTCACAGCCAATGTCCGCACCATTCGCTCCATACCTCTACGCCTACAGGGCGAGGGTTATCCTCGTGAGCTGGAGGTACGAGGGGAGATACTCCTTCCCTTCGCCGAGTTTGATCGGATCAATGCAGAGCGTAATGAGGCAGGACTACCACTCTTTGCCAACCCACGTAATGCAGCTAGCGGCACACTCAAGCAGCTCGATCCCGCCATCGTAGCCTCCCGTAGGCTGGATGCCTTCTTTTACTACGTCCCCGCACAGCCGGATATGCCCGATAGCCATTATGAGCGACTCATGCAGTGCAAGGCTTGGGGGCTCAAGGTATCTCATGCTATCGAGCTCTGTCATTCTCTCTCGGAGGTACATCACTTCCTCGACCACTGGGATGAAGCTCGCCACTCTGCACCTGTAGCTACGGATGGGGTTGTACTCAAGGTAGACTCCATCTCCGAACAAGAGGAGCTAGGCTATACCTCCAAGACGCCTCGCTGGGCCATAGCCTACAAGTTCCAAGCTGAGCAAGTGAAGACGACACTTCTCTCCGTAGACTTCCAAGTCGGGCGTACTGGAGCCGTAACACCAGTAGCCAACCTAGAGGCTGTACCCATCTCGGGTACGATCGTACGTCGTGCCTCCCTACACAACGCAGACTTCATCGCCACCCTAGATCTACACCTCGGAGACCAAGTCTTCGTCGAGAAGGGGGGAGAGATCATCCCCAAGATCGTAGGTATAGCTAAGGAGGAGCGTCAGCAGGGAGCTGAACCAATCGTCTTCCCCACACAATGTCCATCATGTAGCACCCCCCTACAGCGCAACGAAGGGGAGGCTGCCTATTACTGTCCCAATCAGTCTGCATGCCCACCACAGCAGACAGCACGTATCGAGCACTTCTGCGGGCGTAAGGCAGCAGACATTCGTCTCGGAGAGGAGACTATATCCCTACTCTTCGAGCACGACTTAGTGCATAGCATAGCTGATCTATATCGCCTAAGAGTAGAGGATCTACTTACCCTCCCCGGCTTCAAGGAACGTAGTGCTACGAAGCTCCTTGACAGCATCACCGCCTCCAAGGATCGCCCATTCAGTGCTCTACTCTTTGGTCTAGGCATTCGCTTCGTGGGTGAGACGGTCGCTAAGACCCTAGTACAGCACTATTCAACTATAGAGGAGCTCGCCAAGGCTTCCCTTGAGGAACTGACTGCCATACCCGATATTGGCAAGGTCATCGCGCAGAGCCTAGTCGATTACTTCGCACTCGAGAGTAACAGACACTTCATCCTAGAGCTCGAGGAGCTAGGCCTTCCGCTTAGACGTACAGCACAGGAGGAGCCAAGCCCTATCACCTCGCACGAATTCATCTCTGGACGGACGTTCGTCATCAGTGGTGTCTTCACTGAGCATTCACGAGAGGAGTACAAGGCTATGATCGAGTCCTACGGAGGTAAGATCTCCTCCTCTATCTCGAGTAAGACAGACTTTGTCCTAGCTGGTGCCAATATGGGACCTGCCAAGCTCGAGAAGGCTACCTCCCTAGGCATCACCCTACTCTCCGAGACGGACTTCCTTGCCCATCTCCATGCTACTCAGGTTACGCCCGCTGAGGCTCCTGCTCCCGCATCCGTAGTGGAAGAGCGTGATGAGCCTCGTCTACTCTTCGATTAGTCAAGCAACCCAACTAACCCTAGAACATATTTATCCCAGCAATGGAAATCATCTTTATCTGCATCCTAGCATTCCTACTTATCCTCGCCTGCTTCGATTTGGTGGCAGGGGTAAGCAACGATGCTGTGAACTTCCTAAACTCTGCGATCGGAGCTAAGGCTGCACCCTTCAAGGTCGTCCTCGCTGTCGCAGCTGTCGGTATCTTCATCGGTGCATCCCTGAGCAATGGGATGATGGACATAGCCCGCTATGGTATCTATGACCCGTCGTACTTCACCTTCCAGGAGGTGATGACGATCTGTCTCACGGCAGTGGTCACCGATATTATCCTACTGAACATCTTCAATACACTTGGGCTACCTACCTCTACGACTGTCTCGATGGTCTTCGAGCTACTAGGTGCAGCCTTCTGTATGGCGATGATCAAGAGTGTCGGTGATCCCTCCCTTCAGGTACTCGATCTACTGAACACCTCCAAGGCCCTACAGGTCATCATCGCCATCTTCCTCTCTGTGGCGATCGCCTTCTTCTTCGGCTCTGTGGTGCAGTGGATCGCTCGTGTACTCTTCACCTTCAACTACAAGAAGACTCTCCCCTACCTAGCTGGTATCTATGGAGGGCTAGCCATCACGGCTATCATCTACTTCATGCTCATCAAGGGGCTAGGAGACTCTACCTTTGCCTACAAGGCATGGATCAACGAGCATACTCAGGAGCTCGTCCTAGGATGCCTCGTCGTCTCCTCCATCGTGATGCAGATCCTACACTGGTGCAAGGTGAATATACTCAAGATCATCGTCCTAGCAGGTACACTCTCCCTCTCACTCGCCTTTGCTGGTAACGACTTGGTGAACTTCATCGGGGTGCCTCTGACAGGGTTAGCTTCCTATCAGAACTTCATGGCGCACGGCAATGGTGCCTATGATAGCTACCTAATGGCTGCGAACAAGGGCCCTGCCGAGACGCCCTATTACTTCCTCCTGGCCTCTGGGGTCATCATGGTCGTGGCACTCTTCTTCTCCAAGAGTGCTCAGAACGTCATCAAGACCTCCGTAAACCTCTCCCGTCAGGATGATGGAGAGGAGACCTTCGGCTCCTCTCGTATCGCTCGTGGTCTCGTACGCACGAGTAGTGCGATAGCCAACTTCCTAGAGCGTGCTGTACCCAAGAGCACTCGCACCTGGATCGATAGCCGATTCAACAAGCAGGAGATCACCCTCGAGCAGGGGGCAGCCTTTGACCTCGTCCGTGCTTCGGTGAACCTCGTACTCTCTGGGCTACTCATCGCCGTAGGTACCTCGATGAAGTTACCCCTCTCTACGACCTACGTGACCTTCATGGTCGCTATGGGGTCATCTCTGGCAGACCGTGCCTGGGGACGTGAGAGCGCCGTGGGACGTCTCACGGGGGTTATGTCCGTGATCGGTGGATGGTTCGTCACCGCTGGTGCAGCCTTCATCATTGCGATCATCATCGCTGCGATCATGAACTTCGGGGGCTTCGTAGCTATGGTTGCCCTCATCGGTGTCGCCCTCTTCCTCCTCTTCAACAATCACCTGCTCAAGCGCAAGAAGGATGATGCTGACGATGAGCTCTTCGTCGCTATCCTCAATGCCGAGAAGCCCGAGGAGATGTGGAGTCTCCTCTCCGAGCACGTACGTCTCAACCAGATCACGCTCCTCGATCAGGTCAGTGCAGACTATATGGATCTGACCACGGGGCTCTTCGGCGAAGACCTACGCAAGCTCCACCGCACCCAGCACCACCTAGACAGCCACAAGCGTCGCTTCAAGACCATGCGCCGTAAGGAGACGATCGGACTAAGACGTATGTCCAACGATGAGGATGTGCTGGAGAAGAACATGTGGTTCCACCTCGGGGCAAACACCTGTCTGCAGATGATCTATGCCCTAGAGCGTGCGAGCGAGGTCTGTGCCGAGCACGTAGACAACAACTTCAACCCTATCCCCGAGCAGTGCCGTGAGGAGTTCCTCCCCATCCGTGACCGTGTCGTAGACTACATCGCACAGGTGCATCGTCTCATCGCCAGCGAACGTATGGAGGATGCCAAGAAAGCCAAGGCTATGGGTAAGGAGCTACGCAACATCGTCAAGGATATGCGTAAGACCCAGATGAAGCGTACGCACAAGAGTCGTAAGGAAGACCTACGTGCCTCCCTCGTCTATCTCAACCTCCTCATCGAGACCAACGAGCTCCTCGTGAACCTCCGTCACCTTGTAGGTTACAGCCAGCACCTCCTAGAGGAGGAGACGGAGTAGCCCTCATACCTCCACAGCCCCTCTCCACTAGGGAGGCTGTATAGAGCGCACCCCATAGGTCATGACACCTATGGGGTGCGCTCTATATATACCACTCCTCTACCTCTACACAGCGAGCCTCCCCATCCATTAAACGAAGTATCGAGAGGATGATTAGCTGGGACAGAACGCTCAACCTCTCAAGGGCGACAGGGTCAGAATGAATGAAGAGACTAGACCTGACGCATGAAATCACTAGAGAACGAGGGTAATGTAGTCAAGGGGCATACACCGATAGATAGAAGCATCTGTACCCTAGGCATAGACGTACCAAGGGTAGAGCTACTACCTAAGAGGGTAAAGTATACACGTGTGTACACAACAGTGTACCAACGTGTATACAACTGTGTACACACGTGTACACAACCTCGCTCTAAGTATATCCTCTGCAGGGCTCATTCGTATGTACATTCGTCGGGGCTAGGACCTAGGCACAAGAGACATGGCTAATATGATCTAGGCCATGAAATAAAGTCCCTAAAGAGCCAAAGAGAGGAGAATACAGAAAGAGATCATACGTCTGCTCTGATGAAGAGACCTATATCCAAGGCTATACGGAGGGGATTTCGTATATTAGCTGGTGAAAGCCTCTGTCATAGGGCGATCAAAGCAAGAACAGGCAAATAGATAATAGAGATAAAGAATTATGGAACGGACACTTCAAGTCCCATATAGCACCCTGACACATGATGAGCTCTCCCCCCTCGACCTAGAGCTGGAGCAGAGAGCCCTAGAGGCCGCCAAGAAGGCCTATGCCCCATATAGCCACTTCCATGTAGGCGCTGCTGTACTGCTCGCCAATGGAGAGATCGTGACGGGCTCCAACCAAGAGAACGCAGCCTACCCCTCGGGTACCTGCGCTGAGCGGACAGCCCTCTTCTGGGCATCTGCGCAGTGGCCCGATGTACCGATAGACAAGCTCCTGATCGTGGCGATCAACGATGGGGGACGGGTACCCTTCATCTCCCCCTGTGGGAGCTGTCGGCAGGTGATCATGGAGACGGCGACACGCTTCCATCCCTTCCCTATCCTACTATGTGGGGGAGAGCAAACGATTTGCATAGACGACTGCCGTCTCCTCCTGCCCTTTGGCTTCGATGGTAGCGCCCTCTAGCATCCTACTTATATGCATACAGACCTGAGTTTGCGATCCAGTCGTCGCTTCCCCTATATCGAGCGGGATGAGAGCTGGATGTACTTCAATAAGCGCATCCTACTGGAGGCTCGGCGCCAAGACCTTCCCCTACTGGAGCGGTTCAACTATCTAGGTATCTACTCCAATAACCTAGATGAGTTCTTCCGTGTGCGTGTAGCCTCGCTACGCCGTCTCATTGACTCCACGATAGAGGTCTCGGAGGACGAGCGCAAGAAGGCTCGGGATGTGCTGCGTACGATCCTTCGCCTCAATCAGGAGTACTCACAGCTCTTCGAGCAGACCTTCGAGTCACTGCTTCACTCGCTCGCCGAGGCGCATATCCATATCATCAACGAGCGGGAGCTGAGCGAGGAGCAGCTACGAGAGGTACGTACCTTCTTCATGGAGAAGATCAATGGGACGACGACCCCGATCTTCATCAATAGCCCGACCTTTAGCCCCGAGCGACACCTCAAGGAGGCTCTCTACCTAGCCGTCATCCTCTGGCAGGATGAGCAGGAGACAGAGGAGATGCATGATGTAGCACTGCTGGAGGTGCCGACGAGGGACCTTGGGCGGTTCTTTAGACTCAAGGACAAGGAGGGCGAGAGCTACCTGATGTTCCTAGATGATGTCCTCAGAGCCTGTCTCCCCTACTGCTTCGTAGGGGATCAGTATGTACGCTACGAGGCTTACACCTTCAAGTTCACGAAGGACGCAGAGTTCGAGATCGACCAGGACCTACGTACGAGTGTCATCGAGAAGGTCTCTCGTGGAGTGAAGCGACGCAAGCGAGGAGAGACCGTCCGTGTGGTCTATGACGAAGCCATCCCCCCAGTCGTCCTAAAGCGACTAAGCGATATGGCAGAGCTCAACTACCGAGACACACGTGTCGGCGGGGGACGCTACCACAATATGCGTGACCTCATGACCCTACCAGACTGCGGACGTAAGGGACTTCGCTTCCCTCCTCGTGAGCCCCTCGGTATCGAGGATCGCCGCTATACGCAGAGTGTGATCAATGAGATCCTAGAGCGAGACCGCTGTGTGCACTTCCCCTATCAGAGCTTTGACCACTTTCTTCGTCTACTGCAGGAGGCGGCGATTAGCTCGGAAGTCACCGAGATCCGCATCTCGCTCTATCGTGTGGCACAGAGCTCCAAGGTCATCCGCGCACTGATGGCAGCGGCGCAGAATGGCAAGCGGGTGACTGCCGTCATCGAGATCCTCGCCCGCTTCGACGAGCAGTCCAATATCAGCTGGAGCAAGAAGATGCAGGACTCGGGGATCAACGTCGTCTTCGGACACGAGAAGCTCAAGATACACTCCAAGCTCGTCTACATAGCCACCCGCAGGGGAGATATAGCCTGCATCGGGTCGGGCAACCTCCACGAGGGTACAGCCAAGCTCTATACAGACCTTATGCTCATGACCGCTCGCAAGGGCATCACCCGAGACGTGCTACACGTCTTTGACTTCATTGAGCGTCCCTTCCTGAACGTTCGCTTCAAGGAGCTCCTTGTCGCCCCCAACGATATGCGCCAGCCTCTCTATAATATGATCAATAGGGAGATCCGTCTCGCCCGATCCGGTCAGGGGGCCTTCATCCGAATGAAGATCAACCATATCGTCGATGAGAAAATGGTACACAAGCTCTACGAAGCCTGCAATGCAGGTGTACGAGTGGAGCTATGCCTAAGAGGAAACTGCTCCCTAGTACCCGGTGTAGCAGGCTTCAGCGAAGGGATGTATATCAACTCCATCATCTCACGCTACCTAGAGCACTCTCGCATCTATATCTTCGGCAACGGAGGTCAGCCCCGCTACTTCATCGGCTCGACGGACTGGATGACACGCAACCTCGACCGACGCATAGAGGTCATGACCCCCGTCTATGATCCCGATATACAGCGGGAGCTAGACTTCATCGTCTCAGCTGGGCTCTCCGATACCGAGCAGGGCTACTATACCCAGGATGGAGAGGTATATGCCTACCGAGACAGCTACCCAAGCGGTACGAAACTCTTCAACTCCCAAGACATCATCTACAACTATTATCTAAGCAAAAAGGAATCGAATGGCTAAGTCTCACTACGCAGGTATCGACATCGGCTCCAACGCCGTACGCCTACTCGTCAAGTGCCTCAATGAGCCAGGTAGTACAGAGCCCCTCTCCAAGGTACAGCTCGTGCGTGTCCCCCTCCGCCTAGGTGAAGATGCCTTTACCGAGGGACATATATCCAAGAAGAAAGGAAAGCAGCTCGTCAGCCTCATGAAGGCCTATCGTGAGCTGATGGAGATCTACGAGGTAGTCGCCTTCAGAGCCTGCGCTACCTCGGCAATGCGTGACGCAGATAACGGTCTCGAGCTGGTCGAGAAGATCGAGGAGAAGACAGGCATACGCATCGAGATCATCGGTGGTCGGGAGGAGGCAGAGCTGATCTCTGCCGATCTGATGCGTTCGCTCGAGGGACGAGATGACGACACCTTCCTCTACGTAGACGTTGGGGGAGGGAGTACAGAGCTCAATATCGTCCGTGGCCGCAATCTCGTAGACTCTCGCTCCTTCGACATCGGTACGATCCGACAGATCAGTGGACGGGTTAGGGAGGAGGTACGTCAGGACTTCCGCCGCTATCTGCAGGAGCTGACGGACACCTATCAGGGACATATCCAGCTGGTGGGAACCGGGGGTAATATCAATAAGCTCCTGCGCCTAGGAGCACCCTCCGAACGTGCCAATATCAACCACCTCCCCATCACAAGTCTACGAGCAGTAGCCGACGACCTAAGGCAATATACTCCCGAGGAGCGTATGCTCCGCTTCCGCCTAAAGCCCGACCGTGCAGAGGTCATCGTCCCTGCAGCAGACATCTTCCTCTCCGTGGCCGAGATAACCCAAGCAGAAGAGGTCATCGTACCCACCAAGGGGCTCGCCGATGGTATCGTAGATTCGATCTGCCCTATCCTTAGCTAGAGAAGGGGGGAGAAGACGTTTGGTGCATAAAGGCTTTATCGCTATCTTTGCACACGAAAAGAAGGGGTATCACCTCCCTAGGTGACCTCCTTTGGTCCTATAGCTCAGTCGGTTAGAGCACCTGACTCATAATCAGGGAGTCCTTGGTTCAAGCCCAAGTGGGACCACGATAGAAACTAAGCACTAGACAGCAGGTTGAAAGTTCCCTTGGCGGACAAAACAGCCTGCTGTTTTTGTTACACGGAATTTTAGCAACAAATAAAACCTCCAGTCATTGCTCCTGCTAAGGAGAGGTATTAATGAACATCTTTGCCAGCGTATGGATAGCCTCCTACCAATGACAAATCGGTAGTACAAATACATAATGATTTTGTTTCTCGTCAAGACATGGATACGGTTGCATCAAGAATTTCTGCCCTCGTGGACTATTATGTCGGAAGCAAACA